>DUSK01000140.1 GCA_012842275.1 Syntrophaceticus sp. | reverse complement strand
GGCAAGGTAATAATCAGCTTCATAAAGGAAAACATAGAATAAGCGTGCCCCAATAACACCACTGATCACAGCGATGAGAACACAATCCAGCACAATATCAGGAGACTTACCCCATTTTTTGCTCTGATATATCATCCACAGAGTTGCCACAGCAATACCCAAAGCCACAAAAAAACCGTAACTATAAATTGACAGATTTCCAATTTCAAACAAAACTGGCCGCATACACACCGCCTCAAATTAAAAATATTTGATTTTTATTACAATAATCCACATATCCACAGGTTTATCCACAGCTATTGTATACAATATTATCGGTTATTTAATCGAAAACTAAAATTATCCCCAATATTAACTGAAACTTATTCTGTTATGTCAACATATAGAATCACATATCTCAGTCAAATTATCAACATATAAACACCCGGAACAAATGAGCGAAAAGGGATATTGCACCTTTTTCAGGTAAGGGGATAATTAGCGCAGGCTTCCTGCTTGAGATCGGCGAAATGCCCGGCCAGATAGTGATAATAACCGGCACAGGCTACCATTGCTGCATTATCTGTACACAATATCTTTTCAGGATAGTAAAAAGAGAGTCCCTCCTCTTCAGCCCTTTTTTGAAACAGTCTGCGCAGTGTGGAGTTGGCAGCAACACCTCCGGCAAGACATAGATCTTTGATACCGGTTTGTTTTGCAGCATTAATAGTTTTTTCCACCAGCACCTCTACAACCGCTGCCTGGAAAGCTGCTGCCACATCGGGAAGGTTGGGGCTGACCCCACCTTTTTCGCAATTCTTTAAATAATTCAAAACTGCGGTTTTCAGTCCACTGAAACTGAACTCTAAACTATTTTCCCCCAGCCAGGCTCTGGGGAAGTTTATTGCTTCAGGGTCACCATGACTGGCTAACTCCTCTAAAGCCGGCCCTCCCGGATAGGGAAGGCCCAATACCCGTGCGATTTTATCAAAGGCCTCCCCTGCCGCATCATCCCTTGTAGCCCCCAAAATCTCATATTCCAGGTGGCTCTTCAGTAGAACCAGGCTGGTATGGCCACCGGAAACCACAAGACAGATGAAGGGAGGCTTTAAGTCCTGATGGGCAAGGAAATTAGCATATAGATGTGCTTCCAGGTGGTGTACAGGGAGAAGTGGTTTTTGCAAATAATAGGAATATGCTTTAGCCGCTGCTACCCCGACCAGCAGAGCACCAATCAGGCCAGGGCCAACAGTTACAGCTATGCCGTCCAGGTCACCAAAACCGATGCCCGCATCTTGTAATGCTTTCTCTACCACAATTGTTATTCTATCCAGATGCTGCCGTGAGGCAACCTCAGGAACAACCCCACCATATTGCCGGTGGACAGCAATCTGAGAGGAGATAACATTGGAGGCAATAACACTGCCATCTCCAACTACAGCTGCAGAAGTTTCATCACAACTTGTTTCAATACCTAATATCCAGGTAACTGGCATTTCTCCTTACTCCCTTAAAAAAGGCTATACATCCTCATCATCATAAATTTCCAGGTCATCGGGGTTGTTCTCAGTGTCTTCGGACCACTCTTTATCTACCCGTTTAACCTTTCTTTTGCCTTGATCCACTTTAATCTTTTTATTATCCAACCAGAGCCACCTCCTTATAGAAGTCATCTCTGGTATTATGTGCAGTAACAATCATTAATAATCAGGGTGCCAGGCGATCCGTTCTAAAAGGCTCTTCGGTGACATTTTCTTAACTTCACTGGCAGGTACCTCCACTTTGACATCAAAACAGACCAGATCGCTTTCATTCACATCAGGAAAAAACTGCCGCGGCCAGTGCACCACTATCCCTTCGTCAGTAAGTAAAACTATGACCTTATCCCCTTCAATGCGGTCCACAACACCCCTAATCTGCAACTTTCTCATCCTCCCCTATTCAGTTCTCCTCATTAAATTTACGCAGCATAACAATGGCATCCTCCTGGGTTTCTAAATAATAATTTTTGCGTATGCCGATCTTTTTGAAGCCAAGGCTGGAATAAAGCTTTATGGCAGGGATATTGGATGTTCTGACCTCCAGGATCATGGTATCAACATCTTCTTGCCGGGAATATTCAATTAAAAAATTCATCAGCATCCTGCCATAACCCTGATTTCTATAGTTGGGGTGAACCGCAATGGTAGTGATATGGGATTCCCGGGCAAACAACCACATCCCTGCATAGCCAATTACCTTCCCCTGTTCCACGAGCACAAAATACCTGGCAAACTTATTTTGGAGTTCATTAAGAAAGGCCTTTGCTGACCAAGGGGCAGGAAAAGAGCACTTTTCGATCAGCATAATCTCTTCTATATCACCTTTCTCCATAAAGCGTATAAAAACCCCATTATTAACCTCTTCCATCATGACCTCCGGCAGCGAATAGCTGGTGGTTTGACATAAAGCGCCTGCACCGCCCCGGGCTCTTTACCTCCCTTTTCATCCAATATTTTTGTGCCTATAATTGCTGTAAAACCCGCCCGGGGCCAAATACGAGCAGGGTCAGCAAATACAGCATTGTCTTTAAGGCCCTGCTGCAGGAGATCCCGGTATAGCTGTGCTCCTTCACCTGTAAAGGTTATCTTAGCCCGTAGCTGCCCGCGCAAGCGCTCTACCAGATCCTTCGGATTTAAAGCCAAATAACCGCTCAACCGTTTTATTCCATCAGAGGTGCTTACATAAACGGCAGTATAGACTTCATCTCGGCGGGCAGGTATCATCGGGCAGATCAGTCCTTCTGTTCCCTGCAGACCCCAGGCAAGAACATCCAGAGTAGGAACTTCCGCAACAGGTTTATTAGCGGCATGTGCCAGTGCTTTGCAGGTGGCAAGGCCCACCCTGAGTGATGTAAAAGAACCGGGCCCCACTGACACAGCATACCCATCAAGGTCTCTGACCGATAGTTTGAGGCTGGTCAAAAGTTGATCAATCAATGGAAGCAGGTACTCCATATGCCCCTGCTTGGTGGTTAAAGAAAACTCTCCCAATACCTGGCCATCCTCTGCAGCAGCAATAGAAACCACTGGGGTGGATGTTTCTATTCCCAGGATCCGCATCTTTTTGACAACTCCTCAACAATAGTTCTATAGTGTTGGCTTTTTGGGAAAAATCGTAGAAGGCGGCCTGTTTCCGCATCTGTATGTTGGATTTTCACTTCCAGAAAATCAGCAGGAAAGGCCTCAGGTATCAGATTACCCCATTCAACAAGGATAACGCCACCTCTATGAAAGTATTCTTCCCATCCAATATCCACTAATTCCTGGTAAGATCCCAGGCGATAAAAATCACAGTGGAAAACCGGGTATTTACCCTGATATTCCTGGATAATCAAAAAACTTGGACTGGAAACAGGCTCCTTAACATCAAGGCCAGAGGCGATACCCCGCACTAACACTGTTTTCCCTGCCCCCAGTTCACCTGTAAGGCAGATAATATCACCAGGGCTGAGAAGCTTTCCCAGTTCCCGGCCTATCGCTTCAGTTACCATGGTGCTGTGTGAGCATATCTGCCACAAAGGATATCACCTCAGAATTAACCATTATCATTTTTACACAGGTAGACCCGTGGAACTCGTTCACTGATCCTACAGAGAACTTCATAACTGATGGTCCCCAGTTTCCCAGCCAATTCATCAGCAGTGATCTCTTCTCCCTCCTGCCTGCCCAAAAGCACAACCTCATCCCCCTGCTGTACATCAGGTATATGACCCACATCAACCATCAGCTGATCCATACATACACGACCCACAACAGGAGCACGCTTACCCCTGATCAGCACCTCCCCCTGATTAGAGAGCAACCTGGAATATCCGTCCCCATATCCCAAAGGGATTGTGGCAATAATTGTTTTCTTCTTAGCAATATATTTTCTGCCATAACTGATACTGCAACCCTCTGTTACCTCTTTAACAAAAGCCACCCTGGCCTTTAAAGACATAACCGGAAGCAGCTTCACCTGACGGTTAACATAAGGGGAGGGATAGTATCCATAAAGAGCGATCCCCGGGCGCACTAAATCCAGGTGGGCATAGGGGAGATCTATCACTGCGGCGGAATTGGCACAATGCCGCCACCTAATATAGATATGGTGTGCAGCCAGCTGTTTCAGCAACTGCTGAAACTTCATAAACTGCTCTTCAGCAAATGCTTTATCGGCATCATCAGCTGTGGCAAAATGGGTGAAGATTCCTTCTATATCCAGGCCTGGCAGCTGCGACAAACTGCGGATTTTATCCAAAGTATCCCCCTGCGGGCAAAAACCCAACCGGCCCATACCTGTGTCAATCTTGATATGCACCTTTGCTTTTTTACCGAGCCGGAGAGCAGCAGCCGCAAAGGTTTGGGCATCTTCAACAGTAAAAATGGTCTGGCTGATGTTATGGTTAATGACCTCATCAGCATCACCCACCGGTGTATAACCCAGAACTAAGATGGGAGCAGTGATCCCCTTTTCACGCAGCAAAACAGCCTCCTGCAGAAGAGCCACACCCAGCCAGGTCGCCCCGCTCTGAAGAGCTGTTCTTGCTACCTGCTCAATCCCATGCCCATAGCCGTTGGCTTTGACAACAGCCATCAACTGTGCATTTTGGTCTGTTATGCGGCGCATCTCCTGCACATTATTCTTGAGAGCATCGAGATCGATCTCTGCCCAAACGGGTCTCCCCATTTAACCGCCCCTCCGTTTCAAAACATTGAGTGACTCGATCACTTGAGCTATCTCAGCAAGCAGATCTCCGGCGATCAACCCAGCCTCTCCTGACCTCTTAGCTATCCGATCCGCAGCCCAACCATGAATAAAGGGCCCACAGACAGCCGCCTGTAAAGGATCCAAACCCTGTGCCAAAAATGAAGCGATCAGACCTGCCAGTACATCACCGGTGCCACCGGAAGCCAATCCTGGATTTCCGGTGCTGTTGATATAAATAGGACCCTCAGGGCCTGCAATAACCGTATGTGCTCCTTTGAGAACCAGAACCACACCCCATTTTTTGCTGGCTTCTGCCGCAACCCCTACCCGGTCCTCCTGTACCGCAGCAATTGTTGTATCACAGAGGCGGGCCATTTCACCTGGGTGGGGGGTAAGCACCCAATTCCTTCTCTGTTTAGAGAGAGCTTGATCTGACAACAAATGCCTCCTCTTGGCAATGATGTTGAGAGCATCGGCATCGAGCACTACCGGTATATCGAGATTTTTCAAAAGATCTTCCAGAAAGTCTGCTGTTTCCTCTTCCTGCCCCAGCCCTGGGCCTATAGCAGCAACTGTAGCTCTCTGCAAAATCCCTTTGATGGATTCCAGAGCTGAACTGGAAAAATCGCCCTTTTCAGTCCCCCGGGCCGGGAAGGTCATAGCTTCGGTAAGTTTCACCGCAACAATAGGGTAGCACAATTCTGGAATAATGGCAGTCACCAACCCCGCTCCACTGCGCAGAGCGGCATTGCTGGCTAAAACAACTGCACCGGTATAGCCTCTTGTGCCACCGATGACAGCCACATGACCGAAGTCCCCTTTATGGCTGGTAGGGTGCCGTTCAGGCAGCATCTCTGCTACCATTTTTTCATCAATCAGATAGTAATCCCCACCTTCTTGGCTCTTCAGCTCAGGAGGGAATGAAATATCCCCTACAATAACCTCTCCAGTGTACTGTGCACCAGGATCAAGGTACAGCCCCAACTTGGGCATTCCCATGGTCACTGTAGCTTGTGCCCGGATGCAATCACCGCTTATCCGTCCTGTATCAGCTTCCATACCTGATGGGATGTCTACAGCGATAACCGGTTTTCCAGCCTCATTTACCATTCTGATTAAGGAGGCAATAGGTTCCCGGGGGACTCCCTTAAACCCTGTTCCAAAAAGAGCATCCACAACGAGGTCAGCCTTTTCTAATTCAACAGCAACACAGTCCAAATTATCAGGCTGCAGCACAATGCAGGGCAATCCCATATCTTGGACAATCTTTAAATTAACAGCGGCATCCCCCTGATAGTTATCAGGTGGAACAGTAATTAAAAAACTCACAAAAGCGCCCTTATTAAACAGGTGCCTCCCTACCACAAAACCGTCCCCCCCATTATTCCCGGGGCCAGCGATAATAAAAACCCTTTTACCCTGCACTTCTTCGCCAAGAAAGCGCTGCATGATCACCTGCACTATGGATAGACCAGCGTTTTCCATTAAAATCAAACTGGGAATACTGTATCTCCTTGTGGCGTCCAGATCCATTTCCCGCATCTGGGCCGCTTTGACAAGCCGCATGGCCACTCACCTTCTCTTTAAATCTTAGGACCGGCTGCCTTCCCAAGGGCCACGACAGAGGCACAGGCGTAATCTCTGCTGTGGCTCAGGCTCACCAGCAGCTCAGCAATCCCCCTCTTTTCCGCCTCAACTGCACTACTGCCCAACAGTTTTACTTGGGGCCGTTCCCCCTCCATAGCGATTTCAATCTCCCGCCAAGGAAACAGCCTATCAGGGATCACAGCACTGCAGGCCTTCCTGACAGCCTCCTTGGCTGCAAAACGGGCAGCTAAAGAGGCCGCAGCCCTCCCCCGCCTATTGCAGTAGGCGATCTCCTGTTGGGTAAATAGCCGCCTCAGCAAACCTTTACGCCTTGCCAGAGCCTTTTCTACCCTGTCTATTTCAATGATATCAATGCCGATCCCTAAAACCATTTTATCAACTAGCCTTCTTGAACAAGGATTTCCCCAGCATCCGCCATTCTTTCAACCTGCTCAAGCTCTTCCTGTTCACTTAGTGTTAAAATTTTATCCATATTTAAAAGAATAAACAGCCTGTCATCCAACTTGCCTACCCCATCCAAATAAGCAGCTGTAATACCTGCGATCACCGGAGGTGGTGGTTCAATACTGCTGGCAGGTAGGCGAAGCACTTCTAATACCTCATCAACAATTATTCCAATAACGCTTTCATTAACTTCAACTATCATAATCCGGGCATCTTTTGAATACTCTGTGTGGTCTATTGAAAACCTCTTTTTCAGATCAACCACAGGGATGATCTGACCCCGCAGGTTGATCACCCCTTCTAAAAAAGCGGGACTGTTGGGAATTTTTGTCGTCTTGGATAATAAGTTGATCTCCCGCACCTGAGTAATTGGCACTCCATATTCCTCTACACCCAATCTGAAGATCACCAATTGAATTTCCTGTCCACCACTGGCCATCTGCGCCCCTTACCGGGGTTCACCCCCTTTAATATTTTTTCTCTTCATAATTCCACCAATACCGACAATTTCCTGCTCTGTATAAACCACCAGCCAACAATCAACAATTAAATATTAAACCTGAACTCGATAATATCTCCATCCTGTACAATATAATCCTTGCCCTCCAGACGGGCAAGCCCCTTTTCTTTAATCTTTGTCATATCCCGGTGTTTTTCCATATCTTCATATTTGACAACTTCAGCCCTGATAAAACCCCGTTCAATATCTGTGTGGACCTTACCTGCAGCTGCTCTGGCTGCTGTTCCCTTTTTTATGGTCCAAGCTTTAACTTCATCCCGTCCTACAGTTAAAAACGATATCAAACCCAGCTGCTTATAGATGGTTTTGGCAACCCTTTCAACACCCGGTTCAGAGATCCCCATTTCTCTGAGGAATAATTCCCTTTCTCCCGGATCCAATTGCGCTATTTCCGCTTCCAGTTCAAGGCAGATGGGGAGAACAGGGAATCCCTTTTCCTCCCCATATAAGCTGACATCCTCTTCCCCCTCATAATGACCATCCCGCAGTTGGTCCTCATCCACATTGATGACAAGGATCATAGGTTTTGTAGTTAAAAATCCCAGTGATCGCACTGCCTGCCACTCATCATCGCTGAGGCCGGCCTCCAGCAGTGGTTTCTCCTCATTAAGAACTTCCTGGCATCGCTTTAGTGCCGCCTGCTCCACTAGAGTTTCACCCTTTATCTTTTTGCTGGCAGCTATCCTCTCCAACCTGGTCTCCACCATCTGCAGATCCGCCAAAAAAAGCTCAGCATTGACATTTTCCAGATCACGCAGCGGATTGATATCGCCATCGATGTGCGGTATATTGTCATTCCTGAATGCTCTGACAACATGGATCAGAGCATCCACCTCCCGCACTGCATTTAAAAAAGCTGCTCCTGAGCCCCGGCTCAAACCAGGGAGATCTGTTATCTCCAGTGTGGCAGGAGTCACTTTGCGGGGATGATATATATCCGCCAACAAGTCCAGACGCTTATCCGGAATCTTGGCCACACGAACACTGGTTTTGGTGCGGCCTGCATAACTGGATGTCTCTTCCTCTCCCTGGGTCAAGAGGTTGAACAGTGTTGTTTTCCCCACCAGAGGTAAACCAATAATACCACAGGTTAAGGCCATTTTCTCTTCACCTCGCTAAAAGTATAGCACAGCTTTAATAAGAAGAAAAAATCCCCATTTAAAAATGGGGATTCACCAGCTATAAGAAAAACTATATAGCCTTAATGCCCTCAGGCATTTTTAATGCGCTCAACAGCATCAACCGGGCAAGCACGATAGCAGCGCCCACACCTTATGCAAGAATCTTCATCGATCTCGAAGAAAGCTCCTCCATTATAGCTCACATCAATAGCTCCACTGCCACCTTCATAGGTACACACATACCAACAGCTCGCACAATCCATGCAGAGGTCATTAACAATTTTAAAAGTAAATTTATATTTTTTCTTCTCCTCTGCCATAAAGCAAAAACCCCCTTTCAATTCTCCCAAATCAATACTGTTACATTCGCCAAACTGTCATGAAAATCCTGCAGCATAAATGCCTATTTTTTATACGGGTTTCTTTCCTGATTTTTCTAAAGCACGGATCCTATAGAAATCCTTAGTCTCTGAAGCCACAACACCAGATAGGGCCAGAAGAGCAATCAGGTTCGGTATAGCCATCGCTCCATTGAATGTATCAGCTATATCCCAGACCATTTGTAGCTGTGTGACCGCTCCAAAAAATACGACAGCACAGAAAATGATCCTGTACAATTGCACACCTTTGATATTGGTCAGGTAATAAAAACACTTCTCTCCGTAATAGGCCCAACCCAGTACTGTAGAGTAAGCGAACAACATCAAACCAATGGCAACAATATAACTGCCAATACCTGGGAGGAAATAGTCAAAGGATTTTCCGGTCAGCACAGCAGCATCGGCTACCTCAATAGTGGGATAAATATTAGCCATCACCACTGTGAGACCTGTAATAGTACATACAACAATGGTGTCCAGAAAAGTACCTGTCATAGAAACCAATCCCTGTCTGCAGGGGTGGTCGGTTTTTGCGGAAGCAGCGGCAATCGGTGCAGATCCGAGCCCAGCCTCATTGGAAAAGACACCTCTTGCCACACCATAACGGATAGTGGTACCTACCAGTGCGCCGAAACCAGCCTCTGCTGTAAAAGCCTGTGAAAATATAAGCCCAAAAGCGCGGGGTATCAGTTCATAATTAAGGACCATGATAACTAGTCCACCTATGATATATAAAACAGCCATGAAAGGAACCAGAACTCCTGTTGCTTTTCCGATGCTTTTAATCCCACCGAGGACAACCAGAGCGGTTAAGATAGCCAAAATAATTCCGGTAAGCCAATTAGGAACACCAAAGACATCATTCATATTCCCTGCCACCGCATTGACCTGTACCAGATTGCCGATACCAAATGCTGCTACAGCACCGAACAGAGCAAACAGCCAGGCGAGCCATTTACACCTCATACCCCGCTCAATGTAGTACATGGGGCCACCAGCCATTTCCCCTTTTTCATCAGTTATGCGGTACTTAATGGCCAGCACAGCTTCACTGTATTTAGTCGCCATGCCGACAAGTGCTGTGACCCACATCCAAAAGACAGCACCTGGGCCGCCCAGCACTACAGCTGTGGCAACACCCACAATATTACCGGTACCTATTGTTGCTGCAAGAGCGGTCATCAATGCTTGAAAGTGTGAAATATCTCCTTTAGATTTGCGGTCCTGGGCAGATGGTGAGAAAGCAAGCTTGAGTGCATAAGGAAGGGTAAAAAATTGCATAAATCCAAGACGTATAGTCAGAAACAAGCCTGTCCCCACCAAAAGGGTCAGCATCCAGGGACCCCACACAAAACTATTGACTGCACCAATTACCTCAGAAACGCTCATACACAAATCAACCCCCTAAAAACTCTATAAAAATATCTTTTATTATACCAGTTTTTTCTCTGTAAAAAAATAAAAAAAAGTGACAGAAATCACTGCCACTTGAATGAGGATTTAATGCTCTAATAGGACCTTCTTCTTCTGAGAAGTTCTCTAATTAACAGGATCGCAATCAAAGACCTGAACAAGCCTCTCCCAAACTGTTTAACAGTTGTCTCCTCATCTGAAGAAAGGTTTTTTATCTCTGCCATAACCCTGTGATAAATGCTGTCGGTCATTTTTTCAACTGCTTCCCTGGTTGGATAAGGGTATAGATCCGGATTTGAACTATTGTCATACATTTCACACATCTGTTTCACATATGGATATACTTGATAGTAGACATCTGGATACATAGAATCCAGCGGTTCGTAATTATACAATTGCAGCACCCCCTTTTATTCAATTGAGCAATGGAAAAACGATCATAATGCCAGTTTAATTGGCGTGACATTTTTCATTGAGCTACTACAGGAAAGTTCCAATGAGGATATTTTTACCTTTATTATATTGCGGCTGTAAGAAATTGTTACTCACCGAACGCAGGTGAAAAGACAGGTTATATCAAGTATAATACACATAACAGCCTAGAGAGAAGAAGGAGGAAAAGACATGATCAAGATCATTACTGACAGTGCAGCAGATCTGCCGGCAGAAATTGTAGAAAAGTATGATATTACAGTGGTTCCGCTTACTGTTCATATCGATGGAAAAGAATATGCAGACGGTGTTGATATTTCAACAGAGGAATTTTACGAAAAAATGGCCAGAGCAAAAGAACTGCCAAAAACATCTCAACCATCGGTAGCAAGTTTCATAAAGGTTTTTAAGGAACTGGAGTCCAAAGGAGAACTGCTCTGTATCAATTTATCCTCAAAACTAAGCGGCACTTATCAAGCAGCTTGTTTAGCAAAGAAAATATCAGGTGTTAATGTGGCTGTTTTTGACAGCTGGGCGGCTACACTGGGGCAAGGGCTGCAGGTTATCAAAGCCGCTCTGCTTGCTGAAAAGGGTATGTCCCGGGATCATATAATTCAAACTTTGACAGAGTATAAAAAAGAATTGACCCACTATGTGCTCCTGGATACCTTGGAGAACGTTGTCAAAGGAGGCAGGTTGAGCAAGTTTCAAGGCTCTCTTGCCAAACTGCTTAATATCAAAGTTTTACTTACAGGGGTTGAAGGGGCATTAGTAATCCTTGACAAAATACACGGCAGAAAAAAAGCATTACAAAGAATAATGGTAAGAGCGACTGAAAAACTGCGGGGAGCAAAGGATATTCCCACAAGATTGTTCAGTATCTCCCACTTCAACAATCGTAAAGATGCTGAAATGTTGAAAAGCCAGTTCATAAAGAACTTTAATATAAAGGATGAACAATTCATCATTAATGAGATGGGCGCAACCATAGCTACCTATGCCGGAGAAGGCGGTATGGTGATCTCTTTCTAGTTGTTATCCTGAGAAGTTCACAAACTATAGCTGGCGAAAATATAATCTTCCTTCATCAATGGTGTAGGTAATCAGCCCCAGTTGATTGAGGTATGTCAGAAAAGCCGAAACTGTTGTCTGGATAACGTGATACTCCAACAGGTTTAAAGCAATATTATTGTTCAGGCTGATTTCTTTTACCAGTTGCTCCCTGGTTAAAGGCTGCTGCAAAAGTTCCAGGATCTGTTTCTGGAACTTCTCAATATTCGCTAAATTATAATTAACCAGGTCAGGCAGGTCCTTGCTGGCAATCACCCCTTCCTCGTGACTGATCAGGAAGTGGTCAGCATCGATCTCCGGAAGAAAGTGAAGGGTTTTAATGCTCTCTTCCAAATCAAAGAGGTAGGGAAGGGAATACTTCATTATAACCTGCCTGCTGAAGATTGAATCACCTAAAAAACACACCCGATCAGGGGTTACAATCCCAATTTGCCCTTTGGTGTGCCCGGGGAGGGGGATCACCTCAAAGGACTGGCCGCCTATTTTATGCATTCCTGGTTCCAGGTAATGATCTACTGGAAATGACAGAGGTGCCCGATCCAAATGCTTTAAGGGACTGGCTGAAAAAAAGATAGCACCGAGGAGATAAGGATGCTCCATAAAAGGCCTCTCCTTCTCAGAGGCAAATACCTTACATCCCGGATATGCTTCCTGAAAATAAAGGTTGCCGCGGCAGTGATCCAAATGGGTATGTGTATTTATTATATACCGGAGATTAAAGTTGTTTTCTCTTAGGATTTTATCTATCTGATGTGCCTGTTTGTTGGTAAAACAGGTATCGATCAAAAGACAGTCTCTCTTGTTAAATAGATAGACCCCTGCGTTGGTAGGGGCTTTGATATAGTAGGTATTACCATTAATTTTCACAAGTTCCATTTGACAACACCCTTTAATATCATACCAATTCATTCAACAAAGAACAAGAACTTGAAGGAAGGGAAGAAATTGCTGAAAACTGTTCTTTTTGATCTCGATGGCACATTGATCGACTCCATACCCTTAATCAAAGCGAGCTTTATACATACCTTTAACCAACTGGGAATTCCCTGGGGAAATGGAGAGGTATTGGGCACTATTGGTTTACCTCTGCGGGATGTAGCTAAACATTACGCCCCGGGAAATGAAGAGCGTTTTCTTGATGTCTATGCTAAATACCAGCAAGATGTTCAGCAAGAAATGCTGCACCCTTTTCCAGGGGCAATTGATTCTCTGATCCACATACGAAAAAAGGGCTACCTTACCGGTGTGGTCACTTCCAAACGCCGTAAACCCACCAGAGAAAGCCTGAACATAACTGGGCTCAATGATTTCTTGGATGTTGTAGTAACAGTAGAAGATGCCAATCAGCCAAAACCCCATCCAGATGGTTTATTGAATGCTCTGAAGCAATTATCTGTCCCTCCCGCTGAAGCTGTTTACATCGGGGACAGCATCTATGATATTATGACCGGCAAAAACGCCGGTACATCCACCATCGGAGTTACCTGGGGGATAGCAGCAAAAAAAGATCTAGCAAACCAGCACCCCGATTTCCTGGTAGACAGCTGGGAAGAATTAATCACAGCTATAGACAAACTATGACCGATCACCGGACAGGTTGACCGCGCGATCACCCAACCTGTCCCGGCGCGCGACGGAGCTTATGTCGCAAGCGGCAGGGATAAACCCAACGTTCAGAGGAACTGGTTGCCCTCCGGCGCAGTACCCAAGTGCCACAGGTAAGCTATTGTTTTGGCGTTAT
>DUSK01000139.1 GCA_012842275.1 Syntrophaceticus sp. | reverse complement strand
GGCGCAGCGGGAGCGCGCTTCCTTGGCATGGAAGAGGCCGCGGGTTCGATTCCCGCCAGCTCCACCATTATATTTACCAATCTGGGTGGTACCACGGGAATAACTCCCGTCCCTGAACTAACAGGGGCGGGAGTTTTTAGTAATTGGTAAATGATTTTAGCTGGTAAGATTAGCTGACGAAATTAAACAAACTGAATCACAAAACATAGACGGATGGTGAGTGGTTTGGATACGAGATATAATTTTCGGCTTGTGGAGAAAAAGTGGCAGCAGCGCTGGGAAGAAAGCGGTGCTTTTCAGGTTACTGAGGATCCTGAAAAACAGAAGTATTACTGTCTGGTAATGTTCCCTTACCCTTCAGGAAAGCTGCATATGGGCCATGTCCGCAATTATGCCATTGGGGATGTTTTAGCACGCTTTTATAAAATGCAGGGCTTCAATGTTCTACATCCCATGGGTTGGGATGCCTTCGGGCTACCGGCGGAAAACGCCGCTATTAAGAACCGCATACCCCCTGCTAAGTGGACATGGGACAATATCAACAGTATGCGCAGTCAATTGAAGTCATTGGGTCTGAGCTATGATTGGTCCAGGGAAGTGGCTACCTGCCATCCGGATTACTACCGTTTTACCCAATGGCTTTTCCTTCAGCTTTATCATAATAACTTAGCCTATAAGAAGAAACAGGCAGTAAACTGGTGCCCTTCCTGCGCTACAGTGCTTGCCAATGAACAGGTTGTTGCCGGCTGCTGTGAGCGGTGTGACACTGAGGTAGAAAAAAAGGATCTGGAACAGTGGTTCTTCCGGATCACCGCTTATGCGGACCGTCTGTTGGAGGATCTGGAAAAAATCCCGGGCTGGCCGGAAAAGGTCAAGATGATGCAGACCAACTGGATCGGCAAGAGTGTTGGTGCAGAGGTCAGGTTCACTGCAGAGAATGGCAAAGAGATCAGGGTTTTTACCACCAGACCTGATACTATTTTTGGTGTTACCTATATGGTTTTAGCCCCTGAGCATCCTCTGGTTGAGGAGTTGATTAAGGATAAACCAGAGGCAGGCAAGGTACGAGAGTTTGTTGCCAGAGTAAAAAAACAGAGCGAGATAGAGCGGACCTCTGCTGAAGGAGAAAAGGAGGGCATTTTTACCGGAGCCTATGCTATAAATCCTTTAAATAAAGAAAAGATCCCCATTTGGGTGGCCAACTATGTCTTAATGGAATACGGTACAGGAGCGGTTATGGGTGTGCCTGCCCATGACCAGAGGGATCTGGAGTTTGCACGCAAATATCATCTGCCGGTTAGGGTGGTTATCCAGCCCCTAGGCAGGGACCTGGATGCAGCCACCATGGATGAGGCTTATTCAGAACCCGGTATTATGGTCAATTCCGGGGAGTTTGACGGCATGGACAGTGAAGTGGCCCGCCTAAAAATCACTGAATATATGAAAGAGAAGGGGCTGGGAGAAGAGAAGGTCAATTACCGCCTCAGGGATTGGCTCATCTCCAGACAGCGCTACTGGGGAGCGCCGATTCCCATTATCTACTGTGATCAGTGCGGAATTGTACCAGTACCGGAGAAAGACCTTCCTGTGCTGCTTCCGGAGGATGTGGCTTTTGAACCCACCGGAGAATCACCACTGCTTAAAGCAGATAGTTTTATTAATACAACTTGTCCTTGTTGCGGAGCGCCGGCTCGCCGGGAAACAGATACAATGGATACCTTTGTTTGTTCCTCATGGTATTTCTTGCGCTACTGCAGTCCCCGGGATGAACGTCCCTTTGACCCGGAAAAAGTGGCCTATTGGATGCCTGTTGACCAGTATATCGGTGGGGTGGAGCATGCCATATTGCACCTGATGTATTCCCGCTTCATTACCAAAGTGCTTTATGATCAGAATCTGGTTCCCGTTGAAGAGCCATTTACCAACCTGCTCACCCAGGGCATGGTATTAAAAGATGGTTTCAAAATGTCCAAGTCCAAAGGAAATGTGGTCAGCCCTGAGGAGATTATTGAAAACTATGGAGCAGATACAGCTCGTCTATTCATCCTCTTCGCTGCTCCTCCGGAGCGGGATCTGGACTGGAGCGACCAGGGAGTGGAGGGTGCTTACCGCTTTATCAACCGGGTATGGCGATTGGTGCAGCGTGTAGCACCTAAAGTCAAAGAAAAGGTGGAGTGGCAGGTTTCATCTCTGTCCTCTGCTGAAAAGGATCTACGGCGGG
>DUSK01000138.1 GCA_012842275.1 Syntrophaceticus sp. | reverse complement strand
TGGAACGGTGCGGTAAGAGCGCACCGGCGGTCAGGTGACTGGCCGGCCAGGTAAACCCCACCCGGAGCAAGACCGAATAGGGAGGCAATGGAGTTGCCCGCTCCGCCTCCGGGTAGGTTGCTGGAGGCACCGGGTAACCGGTGTCCAAGACAGATGATCACCACCTTCGGAAGCGAAGGCACAGAACCCGGCTTATAGGACTGCTTGCTGATAGTAAAGAACCAGGTATAAGGTATACCTGGTTTTCTTATTTTATATTTTTTTATTTACCTGCTAGGTACTGCAACCTCTTGAATGCTTTTAGCTTTTCTTCCCTTCCCAATTTAGCTTCTTTGATAGCCTGCTCGAGAATGGAGATGGACTGGTCGTAAATCTTTTTGTTTACCGGATAGGGATAACCATCCTTCCCTCCATGGGCAAAACTGAATTTTGCCGGGTCATCATAACTGGGGCGCACTCCGTAGGCCAGTTCAGAGATCAGGGATAGGGCGCGGATAGTCTTAGGACCAATCCCTGATATGGAAAGGACAGCTTCAAAATTGGCAGGCTGCTGTTCATATGTTTTGAGCAGAATGCGTTCCAGATTTTTAGGCTGGATATCCTTCTCATAAAGGGAATGGCGTGAAGGGAGAATCAGTTTTTTGTATTCTTTGGTTATTTCCTCCGGCTTGGCACAGCTGAGAGAGGTGATTGTCTGCCGGGTGCCATCGCTTTTTCGGTCCACCAGGTTTAATATTTGTTTTTCCCGCTGATCACAGCAGATGGCGTTATGGGGTTCATTAACAAAGTCCTCCACCCGGCTCCCCAACCAGTGGTAGCGGCGGGCGCGTTTGTTACCGGTGTTCATTCCCTGCTGAATCACTGCCCAATCCCCTTTGCTGGTGAAAATAAAGGTATGATGATAAAGCTGATAGCCGTCTTGGACCGCGGTGTTATCCACTTTGGCACTCATTTTGCTGGCATAGATCAGTTGATCAGGATTTATAGAAAGGCTGTACTTATCGGCGTAATTAATTATGTCCTGAGGGGTTTTAAGTGATGTTTTGCCTTTTCCCCCAGCTATAAAAAGTCCCAGTTCCCGTTCACAGCCGCGCAATCCTTCTTTTAGTGCACCGCATACTGTGGTGGTAAGGCCTGAGGAGTGCCAATCAAAACCCAGCAGGCAGCCCAAGGCCTGAAACCAGTAGGGATCAGACAGTTTGGATAAGATGCCTTTTGTTCCTTCCTCCTGGGCGATGATCAGCAGCACAGCGCGGCCCAATTTGACCATCCGCTCAAAAAGCCAAGGGGGGCACTGTCCCCCGTGTAAAGGGAGATCTGCATAACCGGTACGCAAAAAGATCACCTCTTGAATTATTGTAAGTGATCAATTAGAGGTAGACAATTAGGAAAAACCGCTGCTGTTCACGGATGAATCCTCTATTCCATAAGCCGGTAGCATTTTTTTGTTGTGAAAAAAGGATAATAAGTTTTGATAAGCGAAGAAAATCTTTATATATGATACAATATTAGCATTCTGGTAAATAATGATCGAAATAAAGTGAATAATAACAAACCAGACAGAGAGTGTGATTATTATGAATTTGTCCTGGTTGCAGACTTTTGTTCTTATTGTTGAGAAAAAAAGCCTTACCAAGGC
>DUSK01000137.1 GCA_012842275.1 Syntrophaceticus sp. | reverse complement strand
TGGGCTCCGCTGGCCGAAGAAAAGGCCAAGAGGTTTGAGTCTGATCCTAAATTTGCTGATTACGCCACAATGATGGTCAAGACCCACCTGAGCTTGACCCATGACCCGACCCTGAAGGGTGTGCCCAAGGGCTGGAGACTGCCGATCAGGGACATCTTGGTCTATGGTGGAGCCAAGTTCCTCTGCCCGATGGCTGGAGCTATCAGCTTGATGCCAGGTACCAGCTCCAACCCGGCCTATCGTCGGATCGATGTGGATGTCAAGACAGGCCAGGTTACTGGTTTGTTCTAATACATGTTTTTAAAGTATTGGAGAAAGCCTTGTTTTATCAAGGCTTTCTCTGTTTTTTTTCCTTTGTTTTTGATAAACTGATGGTAACCAAGGTGAGTCCTTGGTTTTCCATAAAATTATAACAAAGGAGAGTAAAATGGAACGGATTGATGCCATCGTACGGGATCATTTGTTTCGGGAGTGTCTTGACAAAAACAGAACAGCAGAAGAAAACAGGGAATTCTGTAAGCATGACCTGCAGCATTTTGTGGATGTAGCAAGGATCACTTATATTCTGCTGTTGGAATCTGATGCTCTGGTGAGTTTCACTCAGGATAATAATCTGGGCAGCCTGCAGGCAGCCAAAGAGGTGGTCTATGCGGCTGGGATTTTGCATGATATCGGAAGATGGCGCCAGTATGAAACAGGGGAGGACCATTCGGTCATAGGTGCCGAAATGGCTGCAGAGATTCTGGAGCGTGCAGGCTTTTCACCCCAGGAGATACGGATCATCACCAGGGCGATCAGAGAGCACAGAGAGCAGAGGGAGGGGATGTCTCTCTTAGGGGAACTGCTGCACAGAGCAGATAACCTTTCCCGTGCCTGCCATGAGTGCGGTGCCAAAGATAAATGCTACAAATTCGCGACTATGGAAACAGGCAACCTGGTTCTGATCTATTAGGCCGGTCAGGGGCCGATCAGGGGGACATTCCCTTCGCGCGGTCCGATCAGTCAACCTGTCCCACTGATCGCGCTGATCGCGCGGCTATTTTGAGCTGAGGTAAGGGGTGGTTGTATGGAAGGGAGTAAAGGACATAATTTACATGTTGTGCTGATTGAAGACAGAGAGGATGCAGAGCGGGAACTGAATAAGATAGGTTCTGACCGGCTTGGAATCAGATGGATGATACCTAAGGCAGTGCACCGCGTGATCAAGGTGAAGAGGCTGGGCATCAAGGCTGCTCTGATCCTCAAACAGGAAATGCTTTCCAAAGGCGGTGAGGCTGCCCTCTCCAGGGAAGCCGGGGGATTATCTGTGGAAGAAACCGATGTTCTGCTGATGGGTACCCTGCGGCAGTATGACCAACTCTGCAAGAAACTGAAGATGCAGCCCTTTGGCTTGCGCCGGCTGGCGGAAGAGATCAAGACAGTTCTGGATAATTATGATAACAAAGAAACCAGAACTTTGCGCTGCCGGGACTATACTTTAACATTGGGTGAGCGCACACTGGTTATGGGAATACTGAATGTGACACCCGATTCCTTCTCCGATGGTGGAAAGTTTTTTGATACTGAGCTAGCTGTAGAGCACGCACACAGAATGGTGGAGGAAGGAGCCGATATCATCGATATCGGCGGTGAGTCAACACGCCCTGCCACCTGGACCCAAGAGCCCCTTCCTGCCCAGGAGGAGATCCGCCGCATTCTGCCTGTGCTGGAGCGTTTGGTGCAGGAATTAAAGGTCCCTATTTCTGTGGATACCTATAAGGCGGAAACCGCACGGGTGGCCTTGGAAGCGGGAGCACACATGATCAATGACGTCTGGGGACTGCAGAGGGATCCGGATTTGGCAGGAGTTGCCGGAGAATATCAGGTGCCGGTGGTTGTTATGCACAATCAGCACGGCACTGACTATCAGGACATGATGGCAGATATTTTAGCTTTCCTGCGGAGGAGTATTGAGATCGCCGAAAAAGCCGGTGTGGACCCGGATCAGGTGATCATCGACCCGGGAATCGGCTTTGGTAAAGACACACAGCAGAACCTGATCGTGATGCGCCACCTTCGGGAGCTTCGCTCTCTGGGGAAACCGGTGCTTTTAGGCACTTCCCGGAAATCCATGATCGGCAATACCCTGCAGCTTCCCAAGGATCAGAGATTGGAGGGAAGCCTTGCTACTATAGTTTGGGGGATCGCCCAGGGCGCAGCAGATATTGTCCGTGTTCATGATGTAAAAGAATCTGTGCGTGCTCTACGTATGGCTGATGCGATAAGGAAAGCTGATGTTCAATGAAAAACAAAAGGGACCGCATTATATTAAACGGGATGCAGTTTTACGGCTATCATGGGGTAATGCCTGCTGAACAGGAGTTAGGCCAGCCTTTTATTGTGGACCTGGAGATGTACTGTGACCTGCAGGAGGCTGGGGAAAGGGATGATCTTTCCAGGACTGTTGACTACAGCGAGGTTTTTGCTTTGGTGCAGCGGATCGTTACCGGTGAGCGTTTCCAGTTGATTGAGGCTTTGGCAGAACGGATCGCTGCTGAGGTTCTGTCCGGTTTTCCCTTAAGTGAAGTGGTGGTGCGTGTGAAAAAACCCCATGCCCCCTTAAAGGGAATCTTTACCGATGTGGTTGTGGAGATCAGGAGAGGAAGGTGCAGGGAAAGTGAGTGAGG
The DNA here is from genome assembly GCA_012842275.1 of Syntrophaceticus sp. Taxonomy (GTDB): domain Bacteria; phylum Bacillota; class DSM-12270; order Thermacetogeniales; family Thermacetogeniaceae; genus DTU068. The sequence continues at coordinate 6,169 of DUSK01000137.1, read as the reverse complement.
GCGGCCAGCAGGCTTTTATTGGGATGGGGTCCAATTTGGGGGATAGAAGGTCTTTCCTCGAAAAAGCCTCCCAGGAGATCGGTAACCATCCTCAGGTGAGGGTGATCAGGCTGTCCTCTCTTTATGAAACAGAACCTGTAGGCTACCTTGATCAGGGCTGGTTCCTCAATCAGGTGATGGAAATCGAAACAACTCTGAAACCGGAGGAACTCCTTAGCTTTCTCCAGGGGATCGAAGATAAACTGGGCAGAAAGCGGTTGATCCGCTGGGGCCCCCGGGTGATCGACCTGGATATCCTGCTTTACGGAAAGCTGACCATAGAAAGCCCGGAGTTGATTATCCCCCATCCCAGGATGTATGAGCGCGGTTTTGTCATGATTCCACTTCAGGAAATTGCTCCGGATCTCATACACCCTGATGGAAAAACAAGCCGGGAGCATCTGGAGATGCTTAAGAAAACTGAAAAAATGGAAAAAGTCAGATTGTTTCAGGGCTAGTGTCATGTTATAATTATTGCGCGGTTCGCCGGATGGGACCTGTACCATACCGGAAAGACCGGGCCAAGACCACCTAAAAATTTTAAGACCAACCGCTTGTACCTGTACAAGGACTGAGACGGAAGGTGATGATGGTAATGTGGGAGTATATTACTGCCTTTTGGACCATTGTTCAGGGGGCGTTTTGTTTTTATGGGGTTTACTTTTTAAATCTGGAAAAGCTAAAAAGGGATTGAATATTCAGTTATGGAGGCGAAGATTTTGGAGATCGGATTCGTCGGAGCCGGTAAAGTGGGTTCTGCATTGGCCATTCTGCTGCAGAGAGCAGGATACAGGATCGCCGGAGTAGCCAGCAGGACTGCTGAATCAGCCAACAGGCTGGCAGCGCGGCTGAACTGCCCGGTTCTGTCCAAGGAGGATGTGGCCAAGCGTTCTGAAGCGCTTTTTATCACAACCTCAGATGATGCCATTGCTTCTGTGGCACAGGAGATAGCTGAAAAGAAGGGTTTTCACCCTGAGCAAATAGTTCTGCACATGAGCGGTGCCCATACCGCACAGCTGCTGGAGCCTGCAGCAGAAAAGGGGGCGATCACCATATCGGTTCACCCCATTCAGTCCTTTGCCAGTGTTGAGCAGGCCATTGAACTTATCCCGGGGACCTACTTCAGCATCGAAGGGGACGTAAGGGGCTATAGTTTTGCCCAGGAGATGGTTGAAAAGCTGGGCGGGAAACACTTTAAACTTGATTCAAATTCCAAAGTGCTCTACCATGCAGCAGCCTGTGTGGCTTCCAACTATTTGGTGGGCCTGCTGAAAACCGCTTTGGATCTCTTAGCTGCAGCCGGTGTTCCTGAGGAGGTGCGGCTGCCGGCTTTTCTGCCTCTGGTTGAGGGCACACTGAAGAACATTAAAAAACTGGGGATACCCCAGGCCCTAACAGGCCCAATTTCCCGGGGGGATCGGGGCACTCTGGAAAAGCACCTTGATGCCATGAAGGAACTGCCTGAACTGCTGAGTGTTTACCGGACCCTTGGCTTGGTGACGGTTGAGGCTGCTCTTCAAAAAGGAACAATAAATGAAAAGCAGGCTGCATCCATCAGGTCACTGCTCAAGAACAACTGGCAAGGGTTGCACTGAGAAAACTGATTTGTCGAATATCAGGGAGCAGGAACTGATAGAGGGCGCCGGGACTTTAAATTGGATTGGCGCGGGAAATTCTAGAGCGGAGATTAACTCTATTAACTCAAAATAACAAGGGGGTTTTTTGATGTCTCGGGTAACAGTTGCAACACTGCAGGAAATGAAGGAAAAAGGGGATCCCATTACACTGCTCACAGCCTATGATTATCCCACAGCATGTCTGTTGGATGAAGCGGGGATCGATATCCTGCTTGTGGGTGATTCATTGGGGAATACGGTGCTCGGTTATGAAAATACTCTGCCGGTCACACTGGAGGAGAGCCTTCACCACACCGCTGCAGTGGCCAGGGGAGCCAAGCGGGCGATGGTAGTGGGGGATCTGCCTTTTCTCTATTACCAGACAACTATAGGAGAGGCTGTCTGGAATGCAGGCCGCTATCTAAAAGAGGCCGGTGCGCATGCTGTCAAACTGGAAGGCGGCCGGGAGAGGGCTGAAGCTGTGAGGGCTATGGTGGAGACGGGAATACCTGTGATGGGGCATTTAGGGCTCACTCCACAGATGGTTCACCAATTAGGCGGTTACCGTGTGCAGGGTAAAACCGATGAGGCAGCAAAGCGGCTAATTGAAGATGCTCTGATCCTGGAGGAGGCAGGGATCTTTTCACTGGTTTTAGAGTGTGTTCCTGCAGATGTGGCGGCAAAGGTCACTGAAAAGCTGAAGATACCTACACTCTCCTGTGGTGCGGGGCCCCATTGCGATGGGCAGGTTATGGTTGTTCATGATATGCTGGGCTGCACAGACAGAAAACCGCCTAAGTTTGTGAAACAGTACGCTAATCTGCGGGAAATTGCGCTGGAAGCGCTGAAAACCTTTAAAAAAGAGGTCAAAGAAGGCATTTTCCCGGGCCCGGAACACTGCTACGGGAAATAAAAATGCTGTAATCAAGGGATAAGGGGATAAAAACATGGAGTTGATCAGAAAAGTTAAACAGATGCAGGAGATCTGTTTGCGATTGAAAAAAGAGGGAAAAACCATCGGTCTGGTACCCACTATGGGCTACCTCCATGCAGGGCACCTGAGCCTTGCCCAGAGAGCCAGAAAAGAAAATGACATCGTGGTGATGAGCAACTTTGTTAACCCTCTGCAATTTGGCCCTAAAGAGGATTTTGCCACCTATCCCAGGGATTTGGAAAGGGATAATAAATTGGCTGCAGATGTGGGTGTGGATTATGTTTTTGCCCCGACAGCAGAAGAGATGTACCCGGAAAACTACAGCACCTATGTGGATGTAACAGGAGAAGTTACAGGGAAGATGTGTGGCATTTCCCGCCCAGGCCACTTCAAGGGTGTAACCACAGTTGTGCTCAAACTTTTTCTCATTACCCAGCCCGACCGGGCTTACTTCGGGCAGAAGGATGCACAGCAGGCTATTGTGATCAGAAGGATGGTGCAGGACTTGAACCTGCCTCTGGAGATCATCACCTGTCCCATCGTTCGGGAGGAAGATGGGCTGGCCATGAGTTCCCGCAACACCTATCTTTCCCCTGAGGAAAGAGAGCAGGCCTTAGCCCTGCCCAGAGCTCTGCGAGCCGGTCAACAGCTGATCCGAGAGGGTGAGCGGAATCCCAAGCGGGTAAAAGAAAAAATCCTGCAGGACCTGGAATCGTCTCCCGGCATTCGGGTTGACTATGTGGAGGTGGTGGATGGGGATACCCTGTCTGAACTGGTGGAGCTAAAAGGTCATGTGCTGCTGGCCGCTGCGGTCTATGTGGGGAAAGCGAGGCTCATCGATAATATCGATCTGGAGGTGGAGCCATGTACCGATGCATGCTGAAATCGAAGATCCACCGGGCTGTATTAACAGATGCCAATTTAAACTATGTAGGGAGCATCACCATCGACCGTGACCTTTTAGAAGCAGCTGACATCCTTCCCTATGAAAAGGTGCAGGTAGTCAACAACAACAATGGCGCCCGTTTTGAAACCTATGTCATCGAAGGGGAGCCGGGCTCAGGGCAGGTGTGTTTAAATGGGGCTGCGGCACGCCTGGGGCAGCCCGGTGATATACTGATCATTCTCTCCTATATGCAGGTAGAGGAAGAAAAGGCGAGGGAACATAAACCCCGTGTGGTTTTTGTGGATGAGAAGAACAGGATAGTTTGACGTTCCGGAATACCCCGAACTGGGAACCTTGATGAGGTGCGAAAAGTGCGGCAAGGATAGTTTGGTATTCCGGAAAAGCATGGACCGGTGGCGCAGTTGATCAATTGATGTTGATCATCACAGGTTGTGTCTGCTTACTGGCAGGTGTGATGCTGCTTACCCGCAGGGTTAAAAGTTAGACCTAGGGCACCAACATTCAGTAAGGTTAAAATTGATGAAAAGTAAGATAAGTGACAGGGATGAATCTCTGTCACTTAATTTTTCCAGGGAATAAATATCTCCCAGCGTCCCGAGCGAGTCGTGGATTGCCAGCCTGTCACTTTGGCGTGACAAGGGGGCGTGACAAGGGGACGGGGGTCGCGTCACCATAGTTAGTCGTTGGTTATTAGTTGATTATCAGTCGGGCCGCAACCTGTCCCTCCGCGCGATCACCGGGACAGTCCCGCTGATCGGACCGATCACTCAACCTGTCCCCCTGATCGCGCGGTCAACCTGTCCCGGGGTGATCGGTCTTATTGTCAAATATACTTGAAGGGCGTTAGAATATAGTATGTATATCTGTCCTTATCTTTGATACAAGATTGAAAAGAGGATGATAACTTTGGGCAGGGATGAACTGCGAATTCTATTGGAATCCCTGTTGTCGGGAAAAATAACTGTTGAACAGGTGCTGGAACAACTGTCACAGCTGCCCTATGAGGATCTTGGCTATGCCCGTTTAGATCACCACCGGGAACTGCGCAAAGGATTTCCGGAGGTGGTGTTTTGCCAGGGGAAAACTGTGGAGCAGGTGGCTGAGATCTTTGCCAGGCTTGCTGCCAAATCGAAAACAGTGCTGGGAACCAGGGCCAGCTGTGAGGCTTTTCATGCAGTGAAGGAAAGGTGCCCCAACGCGGTCTACCACCAGCTTGCCCGTTGTATTGTTGTATCCTCTGAGGATAGCAGCGAGGGGAAAGGCAATGTTTTGGTGATCAGTGCCGGGACAGCTGATTTGCCTGTAGCAGAAGAGGCTGCGGTATCTGCAGAGGCTATGGGTCTCAAAGTAACAAGGCTGTACGATGTAGGTGTGTCAGGGATCCACCGGCTGCTGGAGAACCGCCGTTTATTGCAAGAGGCCACTGTGGTTATTGTGGTGGCAGGGATGGAAGGGGCATTAGCCAGTGTTGTCGGCGGTTTGACCAGGAGGCCGGTTATCGCTGTGCCAACAAGTGTCGGTTATGGTGCTAACTTCGGAGGGCTGTCTGCTCTTCTCACCATGCTGAACAGCTGTGCCCCCGGGGTCGGTGTGGTCAATATAGATAATGGGTATGGGGCTGCAGCGCTGGCCTATGCCATTGTTGATACAGGTAGTAGTATATAATATGGCAGTGTCTGCTGCTTTAGACATGGTGAAAAATAATAGATCAAATGAAGGAGAGGTTGTGAGTGATCGACACAGAAAAGATTGAGGCTGCAGTGAGAATGATCTTGGAAGGGATAGGAGAGGACCCGGAACGAGAGGGATTAAGGGATACACCCGCCCGAGTTGCCCGCATGTACAAAGAGATCTTTTGTGGTTTGCACAGTAACCCTGAAAGACACCTGGAGACATATTTCACAGAACAGCATGATGAAATGGTGCTGGTAAAAAATATACCTCTTTATTCCATGTGTGAACACCATCTGGTTCCCTTTTTAGGGCAGGCACATGTGGCCTATATCCCCCATCAGGGGAGGCTGCTTGGGCTGTCCAAGCTGGCCAGGATTGTTGATGAATATGCTAAAAGGCCGCAGCTCCAGGAAAGGCTTACTACACAGATTGCCGACTCTATAATGAATAGGGCAAAGCCAAGAGGTGTTTTAGTGGTGATTGAGGCTGAACACATGTGCATGACCATGAGAGGTGTGCGCAAACCGGGATCAAAGACCATCACATCAGCTGTGCGGGGGATTTTTAAGAGCAATAGCACAACAAGGGCTGAGGCCTTTGCGCTCATTCGCGGTTGCTAAAGTTGAATGAAAATGCTCAAACCTTTGAAAAGAGAACCGCTGTTTAAGGCGGTTTTCTTTTTTTCTGGTGAAAGTAACCCTGATTTGAATGCTGGATGTCTTATGCCGGACCAGCGAATGGTGATTAAGACTCGACCGGAATTAGGTAAAACAGCAATATCCGGTATTGCAATCACAGCTACTTTGTGTTACAATATAGATACAGCTACTATGCAAAACATAGTAGAGGAGTGACGAGGATGAAGAACCCCCAACTGTTAAAGGGGCTACTGGAAGGGTGTATTTTAAAGCTGATCAGCGATGGGGAAACCTATGGATATGAGCTCGTTGAAAACCTGAAAAAATACGGATTTCGGGACATAAGTGAAGGAACGGTCTA
>DUSK01000136.1 GCA_012842275.1 Syntrophaceticus sp. | reverse complement strand
TACTCCTCTCCACCAGCCGGAGGTACAGATGCGTCCACCACATAGAGCACCAGGTCTACCTCCTCCAGGGTTTTCTGGGCAAGCCTGGTCATATAGGCCCCCAGTTTATGACGGGGCTTATGGATCCCCGGTGTATCAATAAACACCGCCTGGGCATCTTCTGTGGTCAGTATCCCCATAATGCGGTTCCTGGTGGTCTGTGGCTTATCTGATACAATAGCGATTTTGCGCCCTACAAACTGGTTAAGTAGTGTGGATTTCCCCACATTAGGTCTACCGATGATGCTGATAAAACCCGATTTAATAAACAACACCTCGCTTTATTTACTTTCATCCTCTGCTCGATGCAGGCAGATGAAAAGCCAGAGGTAGGAGCTCCTTGAGAGATCGCTCCTCTACACCTTCCTCCCCTAAACGGATAACCCGCAGGTCCGGAGCAAATTCAGCCAGGCACTGCAGACAGGCCCCACAGGGCCAGGAGGGTTTCTCTGCCCAGAGGGCAAGGCTGACAAAATCCTTTACACCCTCAGATACAGCTTTGAAAAGAGCCACCCGCTCAGCACAGATGGTCAAACCATAAGATGCATTTTCTACATTGCATCCGGTGAATACAGCCCCGTCACTGCTCAAAAGAGCGGCTCCCACAGGAAAACCGGAATAGGGAGAATGGGCTTTGAGAGACGCTTTTTTTGCTAATTCCAGCAGTTGATCATCACTGATCCTGTCCAAGCTACCACCCCTGTTAGAGAAGGGCATAAAGATGCGGTACAAAAATAAGCAGCCCGATCACTACTGCACAGATGGCAGCGGTCAAAACAGCTCCTGCAGCCACATGTTTGGCCAACCGGGCACCGGTGCTGTAAGTTTTAACAGAAAGATCAATCGCCTCTTCTACAGCTGTATTGAACATCTCCGCTGTCAGCACCAGGGCAATGGCAAAGACCACCACAGCCAATTCCAGCCGGCTCAAACCCAGCAGCCAGGAGGCCAGCAGAACCAAAACCGCAGCCGCCAGATGAATCCTTATATTTCTCTGGGTCAGCATACAATGTTTGATACCTGATAGGGCATCATTGATACTTTCGTTAAAACTCCGTTCCGCCATTCTCACCAAACCTGCCGATACCTATTTGTTTCATCACCTTTTTTTCCTTAGCCCTCATAATAGCTGCTTCCTCTTCTGTCATATGGTCATACCCCAGTAGATGCAGCATACCATGGACAGCCAAAAAAACCAATTCCCTGGTCAGTGAGTGCCCATATTCCTCTGCTTGCGCTTTTGCTCGTGGTACAGAGATCACAATATCCCCCAGCAAAAACTCTCCTGTAGGGTCTTCTGATGGATCATCATCCATCATGGGGAAAGAAAGCACATCAGTTGGGCCCTCTACCCCCCGGTAGTAATCATTCAACTCAGCTATCTCAGAGTCATCGGTCAATACCAGGCTTACCTCTACAGCATCAATAAACTCTTGAGAAAAAGCCTCACCTTCCAAGACTGTTTCCAAGGCCTTTTTCAACAACTCCTTGATCTTGCTATCGACTTGGATCTGATTCTGTTTTTCATTGATTAGCAACTGCACCCCTGGATTTTCTCCTTTCCAGTTCTGTAATCAGGGCAGCCTCCGGGTATTCGATCCTGGAGTGGAAAAACCCTCCCAATACCCGCACAAAGGCCGAGGCTATTTTATTCAAATCCTTGAAGGTCAAATCACACTCTTCCAACTGGCCATCATCCAGTTTTTCCTTAATAATCTTTCTGGTCAGCCCTTCCAGCCTGCCTGGTGTCGGTTTCTGCAGGGAGCGGATTGCCGCTTCCACACTGTCTGCCAGCATCACCAGTGCGGCCTCCCTGGTTTGGGGTTTTACAGAATCATAACGGAATTCCTCTTCGGTCACCAATTCAGGGCGGTCGCTTTCCAGGGCCTTTTGGTAGAAATAAGCCACCAGGCTGGTGCCGTGGTGCTGTTCTATGATCCCCTGAATCTCAGGAGGTAGTTTATGCTCCCGTGCCAGTTCTAATCCGTCTTTTACATGGGAGGTTATAATCAAAGTGCTTAAACTGGGAGCAATTTTGTCATGGGGATTCTCCCTGGATATCTGGTTTTCAATAAAGAAATAGGGTCGTTTCAGTTTGCCGATATCATGGTAATAAGAACCCACACGCACCAACAAAGGGTCTGCATTAACCGCCTCTGCAGCAGCCTCTGCCAGATTGCCCACAAGAATGCTGCGGTGATATGTTCCCGGTGCCTCCAACAGCAGGCGCTTGAGCAGCGGCTGGCTGGGGTTGGACAATTCAAGGAGGCGCACAGTGCTGGTAATGCCGAATGCCGACTCCAGATAAGGAAGCAAACCCAAAGCCAAAATAGAAGAAGTAATACCGTTTAACAGGCCCATACCCATTCCTGCTAATACCAATCCTGGAGCAGTCTCATTGAGCAGTCCCAGGATCAGAATCATCCCCATATTGGCCAGTGATATAGAAAACAGCCCCCCTCTGAGCAGATCAGAGCGGGTGGCAAAGGATCCAATTCCGAAAATACCTGCCATACACCCAGCGAAGGCTACAAGAGCAAAAGGGAACTGCCCATCGGTTATCATTCCCACAATAATACTGAACAGAAAGGATGTAAAAACCGCCAGCCCTCTGTCAAACAAAACTGTGATCAATACAGCTCCGCCGGCAACCGGTAGCAGATAACCTATCAATGATTCGATTTCCGCCTGGTTGCTGATGTTTATTATAGATACCGCTTTGGCTACCAGAATGGTAAGGGTGAATACCAATCCATACAGTATCAAGTGCTGGTCAGATTTCAGGATATCACTGCGGAACCTGGCAAGATAAAAAAGAACTAAACCGACTAGTAGCAAAACAAAGAGGAGCACACCGATCAGGCGTGTCCCCAGTGCCCTCCCCTGCATCAAACCTAACTGGCGCAAAACAGCCAGATCCACTTTAGTGATGATATCCCCTTCACGGACAATTACCTGGCCTGCCTGATAGGTGCGCACCACCTCAGGCACTTCCGCCCGGGCCTGCTCAACCCTTCTTTGATAGGTTTCATTGTCAAAGACCAGGTTCGGCTCAAGTATATGTACAAGTACCGCTGAAACCACCGGTTCCCACTGATCGGGTATATCAGATATTGTCACTTTATAAGCAAGGTTATCTCTGGCGCTGTTCAAACCTTCAGCCTTCAGTCCGTAACGCAGTTCCTCCTGTATTAGGTTTCTGCTTAAAGACTGGGCATTGTCCAACTCCTGGTCGCCTGCCGCCAGCATCGCCAACAGGGCACTATCAGAAATTTCATCCAACTCGGAAGCAGATATCCCTATTTCTTGAGACAAAAAGCTGCGCAACTGCTCTTTTTTTTCTTCAGGAGAAAGTTCCGCATCCCGTAATTCCCGAATTCTATCAAAAGTTTTGTTTACCAAACCATGCTGCCTCTGCAGGGCATCAGCATCTTCCTGGTAAGATTTCTCCACCCTATTGGCAGCTTCATCGCGCAGCCGTTCTGTTTCTTCCTCATCCACATAAACAATGGTCCGCGGAGCATATATATTAGTAGGACAGACCTGTCCCTCTTTAAACGAATATCCGCCTGAGAGAAAATTACTCCCAACAACAAGAGCAGCTGCCAGAAAAAATAAGACACCCCAAACTATCTGACGAAAGGTCCGCCCCTTCAGTTTGCTCCAGAGCAGCCGGAACAGAGAATGATCCCCTTGTAAATCCACCATTAATGTCACTCCTACATATTGTTGTGGAGATTACTCTTTCTGCTTTTCATAGCGATCATAAGCTTCAATAACCTTCTGCACCAACGGGTGTCTGATTACATCTTCCCCACTGAAATGGACAAAAGCAATACCCTCCACACCACTCAATACCTTCTGTACTTCAACCAGGCCAGATGACTGCCCTTTAGGCAGGTCGATCTGGGTGATATCCCCGGTTATCACTGCTTTAGAGCCAAAACCAAGGCGTGTCAAAAACATCTTCATCTGTTCCGGTGTAGTATTCTGCGCTTCATCCAGGATAACAAAAGAATCATCCAGTGTTCGGCCCCTCATATAGGCAAGAGGAGCAACCTCGACAACATTGCGTTCCATATAGCGCTGCGCCTGGTCAGCACCCAATACATTATATAATCCATCATACAATGGGCGCAGGTAAGGGTCAACCTTTTCCTGGATATCCCCTGGGAGAAAGCCCAGTTTCTCCCCGGCCTCAACTGCAGGCCGCACCAGCACAATCCTGTTGACCTCTTTGTTCTTGAAGGCCTGTACAGCCATTACCACAGCCAAATAGGTCTTACCTGTTCCAGCAGGCCCAATGGCAAAAACCATGTCATTTTCCCTGATGGCCTGAATATACCGCACCTGACCAGCTGTCTTTGGCCGCACAGGTTTTCCCCGGTGATTGGTCAGAAGCACCTCAGACCGGATCTCCACCAGTTTTTCTCTGGAGCTATCCTTGACCAAGTGCCAGGCATAATTAATATCGCTGACCGTAACAGGGTTTCCCTCTTTGCTCCAGGCAATCAACTGTTCTAAGAGCGCAACAGTGTTTCTGACAGCTTCCGGCTCACCCCTGACGAGGATCTCATCACCCCGGGCAATAATATTAGTTGCGCACTTCTCTTCAATAAACTTGAGATTAGAATCAAGATTGCCAAAAAGATTAAACACAGCACTGTTGTCATTAACCGAAATTTTAGCTTCCGCACAGCTTGTCAAGCTTTTTTTCAACCCCCTGTTTAATAGTTAAAGGCAAATATACCGCTAGTTCTGATTTTTTAAACCGGTCTGAAAGGGCCGGGCGACTCCGATCTCCTCTTTAGTTTCCACTGTAAGAAGCACCCGGACAGGGTCGTCATCCTTTGTACCGATCACCTTGTATTGCCGGCTGACCGGTTCTGCCCCTTTGGGAAGTTTCTTGACTGCTTGATCCCTGGCACGATCAGCAGCCAGTTTTTTCGCCTCATCAAAAGAGCGCTGGAAACGTACCCTTTTGATCTCTTCTGCTTCTATTGTAACAAATTCGACGGGTACTTTTATATTCCTCCATTGTGGTAATCTACTCCTGCTGGTCTTGGTCCGGTAATATTTATACGGTATTTGGTCAGGTCCTTTGATAGTAATCTCTTTACCAGCCAACCTAATACAGTATATCCTAACAGTTCTATTTGTTTCCTCCTCAACAACCTCATCCCTGGGGGCCTCCCCATAGAAGCGGTACCATACCCTGGCATACACAACACCCTGGGCCTGGACATATCTCACCGGTTTCTGGGGAGCGGGTGGCTTTTGGTTGTTGGGATCAGGCTCAGGTTCAGGGGGATAGATCGCCCCGGAAATAATTATTTGCCCTTTCTTTACCAGATCGCCTTCTTTTACCATAGGCTGTCCGGTCAATGCAAGGACGGTATCAATGACACCATCTTTTTTGGCCACAATATGACAGTTCCCCTGCACCTTGGGAACCCTCACCTTTTCCACAATTCTGATTCGGGAACGGGGGCCAACCTTCACTTCCGCAAAGGAGATCTCAGGCAGTTCCCGCAGCAGATGGTTCACAACCTGATCCCGATCAACCTGATAACGAAAATTACCGGGTTTTAAACCCTGTTCAGCGGCAAGGCTTCTTATTTTATTTTCACTGATCCTTTTGGTGCCCTCAATATCCAAAGTCCAGATAAATGATGAAAGTATATAAAGCAGCAGCACAAAAATAAACCCACCAAAGAGCAGCATGCGCCTGCGCCGGAAACGGTTGATCAAAAAAGGGAATCCCCGTTTTTTGCGGATACGGATACGGCACCCGCTCTGACGGGCGAGATGGCGCAGGACGCGAAATGAATTGGCATAAACCTTAAGGATCAGGGTATCAGGACTTGTCCAATTGAGATCCCACAGATATACACCCCTGGTAAAAGCCAAATTTATAAAACGCTCAGGGTGGGGACCCTTAACCATTAAGGATAGATAGCCAAAAATATATGCCCAAATTTTTCTCATGATCAAAGCCGTCAGCCCCCTTAACCCTCTTGCTACTCCACAAGTTTCAGCAACGCGATTTTACCGTCAACAGCAATTTCATCAGGAAAGATGTTGCGCAAAACCAGCCCTTCCCCATCAATAACCAGTTCACCAATGCTGGTGCTGATGCGGATCCTTTCCTTTGTATATTCGATAATTCCCCTGTGGTTTTCTATAATCAACTGTACATTCCCCAACAAGGTGATTCTGGGCAAATCCATCATCAGGTCCTTGGGAAGCTCAAGATAATTGGCCAGAAACTCCATTCTTTTTTTACGGTCCTTGAACAAAAAAATCCCACCTTTCTCTTTCTTTACCACTTTATGCATTGCAAGCGGGAAAGAGAACAGATAGGAAACAGCTAAATAGAGCCGGCTTGCCAGGCAAACAAAAAGGCGGGCTCTCGCTGCCCGCCTGTGAAAATCAATACTTCTGCTTGTTCTATTGTCCGGAGCCAAGCAGTTCTCTTACGATCTGGTTAACCATTTTTCCATCAGCACGCCCCTTTACTTTAGGCATCAGGGCGCCCATCACTTTACCCAGATCTCGCTCACTGCTTGCACCCACAGAAGCTATCACTTCACGTGCCATCTGGATTATCTCATCTTTGCTCATCTGTTGGGGAAGGTATTCCTCAAGGATCTTGATTTCATCTTCCAGTTCCGCCACTTTCTCCAGCCGTCCAGCATTTTTGTAATCTGGAAGGGCATCCCGGCGCATCTTTACCTCCTTGGCCAGAACTCCTATGATCTCATCATCTGAGAGTTCATGCCCAACTTCTATCTCCCGGTTTTTAATGGCGGCACGGGCCATACGAATCACTGCAAGGCGTAATTTGCCTGCTTCACGTGCTTTCATGGCTTCTTTCATATCATTGTAGAGGCGATCCTTAATGGACATCTGAAACACTCCCTGTTAGGACCAGCGGCGTTTGCGCGCTGCTTCGGCTTTCTTTTTCCTGCGCACACTCGGCTTCACATAATGCTCGCGCTTCCTGACCTCGACCAACACACCAGACTTTTGGCAAGATCGCTTAAAACGCCGCAATGCACTATCCAGTGATTCGTTTTTGCCGACCCTGATCTCAGTCATTACATTTCTCCCTCCCCCCCAGACCAAGTTCCGTATTAAAAAAATTGCTGCATATAGAGTAAAAACCCTGCTTCGATGATAAAAAAGGGCTCTGTATCATAGTTTTCATTATACACTAGCACCTCAAAAGGCGTCAACCAAAGGGGATTAGTACCAGATTAGTAGCCCAGTACCGCAGCTGCTATAACCGCCCCCGTTTCCTGCACCCGGTAGGCGACCCCCTTGACCAGCACTTCCTTTAAGGGAAGACTGCGCATCCGAAAGCCCTCCTCCACCATGGCCCGTACCTGCTCCTCTGCCTCTTCCCTGGTGCAGTAGCCCTCATATTCCATGATCACACCATAGGTGTCCGGGCTGATGCCAACCCCAATAGCAGCAGCGATCATTTGCCCAGGAGTAGTGCTGGTAAGATAACCATAAGCGGTAAAGGTTGGCGTACCCGGCGGGATCCACAGATCAGGGGTATATTGAGCATCAGGCGGTAAAATGCTGCTGACACGCACCAGGTTGAGGTTGCCGATACCCGCATCGATGAGAGCTGCATCAAAGGCATTTAAAGGGGTCCTACCTTCCCCACGCCCAACAACCAGATTGAACTTACTTGGAACAGGAAACACAGACTCGCCTCCTTGCCAGATAATACGCTTTATTATATGGCGATCCAGCTGATTTGGTACCAACTAGGCCTATGGTTATTGATGCCTTTCAGCAAGCATATAAATTAAGGAACAGAATTTTCAAAGGAGGCGGCAGGTGATGAGTTACCTGGTGGCTTTTTTAGCTTGTGCAGGCACTCTTTCCGCTGCACTGGCCCTTTATTACTGGCATTTGGGTGATCAAAACATCCTTTTTGACACAGAAGCTGTCCAGGACTTGCTTGTTCAGCATGACCCTCAAAGGGGTGAAATTATCTGCCGCTGCTCGATCCCCCTCACCAACAGAGGTGAACAGCAGGGGATGGTCAATAATGTATTCTGCCAGCCGGTTTACTGCGGAAAAATCATGAAAGGGATGGAGATCAAGTCCAAGATCAATGTAGTTAAAGATAAGGCCCGGGAAAACGGATATTGGGAATCACTGATCGTCAAAAAGAATGCCTATTTTTTGACCCAGCTGGAAGTCAGAATCCGCCACAGCACAGTGGATATTCCGACTCTAATCCGCCAGGTACCCCGTCTCACCATAGTTATCTACTATCAAATAGTTGGGCGCAAAGGGATCCAATGGAAGTTAGCAGAACTCCCTTTTCCTTTAAAGGATGCGCAGGTGCCGGCAGAGTTAAAACAGGAAAAGGTGGTTGAATAGTGTGCCTGTACAGCTAATCCCTGTGCAAACAAAATTGGTCACACCTGATGATGACCTGCTGGAAGTGATCAGAGAATACTGCGGCCCGCTTCTCCAAAAAGGGGACATTCTGGTAGCCGCGGAAACCATGGTTGCCATTACCCAGGGCAGGCTGATCAGGCCGGAAAATGTGAAACCGGGAAAGTGCGCACTCTTTATCTCCCAGTTCGTGCACCAGGATGGCAGCCTTTCTTCTCCTTTTGCCCTGCAGGCGGTGATGAACGAAGAGGGCACACTGAGGGTGATAGCTGCCTTTTTACTCAGCGCTTTCACCAGGCTATTCCTCAGGCGGAAAGGTGATTTTTACCGCCTGGCAGGCAAACAGGCAGCTTTGGTGGATGACATCACCGGTACAGTGCCACCCTTTGACAAATACATCGTCATGGGGCCAAAGGAACCGGAAAAAGTGGTGGCTGCCATCAAGGAGCGTTTTGGAATAGAGGCGGCTATTATCGATGCCAACGACCTGGGCAGGTCACAAATCCTGGCTGCTACTGAGGGTGTTGATCAGAAGCTCCTCCTGCGTTTATTCAAGAAAAACCCCGCCGGCAACGCGGACCAGCAAACACCTCTGGTTATTGTGAGAAGGACATCATAATTCCTTTTTGTGCCAACAGTAGATCTTTTTGCATATATTGGATCAGCAGTTCAACAAACGGAGGGGTTATGATGGCCCTGCAGAGGGATGAGATCAGTATCGATATCGCAGGTGTATCAATGAAAGTATCCAGGTTCTCCACACTTTCTGATGCCTTTGAGGTAACAGCTGTGATCCCCAGGGTTGAACTCAGGGTCTGGCGCTACAAGGATGGTAAGCTGGCGGAGGTTGAGGAAAAGATCCTGAACAGCATCACCATTGCTCATTCCCCCCGCCACCCTCTTGCCGGAGAAATAACTGATCATAAAAAAACACCGAACTGGAGAATAAGCTTTGGCCAATAGCCTTAACTCTCAAATCTTTCTTTTAAGAGGGCTGTCAAACTCTCCCGGTTGTTGAGCTCCCGGTTATCCTTAACCTTTGCAAAGAGATACTCTAAAGCCTCACCCACCAGCGGGCCAGGCTCGATCCCCAGAACCTCCATCACATCAAAGCCATTGAGGGCCAGGTTTTTAATAGAAAAGGGAGGCAGTTCAAAAAGGACACTATCGATCTCTCTTTTGAAATTTTCCAGATTGCTGAGATTTCTGTATTTACCGCCCAAAATATCAGCCCGGCGCAGTTCGAGAAGGTCCCCCAGATTATAAAGCCCCATCTTGTTGATAAACCTGCGTACAGCTTTCGGAGTCTTTGGGTAGGGGTACATATGGTGGTAAACAAGAAAAGACACCTTTTCGATAAACCCTCTGCTGAATCCCAGCCTCCTTAAAATTCGCCGTGCCATAAAGGAACCGATCACCTGATGGCCGTAAAAATGCACTGTGCCCTCATGGAGGCCGATGCATTGAGGTTTCCCGATATCATGCAAGAGGGCAGCCCAGCGCAGGTGCAACTCCGGGCGGATCTCCCTCATTACCAGGAGGGTATGGCCAAAAACATCTTTGATGTGACAGTCGTTCTGCTCTATGCCATAGGTGGCATCAAGCTCAGGCAAAACATACCGCAGAACCCCGGTCTTACGCATTTCTTCCAAATAGATATCCGGTTGTTTGCCCATAATAACCCTATTGAGCAGATCCCTCACCCGGTGAGGGTGGATCCCCTCTGCCGCTGGGGCACAGCGCACCAGCGCCTCCTCTGTTTCCCGGAAAACCTGCCACTGGAGATCCGCATCATCAAAGAGCTTCATCAGATAAAAAACTTCCAAGAGGCGCCGCGGCTTCTCCTGAAAGCGAGAGTTTGGATCCCCTACTAACCGGATCATCACTTCCCCTGAAGCGATCTGATCTGCCAGCTGCCAGGGATCGATCAAATGATCTTCCAGCGGGTCATAAGCCAGGGCATTGACTGTGAAATCTTGCTCCAGCAGATCGGAAAGAGAGCCGGCAGCACAATGCTGTTCCCCAAATGAGAGCACATGGACAAAAGCTTCCCCCTCCCGCACCAACACCTTATTCTGCAGGCGCAGAGTTCTATCAAAAAAGGCTTCAACCACCTCCGGCGGAGCACTGGAAGCCACCTTCAATTTCTGGGGTTCCAAGCCTAAGAGGCAGTCCCGCACCCCCTCACCGGCAGCATAGGCCTCATACCCCGCCTGGCGCAGTATTGATATAATTTTGATTACAGGGGCCGGGATGGAAAGCTGCATTCCTTTTCTCTCCTTTAACAGCAGCATACAATTTAACTTATAACACCCAAAACCACTTCTGGCAAGACCAGGTTTAAAAGAACACTGATTATCCCTCTCAATATACCGCTTGCTATGGTATGATTATATTAACAATAATTTATATAGAAGCAAAATTCATCCATGATAACTGGCAACAACTGCAGCACAACTGCAGGGGAGATAACAGTTGTCCAGAGAAGAAGATTTTTTTTCTTATCTCAAAGATCTTTTCGCGTACCAGCGGGTAAGAGGGAAATCAGGGCTGATCAAAGCAAAAGAGTTCAGATCGCTCTATTTTAAGAGGGGCCTGCCCCGGCTGAAGGAAGAGTTAAACCGGATCACAGCCCACGCACCGGAATACCGGGAGGAATTGTACCAGCAACTCCATTCCCTTTTCAGCAGCGTTTTAATAAACAGGTCAATCTTTCCTGGCAACACAGCACCAAAACCTTCAAAAGCCCACAGACAGTATACAGCTGCAGACAGAGATATTCAGCTCTTTTGGCAAACCCACAGATTCTATTATGTAAAAACGGACCGGCTCATTGATGAACTGGAAGTAGAAGTGGATGGAGCAAAGATTGTTTTTGATGTATCAGAACTGAAAGAAAATATGGACCATAAAAAGAAGCCGCTCAGCTACCGGTTACTGGACAGAAAAGAGGATTGCACACTGACTCTTGCTGTTTCACCGGCTGATGGAAGGGGAAAAAAGGCTGATGATCTGGTAAAGCAGCTCAATGAGAAAGGGGTGCAGATAACCGCAGCTGCGGTTAAACAGGCCATTTCGCTGTTTGAACAGCAGATGGAAATGGATCTTTTTATCTATAAGGATCCCCGGAACTTCCTGGAGGAACAGTGTTTTAACTGGATAAATCAGCAGTTGTGGAAAGATTTCAGCGGAGAACAGGTAAAAAAACTGCAGCTCTTGCGGGAGGCAGCCCTCAAAATCATTTCCTTTATCAGCCGGTTTAAAGAGGAACTGCTCCACATCTGGTTAAAGCCCAAATATATCCTGAACTCCAATTATGTAATCACCCTGGACCAGATCGCAGACAGGGATCTTACACTCCTTAAGCGCTTGCTCTCCCACCCTGGGATCAGGCAGCAAACAGCTGAATGGAAAGAGTTACGGCTTGTTGGTGATAGCTTCCAAACAACAGAGCTGATGGATGTTACACAGGAGAAGCTCAGCAAGAGGTATGCCCACCTCCCCCTGGATACCAGGTATTTTAAAGATTGTGAAGGGGAAATCCTCTCCCTTTTCGATCACTTGGACAAAGAACTGGATGGGTGGCTGATTAAAAGCGAAAACTACCAGGCATTGAACACAATCCTTCCCAAGTTCAAAGAAAAAGTGCAAATGATCTATATCGACCCCCCCTTCAACAGGGAGCAGGAACCGGGCTACAGCTATTCAGTCAAATACAGGGATGCCGCCTGGCTCTCCCTTTTGGAAAACAGGCTGCAGCTGGCCCACCAGACCTTGAACAAAAAAGGATCCATTTTTGTGCGCTGTGACTATAACGGGAACATGTATGTGCGCCTCTTGCTTGATCAGATATTTGGGCCTGAGTGCTTTAAAAATGAGATCATTATTAAAAGGTCCGGGATTCAAAAGGAAGCAAAAAACAAATTTCTGGTTGCCACCGATTCCCTTTTCTACTACACAAAAAGCAATGAGGGGAAACCAAAGGTTCTCTATGAGCAGAGAGAAACCGGCTGGCTTCCCTTTGTGCACTATCCGGGCTTGAGGAAAAACAAAGAACGGCTTGTTTTTGGCTGCACCCTGGAACCACCAGAAGGAAGACACTGGGGCCTGAAGCAGGAGCTGATCGAGCAGTGGAAAGCAAAAGGGTGGGTGCGCTTCCGCTGCAAAAAATGCGGCTACGAGCACTATGAAGGCAGGTGGGCAAACTGCCCTGACTGCGGCTCCCAGGAGTTTCTTCCTGAGCTGAAAAACCCGCCCAAAAAGGTTGATTCCAACTGGACCAATATCAGCAGCTATTCCCAAGACCCCCTTTTCCCCACCCGTAACGCGGAAGACCTGCTGAAAAGGGTTATTGAGGCAGCATCAGATGAAGGTGACCTGGTCATGGACTTCTTTTTGGGCTCTGGGACCACCACTGCGGTTGCCCACAAAATGAGAAGGAAATGGATCGGTGTGGAGATGGGTGAACACTTCTATACATATGTGCTACCCCGGATGAAGAAGGTACTGGCCGGGGAACGTTCCGGGATATCCAGAAAAGTGGGCTGGCAGGGAGGCGGTTTCTTCAAATACTGTGAATTGGAGCAGTTCGAAGATGTGCTGTGCAAAGCTGAATACGGAGGGACGGACAAGCCCTTTCATTATGGATTCCTAGCGGACCGGGGAAAAGGAGATAGCCTGAAAAAGGAATGGGATTTTTCCCTGCCCTATGAAGGGGTGGACCTACCCGCTACCCTCTCCTGCCTGAAGGGGGAATGGATCGAGAAAATCTCAGCTAACAAGGTATTATTCGAAAAGGGAGATGTGCTAGACATGGAAAAGCTTGACCCGCAGTTGCTTAAGCCGCTGCTCAGGTGGTAAAATCACACTCCGGTTCTGGTGATTAAACTTTAAGAAGAGTATAATGGAGACTGTTGAAAAACAGTCTCGTGTTATCTAAAGCAGCAGTGCTCATGGCAGGAGAAAGTTATGAGATATGATATTTTGCAGATATATAGATAGAGGAAGTGTGATCAATGAAAACGGTAACAGCTGATAAAATACGCAACCTGGCAATTATCGCCCATGTTGATCACGGGAAAACAACTCTGGTCGATGGAATGCTGAAACAGAGCGGTGTTTTTCACGAAAAACAGGTCGTGGAAGAACGGGTGCTGGACCGGAATGAGCTGGAGCGGGAACGGGGAATCACCATTATGTCCAAAAACACCGCAATCTTTTACCAGGGATATAAACTGAACATCGTAGACACCCCGGGACATGCCGATTTCGGTGGAGAAGTAGAGCGCATCGTCCGGATGGTGGACGGGGTATTACTTCTGGTTGATGCCTTTGAAGGGCCGATGCCCCAAACGCGTTTTGTCCTGAAAAAGGCCCTGGCTGCGGGGCTTTTCCCCATTGTGGTCATCAATAAAATCGACCGGCCGAATGCCCGCCCTGCTGAGGTGCTTGATGAAATCCTGGAACTCTTTATCGAACTGGAGGCGAGTGATGAACAGCTGGACTTCCCGGTGGTCTATACAGATGCCAAAACAGGGGTGGCCTCCCTTGATCCTGAGAAAAGGGGTACTGATCTGAGGCCCTTGTTTGATCTGATCATCTCTCGGATCCCCTCCCCTAAAGGTGATCCGGAAAAACCCCTACAGCTGGGAGTCACCATGATCGAATATGACACATATGTGGGGCGCCAGGCAGTAGGCCGCATCCAGCAAGGGCGCATCCGCAACAAACAAGAGGTGGCAGTGATCGGGGCCGACCGGGTACCCATGATGCAGCATCTTGCAGCCCTTTATGTCTTTGATGGGCTGAAAAAAGTGCCTGTGGATGAAGCTGCTGCAGGGGAGATCGTTGTTGTGGCAGGTTTGGATAACATTAATGTAGGCAACACTATCGCCGACCCTGCAGACCCGAAGCCCCTGGACTTTATCTCAGTGGAGGAACCCACTGTTGCGGTCACCTTTCAGGTCAACAAAAGCCCCTTTGCCGGAAGAGAGGGTGAGTTTGTCACCTCCCGCAAACTGAGGGAAAGGCTTTTCAGAGAAGCGGAGTCTGATGTCAGCCTCAGGGTGACTGAAACAGACAGTCCTGACGCCTTTTTGGTGGCAGGCAGAGGGGAACTGCACCTCTCCATACTCATTGAAAAAATGCGCAGGGAGGGCTATGAATTTGAGGTATCACGCCCCCGGGTCATCGAAAAAGAGATAGAAGGTGTACGCTTTGAACCCATTGAGGATTTGGTGGTAGAGGTCCCCGAGGAATATGTGGGGATTGTAATGGAGTGCCTTGGCCCGCGCAAAAGTGAAATGAGAAATATGCAGCAGAAAATCGACGGGCAGGTTCACCTGGAGTTCTACATCCCTACCAGAGGGCTGTTCGGCTTCCGCTCCCAGCTGCTCACAGAAACCAGGGGCACAGCCATCATCTACCACACATTTCACCACTATGCCCCCTATCTAGGTGAGATCGCGACCCGCAGCAGGGGGTCATTGGTGGCCTGGGAGGAGGGGATAACCACAGCCTACGGTTTGGAGAACGCCCAGGAAAGAGGAGAACTGTTTGTGGATGTGGGGGTCCAGGTCTACAAGGGCATGATCGTGGGGGAAAACTCCCGACCGGGGGATTTAGAGATCAATGTCTGCAAAAAGAAGCATTTGACAAATATACGCTCCTCCACCGCAGAGATCACAACCAAATTATCCCCGCCCCGCCCCATGTCCTTGGAGCAGTGCCTGGAATTCATCGCAGATGACGAACTGCTGGAGGTCACTCCCAAAAGCCTGAGGATGAGGAAGAAGTAGAATCAAAATGGGCACATCCCTATATTTGGGTGCCCATTTTGAAGTGATTCATTTGTGCTCGGGGATAGAATACATATTATTTCACAATTTCAATATAGAGAACATCATTAATCTTGCCGCCTGCTTTTTTAATGGGCAGTGAGCCATTGATGGTACCATCCAGCCCTACCCTCAATTCAGCTGTTTTCATTTCTTCAGCATT
>DUSK01000135.1 GCA_012842275.1 Syntrophaceticus sp. | reverse complement strand
TTGCAGCATACAATCCAGCAGCTATATGAAAACCATTTTCTATAGCCCAGGTAATCATGCTGTGTTCCAACTGAATTTCTTTTTCTTGTATCTCTTTTTTATACTTTCTTACAAAAACTGTATGCTCTACTCCATCTTTTTCAGTGATGATGCCAAAACTCCGATTGACATATCCACCGAAAATTTCATAAACCTCTTTTACCCTGCCGAGATCATAGTAATACTCAATAACTTCTTTGAGCTGTTTGTGTAAAAACACCTGGTCAAGGGTTTCCGTCAACTCAGCAGCTGTTTTGTGCAGATTCTTGCACTGGTTCAGCAGCTCAAGTGTACTGGCTGAATCCAGATCCTTCAATTGCTGCATCTTACTATAATCCAAGTTAGCCTCCACTCCCTTTTAAATAAACATAATCGTTACACAGACTGAACACACGACACCCGCCACTAACACTTTACCTTCTTTAGCAATCACCCCTTTCATAATTAGAAAGTGACAAACTGATACTGATAAAAGTAAAGCCAAACCCTAGTTTGAGAAATTTTATAGGAGGATAGTATGATAGACTTATCATCTTCATATCTCAAGCTTGTTCCTTTAAACTGAATCTCAGATTAAATGTGGTTTTGGTGACACAATAAGTACATGATGTGTGGTGTTCTATCTGGTAAGATGCCTAATATGTCTCACAGTGCAGAATAGCTGCTATTTTCAGGAAAGAAATACTGCTGCCAAGAATAGGAGTAGGTTGATATATTGAATATATATATATTATTATATATACTACCAGTAATAATATTGGATATTATAAGCGATATTATTACATATAGTAATATTGGTATGAAAAAAAATTTCTTTATATCATTATAGCTTCTTATAGAAACATTTTCAACATATTTTTTGCAAAAATAGTACACTGAGTAATAATGTTGTTGCAACCAATAAAATGCCGAGTAGTATCTTTTGGCGGGAATTTTTTTCTTTCTTTTATTAATCTTTCCCGACCCTGTAACACTGTTTTTTTCATTTTTTCCATATTCTGATTAATATTTCTCACTGAAACTATTTCTATCAGTGGTTGCATAAATATAATAATAGTATTATTATTACTTTTAGTGCTATTGATCATGGTTTATTAGACTTTGGCATAAAAGATATTGAAAAATAAATTAATGATGTTTCTATAAAAACTAGAACTGGAGTGTAGTTCAATGACGACAAAACTAGGTACAAAACTGAGAAACATGCGTAAAATTCGCGACCTGACAGCTGAAGAACTGTCAAAACTGTCCGGTGTCTCCCGCTCTTACATCCTGCTTATTGAAACCGGTAAGCGCGAAGAAGTATCCAATAAAGTCCTGAGTAAACTGGCTAAAGCGCTTCGCGTTGATGTCAATTACTTCAAAATTGATGATGCATCACTGCCAACTGAAGTGCTGCCTGACATGCCGCCGGAGATCATGGATATGATCCTCTCAGCGGACAGCATGCCCTATCTAAAACTTACACAAAAAGCCAAAGAGAGCGGAATTTCACCCGAAACACTGAATAAAGTGATCGATATTCTCATCGACGGTCTGAAAAAATAGACGTAATTTTAGGATAAAAATAGCTCTTGCCATCGAAGATGAACTCGATTTCCTGTGCCAGTTTGTTTAATCCATCGAAATCTATATAAACACTGTCAATGAGGCGACAGGTTCTGGATTGAATGCACAGCATTGTTTTGATGCACTGGCGGATCAATTCTGAATCAGGTTCTTTTTCAGCAAGGGCTTGCAGATCATAGATAACCTTATTGCTCAATCGGTATTGCTCTTTCAAAGTCTTGTGACAGTTGAAGAGAATGAATTTCAACTCTTCCTCTGCCTGCTTACGCACTGTAATGTCTGTAATAAATCCTTCGAAAAACTCCTCACCCTTGCTATTGACAACACCAATATTCATTTCCAAAACCCATTTTATTATTCCGTCTTTGGTGATGATACGGTATTCCTGCTGAAAGGGGCGACCCTCATTTATCCCTACCCGGGCCACATCCCAGGTGCGCTCAATATCATCAGGGTGAATTATCTTTCCCCAGGAAATAACCTTATTATCGATCACCTCTTCGATATCATAACCGGTGATCTCCTTAAAATCACCATGGATCCATTTCATGGACCAATCCTTGTCATTGACACACCTATAAGCAAATACCGGCCAGTGGCCCATCAGTGAAAAATAGCCCCGCTCGATCTTGCGCTGAACATCCATTTTTGCATTTTGTTCTTTGATCTCTCTGACAAATACATAATAATACTGTACTTCACCTCTGCGGTCTTTGATAGCATTGATCAGCTGTTCTACTGCGATCCGTTTCCCATCCTTGCGGATATATTCTTTGACATACATATTTGGGTGATCTGTGGCAGCAATATTTTTCATTACCTCTCTTTGGCCATTCACCCATTCCGGATGTGTCAAATCAATATCCCACCGCAACTCTTTCAGCTCATCCTGGCTGTATCCTAACAGTTCTACAAAAGCCTCATTACACGAAATAATTCTTCCATTAGCTTTCACCAGAATAAATGGCTCCGCCTCTGTTCGAGCATGCTTGTTCTTTTCCAATTCACTGCCTTTTGCCATCACCATACCTCCTCTTTTTATCGCTCTTTCAGAGCGCTATTGAATACATATGAAATGAAATGGGTATGGTTCTACAGATACTATTTCATCTACTGCCAAAACACCCGCAAGTAAAGTACAAGTTCGTTGTTTTCTTTATTCTATAATAATCGACAATATCCTTTTGATTTATCCTTATTATGCTACTTTTAGACATTTTATTATTGAAAAAACACTATGTCCTTTAGCCTTGCCTAACCCCCTGGCAGCTGTCCCCATAAGCTGTCACTTGCATTTGTGCGCTGTCCGCAATAAGTCTCATATACATTGGCTCTCACCATCTTCCAGTGTGGAACCGTAGTGCTGTGCAAACTGTGTGGAAGCAAACTTCTCAAGCTTCCAGGAGGGTATACGGCAGCCACGGCATTTCTTGAAAAACCATTTGTTGCGCAACCACCTGGCCGCCCGGCTGTTTTTTGACAGTTTGATCAAAAAAGTGTGCCCGCAGTGGGTGGTTATCTCTGCATAAACGCCTTTTTTGCTGATCCTTCTGATACCGTGCAGAATACCACTGCGTGATGGCCAGAGTTTAATTTTGTTTACCAGCAGATAAAAGTCGACCCTTTTCCTGTAATACCTTTTCTTAGTTTTGCTCAGCTTCTCCGCCTCCCCCTCTTTCCGGCTCTACCCGTTCAACCCGCAGAACAGCATTCCTCTTTGACTCTGGCAATCACTCGGTTTCGTTTTTCCCAAAGATTGTTGCTGCTATCAGCAGTAATGATCAGTGTAGCTACCCAATTTTTTCTCCCAGGGAAATAATTGGTCAATGCCTCATCAGCGCCAAAAAAGTCTGTTGTGTGTACCAGAGTCCCCGCACCGGCCATGATGTGTTCACCAAGGAATCGGATCTCATCAGAAGTGACTGAAATGTGTTCGTAAATGACAGCTTTGCGAGGAGTGATATCCTGTGCTGACAGCTTCCCTCTTATATAAATGTCTGCCAACAATTCCAGCATATTGATCCCTGTGGAATGATAAACTGCTGTTGGTGTCTGACTGGGCAGCCGCGCATCGATCTCTAATACTTTGAGGGTACCATTGT
The DNA here is from genome assembly GCA_012842275.1 of Syntrophaceticus sp. GTDB lineage: Bacteria > Bacillota > DSM-12270 > Thermacetogeniales > Thermacetogeniaceae > DTU068. The sequence continues at coordinate 10,084 of DUSK01000135.1, read as the reverse complement.
ATTCGATAACTTCTACATCCATTATTCCGGTAAGATTGACCAGCCCGGCGATTCTAATCGCTATTTCCCTGAATTGCTCAACCATCTGGTTGTCCAGATCTGTGGGGGCTACCACCCTCCTGCAGTCGTATACTTCATCCATTTCCAGGTCAGTCACCTGTAGTGGAATATAACTGCCGCGGCACCCCATAATCTCAATTGAATATGATTTACCATCTAAAAATTCCTGGATAATATAGTCTTCCCCTGCAGCACCCCTCCTTTCCAAAAAAACACGTAATTCCTCTTCTGTGGTTATTTTGCATACACCCCTGCTGCCGCTGGCATCCACGGGTTTGGCGATAACAGGGAGTCCACACTCCGGCCAGTAACGGGGAGCAGGAATTCCATGCTGTGCAAAAAGAGCATCACTTTTTTTCTTGGATGAGCTGATCTCATAAGCCTGCCGGTCCCAGGCCAGGGGAACTCCAATCTGTTGGGAAAGCTCAGCTAACATATTGAGAACATGCAGATCCTCGACAGCTGGAAGAATCAGGTCCACATCACGGCACAGTTCCAGAAAAGCTTCCCGCTCCTTCAGCACATCCAGTTGCCGAAAGGAAGTGCACAGCCCCAGCGCAGGGGGTTGGTCATTCCTGTCCACCAAATAGACATCCATACCGGCCTTTTTCGCAAGATATGCAGCCTCTACTCCCTGCAGTTTTCCACCGACAACTAAGAGCCTCATTGACATACCCCTGCTATTTTACCTGATCTGTACCTTAATTTTCCCCGCTCCGCCAGTACCCAAGCAGCATAGTCCTCCCTGCTGGCAGCTCTGAGTCCCATATTGTCCAACTCCGGCAAAACACCCTGGACTGTTCGGTATCCAGCATCAATATCCTTTTTGCTTTGAGCTACCCCTGCCAGACCCAAAGAAGGAGGAATAATCGATGTGACCACATTAGCCCCTGCCTCAATCCGTGACCGCAAACCGGTAATTCCATCAACATCTAAGGAAGCAGGGATCAATCTGTCTGGGAAAAGGATACGCAGCACTGCAATTATCTTTAATTCATTAAGGCGGGAGGGAGTAGACATTCCTTCCATTGGAGTTCCTTGTTGGGGAACAAAACTCATCACCCTCACCTGATGGGCTCCCAACTCCCTCATCATCTCAAAGGAGAAAGCAAGGTCGCTGACAGTTTCACCCACTCCACAAAGGATTCCCTCCTCAACCAGAAGACCTCTGTTTAATGCCTGCTTTTTGGTAATGTAACGCAGGTCATAATCCTGGTGAAGGCGCAGATTTCGGAACAGCTCCCGGTTATAGGTCTCCTGGTAACAAGCATACCAATCTGCTCCTGCAGATACAAAAGCCTGTAAAACATCATCTGCAACAACCCCAGGGGACACCATGATACTGAGGCCTGTGTGCTTTTTTACCCCTTCAATCAGATCAATTAGAAAACTATGACAATTGTCATCTTGGTACATCAGTGGGTCTTCTCCTGATGTAAGATCGATCAAATGCACACCGGATTCAGCAAGCCTTTCGGCCGCAGCGATAACCTCATCTGCGCTCTTGCGATAGCGGTAACTGCGATCATTCGATCTCCTGTAAAAACAAAAAGCACAGTCATTGCGGCAAAAGGTAGAAAAGTAAACAAAACCGTAAAGAAAGATCTTTTTTCCGAAATGTTTATCCCGGAGATGACAGGCTGTTTCGAAAAGAAGTTCAAGCTGGTCCCTCTTGTCTATTTGTAAAAGCAATTCAATCTCCTGACGAGTAAGAGACCCTGTTCCAGCCTTCTGTAAAATACGATCCAGATTACATAGGGTATGATCCATGCTGTCAATCCTCTCCCAGCAGCTTAGCATATGACCTACAGACAGTATCTTACAAACAACAAGTAATACAAAATATTTCCTTGCGTAATCCAGAATGTGAAAAAAATAGCTCTTTTACCTACTAATACTATTATATATATATACTATTATAGTAGGTTTACTATATTCAAGAATATAGCTAATCCGCAATAACCCCTGAAAAACAAAAACTAATTAATAATTCTTTAATTATTCTCATATCTCCTCTTTTATCCTCTACAAATCTTTTTGTAATTCTTCTTACTGCAAAACTATACTCCAAAATTAGAAACTCTAAAAAAATTGCGCATAAGGAAGGACTTCGTTGGCCTTCCCCGGCATCAATCATTATTGGTCACAACATCCTATCCAGTTTGTTTTTTTACTTTTTTACTTTTTCTCTTCAATTTCTTCAATAGAAGGAAGAATCATTTCAACATCTGGGTGGGGACGAGGAATAACATGCACAGCTATCAACTCTCCTACCCGTTGAGCAGCGGCTGCACCGGCATCCACAGCTGCCTTAACTGCACCAACATCTCCTCTCACCATAACTGAGACAAGACCTCCACCAATAATCACTTTTCCAATCAAATGGACATCAGCAGCTTTTACCATAGCGTCTGCAGCTTCGATAGCAGGAACCTCTCCTCGTGTTTCAATCATCCCTAAAGCGATTCGTTCTCTATTCAAGTGTACTCCCTCCCAAGTTTTATTTTCTTATGATAATCACTATTTATTGAATACAGAAGAATGTAGAATCGTCCAATGCCTGGATCTGGCAGCCAGCATCAAGCTGACACCCATCACCGGCACCCACCGTCTGTTTATCAGGCAAAATCTCTACTTTACCGGTAGCCACAAGCAGCAAAGATTTTTGCAGCAGTTGCCATGATTCACCTCGTGCCAGAGAAACTAAGCCTAATGCGCATTGCCCCCCAGAAGGCAGAGTCACATCTACTCCTTTCCCACCCGATGACCTCGCCAACAGATCAAATCGGCTGAAAAACTGCTGGCACTTCATCAGGGCAGCCACAACCTTTGTGATCACTTCATCTGCTACAGAGTTCTCACCTAGCTTCTGCCTTGTTATTTCAGCAACTTTAGCGAACAATTGATCAGGCTGGCAGTCCTGGGAATTCTTAGAATCACACTCATCCGGCTCTATTTCCCGTGAACGATCACACACTTCTTCTTTTTTTTGTTTCTTACCAAAAACCAACTCAATACCTGCTTCTCGAGCAAAATCACGGGCTGCAGGGGTAATAATCGTCCCTTTTTCTAATAACACCTCCTTTTTGCCCTTTGAGAGAAGGTCCCGCAATCTTACCTCTGTAAGAACTACCAACTCAAAACCTCCTTACTCATAGTAAACTAAAAAGCTCCCTGCTTAATTTCCTCAACAGGCCCGGGAATGACCACATCTTTCACTAACAGCCCTCGGTTTGCTGCCACATCCGCGCCGGCTCTCACCGCGGACTCACAAGCTGCCACATCCCCAGTAAGCACTACATATGACTTTCCACCCACTCCTACTGCCAGTCGAACTTCCAATGGCCTCACCTCAGCAGCTTTCACCGCAGCATCTGCAGCCTCAATAAGTGAAGCCACACTAAAAGTCTCAATGATACCCAAGGCCTCCACCTGATCGAACTCAACCTCACCATATATTCCTCTCAAAACAAGGGGATGGATGTTGGGTATGACAAAAGTGTCCACTACGGTATCTTCTCCATAGGTTATTCCAGCTTCTACTGCAGCTTTAACAGCAGCCACATCACCCTCTACCAAAGCAATATATTTGCCTGGGCAGATAGGTCTTGCCAAAACCAATTCAACCCGCCCGGCTTTAACCATGGCGTCTGCCCCTTCGATCCCTTTAGCTATACTCTGAAACTCTACAAGACCGATAGCAGTGATCATTTTTATACACCCCTTGCAGCTGATTGCTTCTCAGCCCTAATCACAATCATTTCTGATGTTACATCCTTCACCACACCGCTGATAGATGCATGAAGAGAAGCCCCAATACCTTCGACCACTTCAGCAATTAAATCTCCTTTTTTTACTTGATCGCCGGTCTTAACCTTAGGGACTGCCGGATTGCCTACATGCTGCTTAAGAAGCAAGCGAACTTCCTGTACCTTAGAATTATCAAATTTTCTGTAACCAGCGTAATGATCATAACTGCTGATCCCCAGCCGGCGAAGTACGTTCTTAGAGGGGATAAGCCTCATGTTTCTGTCAGCACGGGGTCCTCTTTGCTCGTTTCCCTTTTCGTAACGCAGCCCTCTCTGTGAGAGTTCCTTTTTCAACCACTTGTTTACATCCATAGGTGAAATACCCATAGGACAAGCAATTACAGAACAGACTCCACATTCACAGCAGAGATGAGCCAGCCGAAAAACATCTAGAGTAAGATCATTGCTGTACGCGAACGCTCTCATGATGCGATGCGGTTCTAAGGGATGTCCCAGCAAATAGCGAGGACACAGTTGCGTACAGAATGAGCATTGAATACAGAATCTCTTCGAAAGGCGAAGTATATCAGCGAGTGAGGTGCTGTGGCGAACACTCACAGGAAGCCTGCTGGGAAATACCAAGATGGCTTTCGTAGTCTTTGTCACTGGACTTTCAGGGTTGATGATACTACCCATCATAGGTCCACCGCTGATCACTGTATAATCGGTTTCGGTAACCCCACCCGCGGCCTCGATCAGCAGCTTGATCGGTGTTCCTAAAGGCACTATAAAGGTAGACGGCTTCGCAACAGCTCCGGTTACTGTTACCCACTTTTCGGTTACCGGCTCACCCTGCAGAGCATTATTGACATTGAGCATTGTTTCAACATTGTTGACGATAATTTTTCTGTGTGCCGGTATTACCCCTGGAGGGAGAGGCTCTCCGGTTACCTCATGAATCAGCACATGTTCATCACCTGCAGGGTAATAATCATCAATGAGCTCTAAATCTACCTGGAACCTAGAACAAGCCTTTTTCAGTGTGTCAACAATATCCTGGTACTTTCTTTTGATAACAATTACTCCTTGTTTAGCTTCTATAGCTTCCATCACTGTACGGAGAGCGCTGATCACTTGGGTGGCCCTAAGGCGCATGATCTCCTTATCGACCCAGAGCAGAGGCTCACACTCAGCCCCATTAATAATCACATGATCTGCCTGCCCCTGGTATTTGATGTGTGTAGGGAAACCTGCACCACCGGCACCTACAACCCCTGCATTTTGTACTTTTTCCACAAGAAGAGAAGCTGTTTCACTCATGATTTGTCACTGCCCTCCTGAAACAATCCGGAGCGCTCCAGTTCAATACTATCCACTATGCCCACTACCGAAGCATCTACAGGAGTCTCTTTCCCCCGAATGGTTTTACGAGCTGAACTTCCCTGAGTAACAATGACATCTTCACCTATTCCGGCACCAACCTGATCAGTGACTATGATCGGGTTCCCATATGGACATCCCTGATGATCAATGGGCTGAACGATCAACAGTTTTAACCCAACCAAGTCCTCGTTTTTTTTAGTTGACCAAATATTTCCCACTACTTTTGCCAAAAACATTATCCACGCTTCTCCCCTTTCCTTAAGACCACTTCAATGCCCCGAGTGCGAAGTTGATCCCGAGCAAGTGGTGTTACTAAAACTCCATTTCCCAAAACCAGACTTTTCACATTGCGCGGTATTCTATTGACATCCTCAGCAGTCAGCAGCTTTTTACAATAAATTTCTTCTTCACACTTTTCTGCATCACTCTTGCTATCAACTGATTCACATATGCTGCCCAAAGCTATTTTCACTTCTTCCAGAGGTGAAATTATACAACCAATACCGCGCGCTTTTTTTAGATACTCTTCAATAAAACAGCGCAGTCCTTGAGGAATACAGGGTTTTGACAGCAGCCCATCAGGGCAGATAATAACCTTTTTGCCTTCATAGAGAGTTTCAAATACCACTTTAGAAACAGTCCGATCCAGCAGGCCCAATGCTATCCGCGCCAGGGTATCTTGATCTGCTGCAGGAAGGATTACAGCCTCCGCTCTACTAACAACCCTCTCCAGGGACTCACAGTTGGTATCCTCGATTACCTCCGCCCCAAAATCCATAAGAATGTTCCTGATTTTATCGTCAACTTTCCCGGAAACTATAGCCCTCAGCTGATATAATGACTGAAGTCCCTGCAGGGTTTTGGCAAATAAAAGGGGGTCCAATCTTTTTACTCCCTCAGTAGTTAAAACCATGAGTAAAATCCGTTGGTTGTTCAATTTCTCCAGTACCCTGCTGATTATTTCCTCAATCATTTCCCTGGTAACCATTTAAAACTGCCTCCCTACAGGCCAAAGCAATACCGGCTGGGGTGACCAACCACGGATAAGCAGCCTTGACAACAGAAGTGCCTGTTCTATTGGCAATTACTTTTTCTATTTTGTTGAAAGCACTTGTGCCGCCGCAGAGGTAGATCTCTTCTATTGGCTGTCCGGACATTCGGCATTCCTTTTCTATGATGAGTGAGATTTTTTCCATGACCGGCTTAACCACAGGAAACAGTTCCCTCTGTAAAGAAGGGTCTTTTTTTCGTTCCTCAGCCTCAGCAAAGGGTATCTTATAAGCACCTGCAATCACCAAAGAGAAGTGTGTTCCCCCTGTAGGCTGGTCGCCGGTATAAACAACTTCCCCATCTTTTATAACAGCAATCCCGGTGGTTCCACCGCCGATATCGACAATAGCCCCGTTGTTAACTTGCAGAACCAAGTTTGCTGCTGTCGGTTCATCCAAATCCCGAACACATTCAAATCCTGCACCTTCTGCAACATAGCCAAAGGCATCCCTGTTCCTCCCCCCACTTCCAGGAGGGTAAGCCACCGCAGCTGCTTCCAATTCAGCATCCAATAGACCTTCAATTTCCTTTTTCAGTTCTTTTATGATTTGCACAGCGCCAACATAATCAACCACCAGCCCGTCTCTGACCACTTCAGCATAGCGGAGCGCCCCAGCTGCGGGATTGCCTTCTTCATCAACAACCACTACAGCCATATATGAGGTCCCTAAATCAACCCCGGCAAAGTACTGTTTTGCTCCCCTGAGTGCTGTTTTGCTTTCCATGAATTCAGCAAACCGACTGACATATTGATTAACGCGGTCAATATCGATCAAGAGTATCACCGCTTTCTGTAAATATTGTCTTTCCTCTGCAGCTCATTTCAATCCTGTTTTTCAGTACGGTTGTGATAATGCCCAGCCACAACCATACATTCCATCACATAGACTGCACTGCTCAGGCGGTTGAGAGCCTTGATGATATCTTCCCTCTCCACTGTTCCGTCGTTATTCATGTAAACATCACAAGCAGCTAATTCCACTTGGCGTACCACTGTGCGCAGGTAGTTGAGCTCTGCTATTATCTGTCCCATGTGGTGACTGGGGATTATGTGGTTGACTCCAATTTTTTTAAAGGGATGGTGTGAATATTCGTGTATTTCCTCCTCGGAAAGGCCGAAGAGTTTTAATTCCGGAATTTCATCTCCAGTCAACTCATTACGCAGTAACTGGCGGGTATAGGCCAGCAGTTGCTCTAGATCACCTACTAGCTTCATCATCCCTTCCGCCTTAACAGTTACCTGAGCCTTAATAATAAGAGCCTGAAGTAAATCAAGCATCCCTCTGAGCTTGATTCGAGGGTGAGTTTTCGGAACAAGGTTTTTATGATCAAGATGAGTATAATGCTCCGGTTTTTTTTGGCCTTTGAGCTGTTCTCTGGAAAGCCCCTTGTTTCGATCTCCATAAACAATCTTGATACCTTGTTCCCGAGCATACTGGGCAGCTGCCGGAGTGATTAGAGTATCTGGATCAATACTAATGGCATCAATTTGCCCCTCTCGCTTCACCCGGTCACGCAGTTCTATTTCAGTAAGCACACCCAATACTGCTCATCTCCTTACTTTTTCGCTTTATTCTGAGAACCGGCACGCGGAAGGATATACTCCACCTCACCGTGAGGGCGCGGAATTACATGAACAGCTACCAACTCTCCTACTCTCTCAGCAGCTGCAGCACCAGCATCTACTGCTGCCTTAACTGCACCGACATCGCCGCGCACCATGACAGCCACTAAGCCCCCGCTGGACAGGTCACGACCAATGAGGGTAACATCAGCAGCTTTACACATTGCATCAGCAGCTTCAATAGCAGCCACAAGCCCTCTAGTCTCGATCATACCCAACGCAATTAAAGAAACCATTTTTACACTCCCTCCATTGTTTAAAAATTAATGATTTATTTTGGTCACTTCATAGAAACCTTTGGTAAACGCTTTAATGTTTCCCAAACAATAGATTCAATTTCTTTAGCATCCTTTTCCGGACTGCGGCTCAGTACCTGGCGGATAATTTTCTCTAAATCCTGGCGTTGCAATATGGTCGCTGTATCACCGAAATCAAGTTCTTCAGGCTCCCTGATCCCCAGGCAAAGTCTTTTTATATTGAGAAGGTGGTATGGAGTAACATTATCCGCAGTACTGCTGCCTCCCATTGTGCCACAACTCAATGTTAAGGCCGGTGCCAGCCCAGTTGTGATACCCACCGCTCCATGAGTTGATGGAGTGTTCCAAACTATGCGGGAAATCGGCTTTTTCAAAGCAAACTCCATAACAACCGATTCATTTTGTGAGTGAATTGCAAAAGTATGACCCATCCCCATATACTGAAGCAGAGCAATAGACAGCTCACAGGCTTCCACCCAATTTTCCACAGTATAGAATCCAAGGACTGGACAGAGCTTTTCGCCGGAAAGGGGTTCATTGGGTCCCACTTCAGAGAGGTTAGCAATAAGAACCTTTGTATCAACCGGAACCTTAATACCCGCCATATCAGCAATCTTCAGAGCAGGCTGACCAACAACTTCGGGGTTAATCGATCCTCTGCGGAATACCACATCTTCAATCTTCTTCTTTTCAGCTGCGTTCAGAAAATAGGCCCCGTGTCTTTTCAGCGCGTCTATAACTTTAGCTTCAATCACCCGCTCGGTGACTACATGCTGCTCAGAAGCGCAGACCGTTCCATTATCAAAGGTCTTGCTCAGAATTATGCAGCGAACCGCTTTTTCCACATCCGCAGTGCGTTCAATATAAGCCGGCACATTACCCGGGCCTACTCCGATAGCCGGTTTTCCGGAACTGTAAGCAGCGCGCACCAGATTTGTCCCTCCAGTGGCCAGAATAAAGCTGATCGCCGGATGGGTCATTAATTCCTTGGTTCCTTCCATAGTGGGGGTATCAATACAACTGATGATCCCTTCAGGCGCTCCTGCTTTAACTGCCGCCTCGTGAACAATCCTGGCGGCCTCCCAACTGCATTTAACTGCCCTGGGATGTGGTGAAAAAACAATCGCATTCCTTGACTTTAAAGCAATGATCGCTTTGTAGAAAACAGTTGAAGTCGGATTAGTGGTAGGCGTGATTCCAGCGATCACCCCAACCGGTTCTGCGATCTCGATCACTTTTTTCTCTTGGTCCTCTTTGATGACCCCAACAGTTCTCATTTCCCGGATATAATCTCCGAGAATTTTTGTTGCCAGGAGGTTTTTCACCGTTTTATCCTGAACAATACCCATCCGGGTCTCTTCAACAGCCATTTCGGCAAGCTGCTGAGCCGCAGCAGTGCCCGCCTCAACTGCAGCTTCAACTACCCGATCAACCTGTTCTTGAGATGCTTGAGCCCAAACTGTCTGCGCATCCCTAGCTTTCACTGCTAGGTCTCGCGCCTGCTGTCTGGAGATTAAATCCTTATCAATGCCCACTTACCTTACCTCCTAATATTTCAAGGGATTCCGAGCTACATAGAGTACACCTTCCTGAAAAGCACGTGCAGCCGCACGACAAGCACTTTGAGTTCCCGCCAAAAGCCCTCCAGCAAAATTAGTCTCAGTAGGCGGTCCATAAAACACACAAAGCTTAACCTCAGCCGCTTTTAAAGCCAAATCAAGAGCATACATTGCCTCTATCGGAGGAGCAATTAAGTAAGCTATCGGTGTTCCCTCAGGTATGCCGCAAACCTTGGAAAGATAACTACCGGTTCGGGAGATCACATGAGGAAAGAAAGCGATCTGTCCTTCGGGATCTGCAGCGTAAAACCAGGCCTCTTCTTCAAGACATTGAATAGCAGCATTAAGGCCACTTTGCACCTCTGCAGGGTTTGGTCCGGCAAGAATGCCGATGAATTCTCC
>DUSK01000134.1 GCA_012842275.1 Syntrophaceticus sp. | reverse complement strand
TATCACTGTAAGGGTTTCTCAATGATTCCTGGTCAAAATCCTTTCTCTCACTTTCCTTCAGGTCCGCATACTCCTTTTCCCGTTTATCCAATTCCCTTTTAACACCTTTTTCACCCCGCGGGTCAGCAGCGATTCCTTTACGAACAGCGATCTCATAAATATCCCTTATTTTCACCAGTTTCTCCTCCCTCAACTAAGATTAACCCCTCTGCAACCAATCAGACAATTGCTCATAGGACATGGTATTTATAACATCATCCTTCTCCAACCATCCCCGGCGTGCCTGCAGCACCCCGTACTGCAGATCATCCAAATAATGCAGGTCATGGGCATCTGTATTGACAGCAAAACGAACACCCAGTTCCTTCCCCCTGCGGATATAGCGATCAGAGAGGTCTAAGCGGTCCGGGGATGAGTTGATCTCCAGAGCTGTGCCTGTTGCTGCTGCCACCTTTAAGACCTGATCAATATCTATAGAATAGGGATCTCTCCTGCCGATCAGGCGCCCTGTCGGATGCCCGATAATATCAACATGTTTGTTCTGCAGCGCGGCAACAACCCTCTCAGTGAGGGTTTTCTCATCCTGATTGAACCCTGTATGGATAGAAGCCACGACAATATCCATTTCTGCTAACAGGTCATCATCGAAATCCAAACTGCCGTCAGGGCGAATCTCCACTTCAATCCCAGCCAGCAGGCGAAAATCAGTAAACCTTTGGTTTATACGGCGGATCTCTTCCCGCTGCTCCCAAATCCTGTCCTCTGTCAAACCACGGGCAACATGGAGAGATTTAGAGTGATCTGTTACAGCCAGATACTGATAACCGCGCCTGCGTGCCTCTACAGCCAGTTCTTCAAGGCTATTGACCCCATCACTCCACTGGCTGTGGACATGCAGGTCCCCTTTAAGATCACATTCCTCCAGCAGATAGGGGAGAACACCTCTTCTAGCAGCCTGGATCTCACCTTTCCCCTCCCGCAGTTCGGGTGGTATATACAACATCCCCAATCTGCTGTAGAGTTCCTCCTCAGAGGAAGGGAGTTGTCCCTCTTGACCGGGATGGAGCCCTTTTTCACTGCTCTCCCACCCTAAACTGCGGGCCAGAACACATAATTCCTCATTGTGTTCCTTTGAACCCGTCATGTACTGCAGGGCAGTGGCATAATACTCAGGTTGAACAACCAAAATATCTGCTCTGATATCCCATTTTGTCATAAAGGACAACTGAGAATCCCCTGCCACCAACAACTCCCGCAGAAAAGGAGAAGCTGCCAATCCCTTAATTACAGTCAAAGGATCATGAGCAGCTATAACAAAATCCAAATCACCAACAGTCTCCGCACCGCGCCTGAGGCTGCCGGCACTGTTCACCATTGTTATGCCGGGCAGACTTTTAAGATAATCCTTTATCTCCCCGGCAACAGCAAAGGCTTGATGCAGCAGCAACCCCTTTTTAGATGACGCAAGGGCTTCCAGACCGCGCAGAACCGCCTCTTCGGTTTTGATGCCGATACCGGGCAGTTCCCTGAGGCGCTTTTCCCGGGCAGCGGTTTCCACTTCAGCCAGATCTCTCGGTTTCAAATGTTGGTAGATAATTTGGGCAGTTTTAGCACCGACCCCGGGTATCAGCAGCAGTTGTCGCAGGGAAGCAGGTACTTTTTCCCGAAGTTCATCATAGTACCCCAGCTTCCCTGTGGTTATCAACTCTTGTATTTTCTTGGCAAGAGCATCCCCTATCCCCGGTATCTCTTGAAGGCGCCCTTCCTGGAAAAGCTGAAAAGCATCTAAATAGGTATTGCTCAACTCATGGGCAGCTCTCCTATAAGCACGGGATTTATAAGGGCTCTCCCCGAGTATGTCCAAAAGATCTGCTATTTCATTGAAGATCTGTGCTATTTCCCAGTTATACATCTTTACCGCTCAATTTCTTGACCTCATCCAGTTGTTTGGAAAGATTGTCATAATCCTCATGTAACCTGACCAGATCCTCTGCAATGTTCAGAGCAGCCAATACAGCCACTTTGCTCAATGACAGTCGTGGATTTTTCTGCCCTACCAGCCGCATCTTCCGGTCAACATAGGCAGCAATTTTCTCAATTACCGCTGGATCATTCTGCCCTTTGATAACATACTCCTCACCATAAATATTCACTGTTACCCTATTTGTTTTCTGATCTGTGATCTCCCTCTCCGCCCCTTCTAATAAAGATTCCTCACTTGTAACTCTTTCCATAATCCAACCTCTCCCCCTGGATTGTTGAGGATATGAAAAAATTCTCCAGAAGCTTAGCCGAATCCTGCCAAAATTATCTCAAACGTGCACCTGCTTCCCTCTCCAGGAGTTGAAGAATACCGCTGTGTATCTCTGCCACCTCTTCATCGGTCAGTGTGCGCTCCGGGGATTGATAGAGCAGAGAAAAAGCCAAACTCCTGTAACCCTCTGGAATCTGGTCACCATAATAGACATCAAACAGCCGCACTTCCTTGAGAAGATCCCCTCCCCCTCTGTAGATCAACTCCTGTACCCGGGCAGCGGGAACTGAAAAAGGAACAAGCACAGCCAGGTCCCTAATCACCCCGGGATAGCGGGGTATGGGCTGAGCTATAAAATCCCGGCTGCTGAATTGAATCACTTTATCCAGGTCTAATTCACAGTAAACAACCCTTGTCTTAATTTCGTAATTAGCTAAGAGATCGGGGTGAAGTTCTCCCAGATACCCCAGCAGTTCTTTTTCATAAAAGATCTGCGCTGACCGTCCCGGGTGCAGGGCCGGAAAACCGGCATAGCTTTGAAATTGAACACCTTCTACTCTCAGTATCTCCAGGATTCCCTCTACAATCCCTTTGATATAGTAAAAGTCCCTCTCCACATCTTTTACCTGCCAGCCGGTATCAACTTTGCCACAGGCAATTACTCCTAGGTGGAGGCGCTCATCAGGTGTTTTCCCCTCCCCACTGGGGATAAACACCTTGCCCACCTCAAACAAGCCGAGATCAGTCAGTTTACGGTGATAATTATAAGTCAGGACATCTATCAAGCCAGGCAGGAGCGTTGTCCGCATCACACCCTGCTCTTCTCCCAAGGGATTTTTGATCCTCAAAACATTCCGCAAAGGACTGTCCTGGGGTATCCTAAGCTTATCAAAAGCATTTTCTCCGATAAAACTGAAGGTAACAACTTCATCAAGACCAAAGCTGCACATAGTATCGGTCACTAGTTCTTTAATAGAATATGAGTAGTCCTGGTCCTGGACCAGTGTCCCTGCTGGATAGGTTACTGGTATCTGATCATAACCATAGAGACGGGCTACCTCTTCGATCAGATCCACTTCTTCAGATATATCCACCCGGTATGGGGGAACTGTTACCAGAATACTGTCCTGACCGCACAGTTCACAGGGAAAATCCAGCCTGCTCAGGATCTCCTGCACTTCCGCCCGGGTTAATTCTGTCCCCAGCACCTTGTTCACCCGGGAGGTGCGCACTCTGATAGAGCGCTGAGGCTCGGGCCTTACATAATTATCGATCAGATCTGAGGTAACTTCCCCGGCACCCAACTGTTGGATCAGCTGTGCCGCCCGATTGAGAGCAGGGATAACACCCTCTGGGTTAACACCCTTTTCAAAACGGGCAGAAGCCTCTGTCCGCATCCCCAACCGCATTGCTGTCCTGCGCACACTATAGGGATCAAACAAGGCTGATTCCAAAACAACCGTCCGGGTATTTTCTGTCACTTCACTGGCCAGACCGCCCATAACACCGGCTATAGCCACAGCTTCCTCCTGATCAGCGATTACCAGCATCTCAACATCCAGTTCCCTTTCAGTTCCATCAAGTGAAACTATTTTTTCTCCGGCTTTTGCCCTTCTGACATTGATCTGCCTCCCCTTCAGCATATCATAATCAAAGGCATGCAGGGGTTGGCCGTATTCCAGCATAACATAATTGGTCACATCAACAATATTGTTGATCGGCCTCATCCCTGCTGACAGCAGCCTGTACTGCATCCAGGACGGGGATGGGTCCAACTTTATATTGCGCACAACACGGCAGGCATAACGGCGGCAGAGATCAGGATCCTGGATCGTGACCCCGATCAGGTCTGCTGTTTTCTCCTCACATTCTTCCACTGCGACCTGCGGCAAGTGCAACTTGGCCCCCGGTATGATCCCTTTCACTTCCCGGGCAATATTGATCACAGCCTGGCAGTCCCCTCTGTTGGGAGTCAGATCAAACTCCAGGATGCGGTCATCAAGATTCAATGCTTTATCTAACCGGGTACCCGGCGGTATATCACCGCTTAAAAGCAGGATACCTTTATCATCGCCAAAACCCCATTCATCTGTTCCCAGTTCTGCACCGGAACAGAGCATCCCTTCAGACAGTTCACCCCGAAACTCCCTTGCTTCCACCTTTCCACCGGGCAGCATCACTCCGGGCAAAGCCACCGCTGCACAAGCACCAACCTTTAAATTGGGTGCACCACTGACCAGTTGAATAATCACAGAACCTGTATCCACACTGCATAAACTGAGGTGGTCAGCATTGGGATGGGGTTTGATATCCAAAATCTTTCCCACTATAATCTGATCCAGCCCTTCCACAGGGGCAAATACCCTTTCAACAGCTAGGCCAACCATAGTCAACTTCTCAGCCAGTTCCTCTGGCGGCAGTTCGCAATTCACATACTCCTGCAGCCAACTGTATGCTACACGCAAGGTATTATCCCTCCTAAAACTGATGCAGAAATCTCACATCATTTTCAAAAAAGAGGCGCATATCATTGATGCCGTATTTGAGCATGGCAATCCTCTCCACACCCATACCGAAAGCAAAACCCACAACATCCTCTGGGTTATATCCTGCATTGGCCAGCACTTTAGGGTGTACCATCCCACAACCCAGGATCTCCAACCAACCTGTATTTGAACAGACCCGGCAGCCCTTTCCACTGCAGTTGATACAGGATATATCCACCTCAGCACTGGGCTCTGTAAAAGGGAAAAAGCTGGGTCTTAATCTGATCTCCCGATCCTGACCAAACATCTGCCTGGCAAAGCTCAATAACACTCCCTTCAGGTCCCCAAGAGTACACTGCCTGTCGACCAGCAACCCTTCCACCTGATGAAACATCGGTGAATGGGTAGCATCATCATCCCTCCGGTAGACCTTACCTGGTGCAATAATTCTAACTGGAAGATGGGGTACCCTTTTTTCCATCACACGTATCTGCACAGGGGAGGTATGGGTACGCAGTAGTACCTCCTCACTGAAATAAAAAGAATCCTGCATATCCCGGGCTGGATGGCCTTTGGGAATATTCAACGCCTCAAAATTGTAATAATCATATTCCACCTCAGGCCCCTCTGCCACCTTAAAGCCCATGGCAGTAAAAATATCCTTTATCTCAGCCATTATTATCGATAAAGGATGTTTATGGCCAAATTGTACGGGCCGGCCGGGAAGAGTCACATCAATAGCTTCCTCTGCCAATTTTCTTTCCTTCTCTGCAGCATCCAGTACCGCCAACCGTTTGTCCAGCTCCTCTTCGATCAGCTGGCGCACCTGATTGGCCAGTTCTCCCAAGCGAGGCCTTTCCTCAGGAGGAACACTGCCCATGCCCCTTAAAACCCTGGTCAGCTGTCCCTTTTTTCCCAAATACTTGACCCGCAGCCCTTGAAGCTCATCCCTGCTGCCGGCATTTTTCAGATCTGCTAAAGCGCTCTCTTTAATCTTTCTTATTTCCTTTTCCACCCTGATATCCACCCCTTTTTCCAACAATGAAAAACCCCCGCCTGCTAAGGGACGGGGGCTTGATAACCCGCGCGGTACCACCCTTCTTGGCCTTGCGGCCCTCTTTAGGGTAATGCTTGATGTTAACGGTACAACCGGCACCATCTACTGGCCATTTACGCGTTCAATAGTGCAGCTCACAGGCGAACTTCAGCAAGCCGGATCCTGGCTGTACTCCCAGTCTCTGATACAGCCTCCCTGAAAGGCCCTCTGCTTACTTACTCCTCCCGGTCATTGCTTTTTGCTGTTTGCAATTTTGCTATATCACATATATTAGTGATACAAATATTTGCGATAGAGCATAAATGCATACAGTGATCCAGTGTACTTAAAAATCATCCAGTAAAAACGAGCGGGAATCGGCATCCCTCTCACATCCTTTATGGAGATAGACTAGATGCACCTTGAATGCATTATATCATAAGGCTTCTCCT
>DUSK01000133.1 GCA_012842275.1 Syntrophaceticus sp. | reverse complement strand
CCAATGCCCTGGGTGTTGATATCAGCGACCTGCCTGCAGCAGGGGCAGCTCCGGAATGGATGTCTGAGAAAGCTGTTTCCATCGGAGCTTATGTGATCGGATCAGGTGTTTTCACAGTTCTGGGGACTGTGCCACCGGTCTTGGGGGCTAAGAAATTGACAGAACTCCTGACAAAAGGTGCTCAGGAGGTGCTGGGAGCGGCCTTTGCTGTGGAGACTGATCCCTTAAAAGCTGCAGGATTGATTCTGGACCACATTGCAGCCAAGAGAAAAGGGTTGGGGCTGGAACCCTGATCAAGGAAGGGTTCTAGATTTGAATAATTAATATAACACATAAAACCTCATAGTTGTCTATGGGGTTTTATGTGTTTAAAAAGGAAAATAAACAGAAAATATCGTATATCTCCAATTAATAAATGTTACAGGATAGGAGGCATTTACTTGTCACTGGTACTAGGAATAGACACAGGTGGGACTTACACAGATGGGATTATTCTTGATGTGACCAATCAAAGGGTTGTCGCTAAAGCCAAAGTGCTTACTACTCATGATGATTTAACCAGATGTATTACAGAGTGTTTTCAGGAACTAAAATGCGATGCTGTACATGATGTTAAAATGATTGCCTTGTCTACTACTCTGGCGACCAATGCGGTAGTAGAAGGGCGCGGCGGTGAGGTTGGCCTGTTGTTGATCGGCAGTGAGCCCATCGACAAACTACCGGCTGCTATTTGTGAAATCGTCAAGGGCGGACATGATGCAGCCGGCAAACCCCAGGCGGAATTGGATGTTGAGGAAGTTCGCAATGCTATCCGGAAGATGTGCGGCAGGGTCGAAGCTGTGGCTATCTCCAGCTTTTTCAGTGTTCGCAATCCGGAACACGAACAGCAAGCGCGTGAACTGGTAAGAGAAATGATGGATGTGCCGGTAGTGTGCGGCCATGAGCTTTCCAGTTCTTTAGGATTTTATGAGCGAGCGGTCACCGCTGTTCTAAATGCTAAACTGCTGCCCATCATAGCTTCATTGATTGAATCAGTAAAAAAGGTCTTAAAGGAAGAGGGGATTAATGCCCCATTAATGATTGTCAAAGGTGATGGCAGTTTGATGAGCGAGAGTGTGGCCAGGGAAAGACCCATTGAAACACTGCTCTCGGGCCCTGCTGCCAGCATCTACGGAGCTGTTTACTGCGGTAAAGCAAAGGATGCCCTGGTATTGGATATGGGCGGAACCACCACTGATATTGCAGTTCTTACCAATGAGGTGCCGAAGATCAATGATGAAGGAGCTGTTGTCGGGGGGTGGAGAACCCGTGTCAAGGCAGCAGAGATCAACACCTATGGTATCGGCGGGGATAGTTACATTCAGATAGACAAAGACAAAAAACTGATCATCGGGCCAAAGAGGGTATGGCCCTTGGCTATGGCTGCCGCTAGATATCCTCATCTGATGGAAGAATTGAGCCTGCAGTGGGAAACTAAAAATTTCAGCTCTTTTTATGGCCAGCCAACTGATGTTTACATTTTGATGCAGCAGAACATAGCTGTGCAAATGACGACCACAGAAAGGGAAGCTGTTCAACTGCTGAAAGAGCAGCCCCATACACAGCAGTTTTTAGCTGATCAGATGGGGATAAAAACCTTTTTCTTAGACCTGAGCCGTTTGGTGGAAATGGGTGTTTTGAATAAAGCCTCTGTAACCCCTACCGATATCTTGCATGCCACTGGCCGTTATGTACAGTGGAATAGGGATGCATCCATTTTAGGTGTCAAAATGCTGGCTCATAAAATGGGAAAAAGCTATCAGGAGTTTCTTGACTTAGCGATGGAGGCCATTATTGATAAAATAGCTCTGAGCATAATGCAGAGTGTGGTCAATTTCGAGGGCAAAGATTTTGACATTCAGGATGAAAAAGGGGCTATGTATTTCATCGACAAGATTCTGCAGCCTAAAAAAGATGACAGATTAATGGGCTGCAGACTTGAGTTTAATCTGCCCTTGGTTGCTATCGGCGCTCCTGTAAGTGTTTATTTGCCCGAAGTTGCCAGCAAATTAAACCTGGACCTGATCATACCCCCCAACGCCGAAATTGCTAATGCTGTCGGAGCAGCATCAGGCAATGTTGTGGAGGTTGTTCAGGTTATCATAAGGAATGATGATGAACAGTACATTGTTCATGCCCCATGGGAACGAAGGGTATTTGATAATTATGATGATGCCCTTGATTATGCTCAGGCTGAGGCTTCGAAAAAAGCTGCAGTTCAGGTGGAAAAAGCAGGTGCCGCAGATTATCAATTAAATGCAGAGAAAGAAGAAGTATTTATTCCGGGATGGAATATCCTCTTGGAAACAAGAATAACAGTGACCGCAGTGGGCAAACCGAAGTGGTTATCATAAGAGTCCCCTTCCCATTATAATAGCAGAGGGAGGGTTTTTATGGGCATTTATAAAGCGGAATCCATTGTTCTCAGGAGCAGGGTTTACGGGGAGGCGGACCGAATTCTTGTTCTTTATACCAGAGAGGCAGGAAAGGTTTCAGCCATTGCTAAGGGTGTGCGCAAGCCCACCAGCCGCCTGCGGGGAGCGGTGCAGTTGTTCAACCATACCTACCTGTTGCTCTATACCGGAAAGACCCTGGACACAGTTTCGCAAGGGGAGGCAGAGGAGCAGTTTTCCTACCTGGAGCAGGACTTGGAACTCTTTACCGCTGCCAGCTACTGTGCAGAATTGGTGGACCGCCTCACACCGGACCGGGAGCCCCAGCCCAGGGTGTTTTATTTAATCCTCTCCACCTTCAGGGCCTTGAAAGATGGGGACCCTGAGCTTTTAACCAGAGTTTTCGAACTAAAACTTTTAGATATCCTTGGATACAGGCCGCGCCTAACCGGCTGTGTGATGGGTGATCACCCTGCTGTCGGGGAGGGTGCACAGCAGGTATTGTTCAGTATCGAACGGGGTGGAGTGATCTGTCCCGCCTGCGCAGAGCATTGTAAAGAAGCTGTTCCCCTGTCACCGGCAGCCCTTGGGGTGATGGGTTATATCCTGCGCAGCCCACTGCAGAAGGTTGTAAGAGCCAAGATCAACCCTAAGATACTCCGAGAGATGGCAACTCTTCTCCAAAAGTTTTTAACCTACCACGGGGATGTTAAGCTGCAGTCCCGCTTTTTTTTAGATGCCTTTCGGGATAGTGAAACTATAAGGCATAAAAAGCAGTAGTGAGGGAAGATTAGGAGTAGAAGGGTGATCTTATGGATGAACAGCTGTTGCAAAAAATTGATCTGATCAGAGAACGGATGGGTGTGAGTTATAGAGAGGCCAAGGAAGCTTTAGACAGGGCATCTGGTGATGTTGTGGGTGCATTGGTTTTGCTGGAAGAGGAACTGCAGGGAGGGTACTTGTGCGAAAAACTCAAGGAAACACTGGAAAAGGGAATCAATGCCAAACTGCGTCTCAAGAAGGGAGATTACACCATCCTGGAATGCCCTGTTGGGCTGGGTTTAGCCGGGATGCTGGGGATGCTGCTCAGTGATGACCTGGCCATTCTGGGAGCTGCCTTTACAGTGACAGCTCTCCTCAGTAGATGCAACCTGGAAATTGCAGGGAAAGAAAGGGAAGCAAAAGAAATACAAACATAGTGTAAAGTTTTTATAGGAGAAAACAAGAAGAAAAAGACAAGAGATCATCACTTTTGGTAAAATTGAATGCACCAAAACAAACCAACCAAAAGGAGAGGATCTCTTGTGAACAACATTGT
>DUSK01000132.1 GCA_012842275.1 Syntrophaceticus sp. | reverse complement strand
CTTTTATAAATGTTAAGCCGCGGCCTCTCCTGTGTACCAAGAACCTTTTTGCGAACCCGCAGGTGTTTCCGTTTGCGCTTCATTGCTCGCGTTTCTTTTGGCATTTTTTCACCCCTTACTTCCCTTTAACACCCGCTTTACCAGCCTTACGCCGGATCACTTCATTTTCATATTTGATGCCCTTGCCTTTATAAGGCTCAGGTTCTCTCACAGCTCTTATTTTGGCAGCCAGAGCACCAACCTTTTCCTTATCTATCCCTTTGACAATGATCTTATTAGCTGCGGGTACTTCAATCTCCAATCCGTCTTCCGGTTCAATTTCCACCTGATGTGAGTACCCTACTGTCAGGACCAACTTTTTCCCCTGAAGTGCAGCACGATATCCTACCCCCACCAATTCAAGGGTTTTAGTAAAGCCCTTGGTTACACCATCCACCATATTCTGCACCAGCGCTCTGGTCAAACCGTGGAGGGCGCGATGCTGTTTGCCATCAGAGGGACGGGTCACAAACACCTGACCATCCTCAACAGTAACCTGCATATCTGGATGAATTTTATGTATAAGTTCCCCTTTTGGACCTTTGACAGTTACCAGGTGATCATTGACCTTTACTTCGACTCCTGCCGGTACTGTTACCGGAAGGCGCCCCACTCTAGACATGGTACCACCTCCCTACCAAATATAGCAAATTACTTCACCGCCCAGGCCTTCTTTTCTGGCCTGTTTATCTGTCATTAAGCCATTGGATGTGGAAATTACAGCCACTCCAAGACCACCGAGCACCTTAGGAATTTCATCTTTCTTCACATAAACCCTTAAGCCCGGTTTACTGATCCGTTTCAACCCAGTCAGCACCCTGCGCTTATTGGGACCATACTTCATGTAAAGGCGCAAAATTCCCTGTTTCCCATCATTGATGTATTCGTAATTTTTAATATATCCCTCGTTTTTCATTATTTCCGCAAGTGACTGCTTCATATTGGAGGCAGGGATTTCCACCCACTCACGGTAAACCTGATTCGCGTTGCGAATCCTGGTCAAGAAATCAGCAATGGGATCTGTAACCATTCTTCAACCTCCTCTGTGCCGTTTTACCAACTGGATTTGACAACACCAGGGATCTGACCATTGTACGCCAGTTTGCGGAAACATATACGGCACATTCCAAATTTACGCAGGTAGCCCCGGGGTCTGCCGCAAAGCGGACACCTGTTGTAGGCTCTGACTTTGAATTTTGGCTTTCTCTGCTGCTTTATCATCAGCGATTTTTTGGCCACCATCTTCCCTCCTTTTGCTCTCAAGGCTCTATTCCCGGAAAGGCATTCCCATCAATCTCAAGAGTTCCCGGGCCTCTTCATCGGTTTTTGCTGTAGTGACCACTGTTATATCCATGCCGCGCACTTTATCAATTTTGTCGTAATCGATCTCTGGAAAGATAACCTGTTCCCGCAAACCAAGAGTATAGTTTCCTCTGCCATCAAAGGATTTCGGTGAAACACCCCGAAAATCCCGAACTCTGGGCAGGACAATATTAATCAGCTTTTCCATAAAATCATACATCCGGTCCCCCCGGAGGGTCACCTTGCAGCCGATCTTCATCCCAGCACGTAGTTTAAAAGCCGCAATAGATTTGGTTGCTGTAGTGATTACCGGTTTCTGCCCAGTAATTACCTGCATATCGTTTACCGCAGCCTCTAAGGCTTTGGGATTCTGTACCGCTTCACCGACCCCCATATTGACAACAACCTTCTCCAGTTT
>DUSK01000131.1 GCA_012842275.1 Syntrophaceticus sp. | reverse complement strand
TTTATCAGCTTAACAATTTTAGCCTTCAATATACTCGGTGACGGGCTGCGTGATGCACTGGACCCGCGGCTCAGGAAATAGGAGGGATCTAAGTGACAGCACTATTAGAGGTAAAAGACCTGCGTGTATCTTTCTTCATCCCGGCCGGTGAGGTCCAGGCTGTACGGGGTATTAGCTTCACTTTGGAAAAGGGCGAGTCTCTGGCCATTGTCGGTGAATCCGGGTGTGGGAAGAGTGTGACTGTCCAATCCATTATGCGCTTGCTGCAGTCCCCTCCTGCCAAAATCGCCGGAGGTTCAATCCTTTTTCAGGGAAAAGATTTACTAAAACTCTCTGAAAGAGAAATGGAAAAGGTGCGGGGCAATGAAATCGGCATGATCTTTCAGGACCCCATGACCTCTTTGAACCCCACAATGAAGATAGGGAAACAAATTGCAGAAGGGGTCAGGATGCATAGGAAGGTAAGCACAGAAGATGCAAAAAGACGCGCTCTGGAGATGGAAAATTTGGTAGGGTTGCCCCATCCTGAGCGCCGTTATGATCAGTACCCCCATGAGTTTAGCGGTGGTATGCGCCAGAGGACAATGATCGCCATGTCCCTGGCCTGTGAACCCAAGCTGGTGATCGCAGATGAACCCACAACAGCATTGGATGTCACCATTCAGGCCCAGATCCTGGAACTGATGAAAGATATTCAAAAACGTCTGGACACAGCTATCATCCTCATCACACACGATCTGGGTATTGTTGCCGACCTCTGCCACCGGGTAGTTGTGATGTATGCAGGTAAAATCATAGAAAGCGGAAGTATTGAAGATATTTTTTATAACCCTCAACACCCGTACACATGGGGGCTTCTGAAATCTGTCCCCAGCATTCATTCCCAGGAAAAACGCCGGCTGGTACCAATCCCGGGTCAGCCGCCTGATCTGATTAAACCACCTGCAGGCTGTGCCTTTATGCCCAGGTGCAAGTATGCCATGAAAGTCTGTGTAGAACATGACCCAGCGGACTTTCAGATAAACAACGGTCACAAAGCCGCCTGCTGGCTGCTCCACCCCGCGGCTGCAGCAATTAAAGAAGCCGCTGAACTGGAGGCGAGAGCATGAATAACAATGAAACAATTATGGAGGTAAAAAATTTAGTAAAATATTTTCCCGTTGCTGGAGAAACCTTTGGCAAATCATCCCTTTTGAAAGCTGTCGATGATGTGAGTTTCACTATCAAAAGAGGGGAAACCCTTGGTCTGGTTGGGGAAAGCGGCTGCGGGAAGACCACTGTCGGTCGCACCATTATGCGTCTTTATGAACCAACTTCCGGAAAGGTTATTTTTAAGGGCAAAGATATCGTATCCGCTAAACCCAACGAGATGAAGAGCATCAGGCGCCAGATCCAGATGATCTTTCAGGATCCCTATGCCTCCCTCAACCCCCGTATGACCGTGAGTGACATTATCGGAGAACCGCTGGATATCCACCGTCTGGCCAAAGGGAATGCCCGGAAAAATCGGATCCATGAACTCCTACAGATGGTTGGCCTTAACGCGGAACACGCCACCC
The DNA here is from genome assembly GCA_012842275.1 of Syntrophaceticus sp. Taxonomy (GTDB): domain Bacteria; phylum Bacillota; class DSM-12270; order Thermacetogeniales; family Thermacetogeniaceae; genus DTU068. The sequence goes on along the minus strand of DUSK01000131.1, from coordinate 4,616 downwards.
GCTATCCCCACGAGTTCAGCGGTGGCCAGCGCCAGCGCATCGGTATCGCCCGAGCCCTGGCAGTAGAACCGGAATTCATCATCTGTGATGAGCCCATTTCTGCACTGGATGTTTCCATCCAGGCACAGGTGATCAATTTGTTGGAGGAACTGCAGGAGAACTTAGGCTTGACCTACCTGTTTATCGCCCATGACCTGGCTATGGTCAAGCACATCAGTACCCAAGTAGCGGTGATGTATTTGGGGAAAATAGTTGAAATTGCAGACAGTCATGAATTGTTTGCCAACCCCCAGCACCCTTATACACAGGCGCTTCTCTCTGCTATCCCCACACCGGATCCGAAGATAGCAAAAGAACACAAGCGCATTATTCTGGAGGGGGATGTGCCGAGCCCCATCGACCCTCCTGCAGGCTGCCGTTTCCACACACGCTGCCGGTTCGCAAAAGATATCTGCGCCCAACAAGAACCGGAGTTCAAAGGGGACAGCAAACACCAGGTAGCCTGTCATTTGATATAATGTATAAACTATATATTTCTTAAAACCCACCGAACTGTGTGGGTTTTAGTTTTTTAACTCATTTTAAAAGGCAGTTCCTGCTCCATAACAGCAACCGGAGCGAACAGGTCGCCATAATGATTATAACGTTCAATAACCTGACCTACCTCAAAGACCAGCGACTCCGGATTTTTATTTTTAATAACTGCCTCAAGCTCTTCCCACAGAAGGGGAGTGGAAACTGTGGGCTTTTTCCCTGCCCTTAAGGAATAAACCGAAACCGTTGTTTTATGAAAATCATTCTGGCTCCAATCGATAAAAACTTTTCCTTTACGCAGTTCTTTATTCATTTTAGAAACAACCAGATCGGGATGCTTTTCCTCAAGGAGTTCAGCACAAGCCCTGGCAAAACCCTTTGTCTGCTCATAATTCACAGGCCTGTTAAGGGGCACATAAACCTGCAGCCCTTTCAGCCCAGAGGTTTTAGGAAAACAGTGCAGACCAAGGTCGCTCAGTATATCCCGCAACAGCTTTCCCACCAAACAGCACTCCACAATTGTTGCTGGTGGACCTGGGTCCAAATCGAAAACCAAAACAGTTGGGGTAAAAGGATCTGCTCCCTTCGCTAGAGAGGGATGCAATTCTAGAGCCGCAAGGTTCGCTGCCCAAATAAGTGAAGGCAAGTCATTCAAACTGCAATAGTTTATCTCCCGCTTCCGTTTATCACCACTGACCGGAATAGTCTGCAGCCATGATGGCCGGTGTTCAGGACACTCCTTTTGATAAAAAAATTTGCCCTCAACACCATCGGGATACCGCTTAAAGGTTACCGGCCGGTCTTTGAGATGTACCAGCAATGCCGGCGCTATAGCATTATAATATTTGATCACATCCCCTTTTGTAAAACCGCTGTCTGGATACAAAACCTTGTCCAGATTCGACAGCTGCAACTCCCTGCCTTCAATTGATATATAAGTTTTTTCCGATACAGGCATCTGTCTCATCCCCATTGCTTTATAACATTAGTATGGCTGACAACTTACAAATAGATTCCAATCCCTTCCCTATTTCCGGCATATGATGCCGCTTTTTCGTTATTGTGCCGTTTTTTCGTTATATAATCTCTGGATTCATTTTTCACTTGTACCCAGCTATCTGCTCCAAACTTTGTACCTTTCGTAACAAGTCAATTTTATTTTTAATTTTCTTTCTAACTAATCTGTTTTCTGGCATGCTATTTGCTTATAAAAATAAGTGAAAAAAATAACAAGGCATCAGCCTGAAAGGAGTGATACTAAATGGCAGTAGTACTGAAGGAAGTAGTTAAAGAGGATAAAAAAGAAACTTTAAAATTAGTCCCCAAGCAGGAAGAGAAAAAGGTTCAATATGAGTTTCCCTATGATGATATGTATCTGCTCTACGACTATATCCTGAAAGAAATGGAAACAAAAAAATAAAATTGAGGGCTAAAATGATAACCTCTAGACTGGTATAACTGCCGGCCGGAATCGAGGACCGGCAGTAATTGTAACTTTCGCCCCTTTTATCGAAGCAAAATAAAAAGAAGCTGCCGGTTATTTATATTTTGATTTGGGAGGTAAACCGACAGCTTCGGGGGCCGCTAGTTTATACTGTTATATCTATTATGCAATAATCATACCAGGAAAATTCTTGCCTGCTGTTTAATGGAGATTTGCTGCAGTTTGGACTAATAAATTTCAGATACAAAGATAAGTGCTCTGCATTAGTTTTATTCCAACAGCAGCTATAAATATTTGGAATCAGGCCCCTTTAGCGTGCCCCATCAGAACGGAACAGAGCTTTTTCAATTTAATGGCTCTATTCCTCTGCCCCCCTATATATATTTATATCATATTCTAGATGATTTGTGGATCTCCTTCAAGAAAAATCTATTCCCATAAACTTGGTGAAAAAATAATAAAAACTGTGTAAATCTCCAAACGCCCTAATATCATCAAAAAGCTGAGAAAATATTTCCCCTGGTCTGCCAGGTCCGCATAAGTAACTGCAGACCCTGCTGCACCGGGACCTGTCCCCACATTGGTGAGGGAAGCGGCAACAGAAGTAAACGCACTGGTCAAATCCAACCCCATCGCAGTCATAATAATACCTGATATTACAAAAATGGTAATATATAAAAAAAAGAACTGCTGGATATTATTAACAAGTTCCACAGATATGGTTTTTCCTTCAATTTTGGGAGAAATAACCGCTCTGGGGTGGATTAACTTCCTGATCTCTATCAACCCCTCCTTTAGTAGAACCAATATCCTCCCTATTTTGATAGAACCACTGGTGGACCCAGAGCACCCCCCGATAAACATCAAAGTGATTAAAAGCGCCTGGGCAGTATAGGGCCATGTATTTAAATCAGTTGTGGTATAACCGGTAGTATTCATAATGGAAACTACCTGAAAGAGAGATGTTCTCATCAGCTCTTCCCCACCGCTGAACAGCTGGCGTGTGCTGATAGCAATGATAACAGTTGCCACCAAGATAATTGCTGTATATAAGCGAAACTCTTCATTCCGCCAAAAGGTCTTTAAGCTGCGGCCGCGCAAAGCCTGGTAATAAAGCGCAAAATTAATACCGGACAAAAACATAAATAAAATGATTACCCATTGGATGGATTTAACAGGGTAAGCACCGATGCCCCCATTCCTTATGGTAACTCCACCGGTGGCAACAGTACCAAAGGAATGGCAAATGGCATCAAATAGAGGCATTCCCAGCAAACACAATATACCAGTTTCCAAAAGGGTTAACACCAGATAGGTAATCCAAAGGACCTGGGCTGTTTCACTGATCCTGGGTAAAATTTTGGTGGCGATCCCGGGGATCTCTGCCCGAAAGATGCGGTTGGCTCCCACTCCCAACTGGGACAGGAGAGCGACCATAAACACAATAATACCCATTCCCCCTAACCAGAGGGTCAGGCTTCGCCAGAAGAGAATACCCCTGGGCAGTATTTCCACATCAGTAAAGATAGTCGCCCCTGTGGTGGTAAAGCCTGAAACTGATTCAAAAAAAGCATCTGAGAAACTGGTGCATACACCAGATAAAATAAAAGGCAGTGACCCAAAAAGTGAAACCAGGAGCCAGCCCAGAGTAACTATGACAAAGCTTTCCCTATAGCGTATCTCCCCCTTTTCCGGCACTAACCACATGATCAGCAAACCACAAGAAATTGTGATTACAATTGAAATAATAAAAGCTAGTCTGTCAGGCCCCTGGTCGTAAAGAGCCCACAGCAGCGGCAAAATCATAAACAACCCGAGAAAAGTTAGGGCTTTCCCCATTAAATTGATGATCAAGCGGATATTCATCTTTTGATAACCCTCCGGGGCTCAAAAAAAGCACCGAGCCTGGGGATATTCTCCGGAACTGTGAACAGAGTCAACCGGTCCCCTGCCTTAATGATATCATTCCCACCGGGAATGATCACATTTTTGTCCCGCATAATCGCTCCCACCAGTGTTCCTTTAGGCAGTTTAATATTTTTCAGCACTTTGTTCACAACCGGCACATCCTCAGTGATGTCCAATTCGATCATTTCTGCATCAGTATCCCCCAGCAAGGTAACAGATGAAACATACCCTCCCCTGATAAAGCGTAAAATTGAACCTGCTGTAAACATCCTGGGGCTAATCACCTTATCTACATTTACATGGTCAATCAATGGGATCAGGTCAGAGCGGCGGATCTGCACAAAGGTTTTTTTAGCTCCCAGTTCTTTGGCAATGAGGCAGACCAGCAAATTCAATTTATCATCATCGGTCACCGCCACAAAGGCATCAGCCAGACCTATATTCTCCTCCATTAAGAGATCAATATCTGTTCCATCTCCGTTGATCACGAGGGTTTTTTCCAAACGACTGTCGATCTCCCGGCATTTTTTCTTATCCTTTTCAATCAGCTTGACAATATAGTTTTTCTTCTCCAGTTCCTGAGCCAGGTAATACCCGATCAGATCCCCACCCAAAATAACCACATTCTCAATTATCGGCTTTCTATTGGTAAGAAAAAGTTTTTCAATAGACTTCATATCTTTGGTGCGGGCCATGATATAGACTAGATCACCTGGCTGAATGACATCAT
>DUSK01000002.1 GCA_012842275.1 Syntrophaceticus sp. | reverse complement strand
GTCAAAGTTAACCCGCTATTTTGATTCCATCCAGGAAGCACAGGTAGTTGTTTCAACAGTAAGTGACAGCTATTCTGTGGAGGTCACGATCCCTCTCAATGGCGGTATTATTCTGCGGGGCGAAGAATTGAGCAGGGAGAATTATTATGAGGCAGTGGACCTGGTAGCAGAAAAGCTAGAAAAACAGATACACAAATACCGCACCAAGCTCTACCGTAAATTGCGCCATCAGGGTCTTAAGGATCTGATCGCCGAAATGGGTGAGGATACTGACGATACCAAAAAAGATGAGCGCATCATTGTGAAAACAAAGCACTTCCCCATCAAGCCGATGCTGGTCGATGAGGCGATAATGCAGATGAACTTACTCGGCCATGATTTCTTTGTGTTCAGCAATGCCGAAACCGGTCAGGCCAATGTGGTTTATAGAAGAAAGGACGGAAACTACGGCCTCATTGAACCGGAGTACTAAGAGTACCAGTAAACTTTTTTATATCTTTATATATATAAAGAGACAGGATCTGAGGACCCCTGATAGCAGGGGTCTTTTTTATCAGAGTGTATCGTTGTTGTCATGGGTGGGTAAGAGGTGTTAAAATGAAAAGGATTGGGAGAAAGAGGGTGTAGCAATTGCTTAACGCACTAAAAAATCTGTTTGATGATAATGCACGTGAAGTAAAACGGTTAAAAAAGATTGTAGATATAATCAATTCCTGGGAGTCTGAGATCAAAGCACTCACCGATGATGCCCTCCGCTCAAAAACTGAGGAGTTCAAAGAACGAATAGCTCAAGGAGAAACACTTGATGAAATACTCCCTGAAGCCTTTGCTGTAGTCAGGGAGGCATCCTCTAGGGTTTTGGGGATGCGTCCCTTTGATGTACAGTTGATGGGCGGCATTGTGCTGCACCAGGGTAGAATTGCTGAAATGAAAACAGGTGAAGGAAAAACACTGGTGGCAACGATGCCTGCTTACCTGAACGCTTTGACCGGTAAAGGGGTACATATTGTTACTGTAAACGATTATCTGGCCAAACGGGACAGTGAGTGGATGGGAGGTATTTTCCGCTTTCTAGGGCTTAGTGTGGGTTTAATAGTCCACGGCTTGACCGCAGAGGAGCGCAGAAAAGCCTATAATGCTGATATTACCTACGGCACCAATAATGAATTCGGTTTTGATTATTTAAGGGATAATATGGCTATGCGCCGGGAGGAGATGGTCCAGCGAGTCCTTCATTACGCAATTGTGGATGAGGTAGACAGCATCTTAATCGATGAAGCCAGGACACCTTTGATCATCTCCGGACAGGCTGATAAACCAACTGATCTGTATTATAAAATTGCCCGGGTTATTCCCAAGTTGAAAAAGGATAAGGATTATCAGGTGGATGAAAAGCTCCACACTGTGGCCCTGACCGAAGAGGGAACCAGGAAAGTAGAAGAACTTTTAGGTGTACAGAATCTCTCTGATGAAGATAACCTGGAACTGGCCCATCATGTTTACCAGGGTTTGCGCGCCCATGCCCTGATGAAGCGGGACCGGGACTATGTGGTCAAAGATGGGCAGGTGATTATTGTAGATGAATTCACAGGGCGCCTTATGTTCGGCAGGCGATTCAGTGAGGGATTGCATCAGGCCATTGAAGCCAAGGAAGGGGTGCGTATTGAGCGGGAGTCCCAGACTCTGGCAACTATTACCTTCCAGAACTATTTCCGGATGTATGAGAAGCTGGCCGGTATGACAGGTACAGCAGCTACAGAGGAGGATGAATTCCGCAAGATATACGGCTTGGATGTGGTGGTGATCCCTACACACAAGCCAATGATCCGCCACGATTACCCTGATGCCATTTATCGCACTGAACAGGGCAAATTTGCAGCAGTGGTAGAGGAGATTGCTGAGTGCTATCAACGGGGACAGCCGGTCCTGGTGGGCACTATTTCTATTGAAAAGTCGGAGTATTTAAGCAAATTACTGAAAAAAAAGGGGATTCCCCACCAGGTACTGAATGCCAAGTTTCATGAACAGGAGGCAAAAATCATTGCCGAGGCTGGCAGGATTGGGATGGTGACCATAGCCACCAACATGGCAGGACGTGGAACCGATATACTCCTGGGGGGAAATCCGGAGTTCATGGCCAAGGAGGAGTTGCTGGCCAGGGGTATTGCCCCTGAGATAGTAACGGAAGCAGCTGAATACGGAAGGCCCTCCAGTGATGAGGTGGCCTCTGTTCGTGAAGAGTACCGCAAGCTGGTGGCAAAATATAAAAAAGAGACAGATGCAGAACATGAAAAGGTGGTTGCCCTTGGGGGACTGCATATCATCGGTACTGAACGCCACGAGAGCAGGCGCATTGACAACCAGCTGCGGGGCCGGGCCGGTAGGCAGGGGGATCCCGGTTCTTCACGCTTCTATGTTTCTTTGGAAGATGACCTGATGCGGCTTTTTGGTTCTGACAGTATAAGCGGGATCATGGATAAGCTGGGAATGGATGATAGTGTGCCTGTGGAACACCCTCTGGTGACACGTTCTATCGAGTCCGCGCAGAAAAAGGTAGAAACCCGCAATTTTGAGATGCGTAAGCATGTGCTGGAATATGATGATGTGATGAACCAGCAGCGGGAGGTAATATATGGTCAGCGCCGCCGTGTGTTGATGGGTGAGGACCTGAGAGAGACACTGGAGGAGATGATTTCCAAGGTTATTGATAGTGCTGTTGAGCGCTATACCGCAGAAGGGAAATACCCTGAAGACTGGGATTTGGAAGGCCTTATCCATTATGGAGAACAGGCTTTTCTGCGTCCAGGGACGGTATCTGTTGATGAGCTTCAAGAACTCGGTAGCAGAGAAGAGATCAAGGACAGACTGTATGAGGAAGCGATAGAACACT
>DUSK01000130.1 GCA_012842275.1 Syntrophaceticus sp. | reverse complement strand
CATAAAGGGTGTAAAAATTGACTCACTAATGGCAGTCGCATCTACTAGTCCGTCAATGAAAATTAAAGCAACACGGATTTCCCTGTTAGATCCAAAATGAAACTGGCGCACCACAAAATCGCTGGTCTCGGCAAACATATTTTTAAACAATTCAACATTGTAATCCAAAACAGGACTGACAGGCTGTTTCAAAAGCTCCTTGTCAGGTTGGATCTGCTCCAGCCGAGCATTGATCCTCTGTTGCCTGATCTCGGCTGCTTTTTTTGGTTTTTTCAGCGGGCGCATGAACTGACTGGACACCTCCTGCTTCTTTTAGCATGGTCCATATTCCCTTATTTTATGTTGGTCTTAAAATATTTTTAGATAAAATAAGCTGGTGTTTTTTAGCTAATTTGTGAGGATGGCTATTTATATCTTCACTGGCAGCAATCAACGGGAAACAGTTTAATTAAAAAGGACACAATAACTTTTGAAACCATGCTCAAAAACGGTTCCAAAAACTGTTCTATGAGAACGGGTTCAGGACCATCCTATTTGTTGAACTACTCCTCAGACACACCGATGAGAGGATGTCATTATGAAGAAAAAGACCTGGATTCGCTTACTAACATTGATAACTGTTTTCTTATTATTTCTGATATCACCGCCATTGGGCTTTTCAGTCAATAAGTCTACTGATTCAAAACAGGCTGAAGTGACAAAAACTGTTAAAAAAATATTTGATAGCAGGGCTAGGGCTCTTGTTGATCACTCAATTGCTAAAGAGGCACTGTCATTTTATTATACAGAGGAAAAATTAGGCCGCTGGGCACACTCCCATGAAAAGGCTAAACTGGATTTTGTCCGGCAGTGGGTAACAAAACGAGGAGTTAACTTTATAGAAGCAAAATCTGAGATTAAAATACCCTGGCTTGAAGTAAAAGGGGATCAGGCTGAACTGATTGTCAACCAAACCCTGATGGTCGGTTATGTTTACAAAGGCGAAACAACTGTCAACCGCTTCGGTATCGGCACCCGTCACTGGATGAAAATGAAAAAAAATCAAGGAAAATGGCTGATTAGCCAGGATTTTTATACAGATGGTCTAGGGGATGATTCACTAACCCCTAACCCAACACCGGCAGATGGAAGACCAAAGGGAAAGGTAACCGGCAGTTCTCAAAAGGATAGTGACAAAAGCAGTTATGACCGGGAAGCAGCTGTCAGATATGCGGATCAATATGCAGGTATGGCATGGGGGGCAGGGAACAACCACCAGTATAATCTTAAGGAATATGGTGACCTAAGTGGTTTGGGGGGAGATTGCGCCAATTATGTTTCCCAATGCTTGGCTGATAAAAATGGTGGTAAGATTCCATTAGATGGGAGCTGGTTTTATACTATTGACCAGGATGGTTTCAGCGGCAGTGAAGCCTGGGTGAGAGCCCCAAATTTCTGTGATTGGCTGCTCTACAGCGGTCGCGGGCGTTTAATAGCACAAGGGACCTTTTCAGAGCTGATCCAACCAACTAAGGAATTTCCGGCAGGTGCAGTGGGAGAACTGCAAAAGGGAGATGTGATCGGCTACGGTATGGGCGGAGAAATAGAGCATGTTGCTATTGTTGTAGGGTGGGATTCAAAGGGATACCCCCTGGTCAACTCCCATACAGTTGATCGTTACCATTGCCCCTGGGATATGGGCTATGACAAGAAAACAATTTATTACCTGTTTCATGTTACTGGATAAATTATCATATTATTATCTCTCATGGTAACAGCTGGTATTGTGCTGGCATATGATGAAAGAAAAGCACAAGGGGGAGGATGCTATGTCTGAAAACAATAAAGTTGAAGCAAGAATGTTTAATCCTTTTGAAAACTTTACCGGAAGGCTTGATAAAGAGTTTCAATGCAAAGTAGTCAATGTGGAGTACTCCTGTGGGAATTGTTTTAAAAAAGCTGTGGGAGGAATTCTGGCCTGATCGGAAAAGACTTTATTGAGCTAACAGCTGATGATGACTCTATTGATGTACTCACTTTTGTGCCAGGTGTAGATAAACCCTTCAAGCAAAGGGTGCGGGAGATACTTATACCCTTAGACAACATTTGCAGTGTTCAGAGAGCAGCAAAGAAAAAACACGATGGTTAATTTACCTCCTCAGCCTCATGCCCACGGAAGTATCCGTGGGCTTATTATATGACTGATAATAATCGGTTTATCCCTGCTAGTGTAGCAAGCTGTGAAGGTTGTTATGTAGATATTACAGCATATGATGCCCGTTGATCACCAAGCCAAAGCGGCAGTTGAGGAAGTTAGCTG
>DUSK01000129.1 GCA_012842275.1 Syntrophaceticus sp. | reverse complement strand
TAGTAATCAATCAAAAGGTTTTAATATTCGGTTGTGCAGCAATTGCATTATGTGCAGTGATTGCTTTGTTTATGGTTTATATGGTTTTAAAAAGCGGTGCCAGTTATGTTGGAGGTAATAATCAGCAAAGCAGTGCTGCTCAAGTAGGTCCACTTTTTGAATTGGGGGAAATAACTACTAATTTGGCATCCGGAGGAGAGAAGAAATATGTAAAAGTGAACATTGTTTTTGAAATGAATGATAAAGGGCTTGAAAAAGAAATTAAAGAAAAACTCCCGGTTTTAAGCGACAGGATCATTGTTTTACTCAACAGCAAAAAGAGCGATGATCTCTCTGCTGAGAATCGAACCAAATTAAAGAACGAAATACTTACAAACCTCAATGCAGTATTAACCACAGGCAAGCTAGAGGATATCTATTTTTCGGACTTGGTGATGCAGTAACAGGTTTTTTCGGGGGGTATCGCTTATGGTTGAGATACTGACACAGGATGAGATAGATTCTTTATTGAGCGCACTTGAATCAGGAGAAATTACAGCAGATGAGCTGCGCAAAGAGGAACAGACAAAAAAAATTCGAACCTATGATTTTCGCAGACCAAACAAGTTTTCCAAAGAACAGATCAATACATTAGAGCTGATCTATGACAATTATGCGCGCACATTGTCTACCTATCTTTCTGCACAACTGCGTATAGGGGTGCAGGCTTCTTTAATAACTGTGGAACAGCTTACCTATGAGGAGTTTATACGTTCCATTCCCGATCCTTCGGTATTGGTGGTTTTTAGTATGAAGCCCCTTGAAGGCAACGGAATTTTAGAAATAAAAACACCACTGGCTTTTGAACTGATCGACCTTCTTTTTGGCGGGAGAGGAGGTTTTCCTTTTAAAATCCGTGCTTTAACTGAAATAGAACGGGCAATTATTGGGCGTATCGGGCAGCAAATGCTCAATATCTCTAGAGAGGTTTGGGCTAATGTCCTTGATTTTCAACCAAGGGTGGCATCTATTGAATCCAATCCACAATTTGCCCAGATCGTTTCTCCTACTGAAATGGTGATTTTAGTGTCACTAGAAGCCAAGATCGGCCAGGCTGATGGAATTATCAGTTATTGTTTACCTTACTTAGCATTAGAACCGATTTTGGATAAGTTAAGCGCCCATTACTGGTTCACCAGAGATATAAAGGGCAGCAGTCAAGAGCGTCATTCTTACTTACAAGAAAAATTATCCTCTGTTAAAGTTCCGGTGAAAGTGATGTTGGGTTCCAGTTATGTTACTGTGAGGGAGCTACTGGAATTACAAGTGGGTGATGTGGTAGCACTGGATCAAAGGATTGATCAAGATCTGGGTGTTTATATCGGCAACCGTTTGAAATTTACCGCCAAACCAGGTGTTTTTCATAATAGGATTGCTGTTCAAATAACAACTGTAAATGAGAAGGGAGGCTCAGATGGTGAGTGAAAAAGATTTAACTCAGGCAGAGATCGATGCTTTAGTCAAGGGTGAATTTAACAGCGATGTGTTAACTGATATGGAAAAAGATGCTCTCGGTGAAATTGCCAATATCACCATGGGGACTGCGGCTACTACTCTTTCCAGCCTAATTGGTAAAAAAGTGGAAATCACAACACCCCAAATAAGTATAACCACACAGTCCCAATTGCGGCATGATCACCCTCTCCCATATGTTATTGTCAATGTCCAATACACAGATGGATTAGAAGGGCAAAACTTGCTCATTTTGAAAATACGTGATGCGGCTCTGATTGTTGACCTGATGATGGGTGGGGATACCAGTGATGCTCCTGAAGAACTGAATGAGATTCATTTAAGCGCTATTGGAGAGGCTATGAACCAGATGATGGGGTCCGGTGCAACATCTATGTCTTCGGTTTTTCAAAAGAAGATCAGTATTTCTCCCCCATCTGTAAGAGTGGTTAACTTAGCTGAGGAGGATATTCAGCAGCCTAAAGATAGTGACCTATTGGTGAAAATAGTTTTCCGTATGACTATTGAAGGCATTATTGACAGTGAAATAATGCAGTTGATACCGATTGATTTTGCTAAAGAGACTGCTGAATACCTGATTGGGAAGATCGGATACAGTGAGGGTGCACAGATGCAAAAACCAACTACTGAACAAGCTCCGGCCATGGCAAAAGCAGTTGCTGAGGAGAAGGCTGCCTCTGCTGGCATCACTGTGCAGCAGGTTCAATTTGCTCCCTTAGAAGAAAAACAGATCCCCCATGAGATGAGCAATATTTCATTATTATTAGATGTTCCTTTACAGTTCACTGTGGAATTGGGTAGAACTCAGAGGACTATTAAAGATGTATTGGAACTG
>DUSK01000128.1 GCA_012842275.1 Syntrophaceticus sp. | reverse complement strand
GTACAATGTTGTTCACAAGAGATCCTCTCCTTTTGGTTGGTTTGTTTTGGTGCATTCAATTTTACCAAAAGTGATGATCTCTTGTCTTTTTCTTCTTGTTTTCTCCTATAAAAACTTTACACTATGGTCCCCTTTAAACGCTCCAGATATATAGGTAAACAAAAAGCCGCGGCAATAAAACGCCACGGCCTCCGCAGGGGACGTAGCTATCTTAGTACAAAGTAGCAATAAATTCTGTTATAATATACTTGTCTTTCCTTTTTCATAGCTACGATCTATATAATTGGCAGGGGAGGTTTTTGGAGATGAAGTGTGAAAACTTGAAGAATTGTCCCTTTTACAACGACAAAATGGATATTGAAAGCGGTCTGGGCCAACTGTACAAACGCCGGTACTGCGAGGGAGATAAAACACAGTGCGCCAGGTATAAGGTTTTCCAGACATTGGGTAGAGAATTTGTTCCGGCAGACCTTTACCCCAATATGCATGCTCGAGCAGAAAATATAATTGAGCAGAACAAGTAGAAATCTGCAAGAAAAACTTCAAAGACAGAATAGTCAAGGGTATAACAGTAAGCTGTCTGATAATAGTGTCTAATAAACACCAACAAGTTAACATCTATTTGTCAACAGGCGGCTTTATTTATAAGAAAAGCCGCCTGTTTTTTAAGTTATCGCATATAAAAATCTTTGTGCGCCTAATCGCTATCTTGAAGCCGGGCTTTTTTTCACTGACTGCACTCTTTCCATGATAATTTCCGCCAGCCGGGGATCAGCACCCAATGCCGGGGTCAAATGGAAGTTCACCTTTTCACCATATTTAAGTTTGAGTTCTTCCAGGGTTTCCGGAATATCCTCTATGAGATGTATTCCAGGAAATAATAATGCAGGAACAATAATGATCTCTCTGATCCCTTCGCTGACAAAGCTCTCCACCACATCGGCAAGGGACGGCTTTGCAAATTGGAAATAAGCGGGCTCTGTACGCGCTCCCAGCTTAGCCTGCACCATTTCCACCAACTTGCTCAGTTCTTCATTAGCGGCCTGGCGCCTGCTGCCATGACCGAGGACAATAACACCTTTTTTCATAAAGTCATCACCTCCACTTTTGAAAAACCAGGCTTTAACCTGCTCGCTATAACACTCAACATCCTTAATTTCTATGGAAAGATTATTTCCTTTCCCATAGGGCTGTTTTCCCTGCTGGCACAGGTCAGCCGAAGAACAATTCATTTTACGGATCCTACTAATCAGTTCCTCGACACTTTTTGCAGGAGCTCCCTCTTTTAAGCAGCCCTTACCTAATAACTCTCCGGACAACTCAAAGACAACCGGTTTAGCCAACCCTGCTTCCTGAAGCACCTGCCTGTCAGAAAATATTTCCAATGGAACACCTTCTTTGATCACCTGACCATCCTTCATCACAAAGATATAATCTGACCAGGCATAGGCCATGTCCACATCATGGGTTGAGATGATCACAGTTGCTCCCCTGGCATTACAGTGATCCAGAATCCCCATGATCTGCCGGGAGTGTTTCACATCCAGCCAAGCGGTGGGTTCATCACAGACCAGTACCTCAGGCTGCATAGCTAAAATGTCGGCGATAGCCACCCTTTTTTTCTGACCGTAGCTCAAAAAATGAGTGGGCTTGTCCTGCAGATCCAAGATCCCTGTATCCTCCATCGCCTGACGAACCCGCTGCTCAGTAAGTTCCCTTGACAAGCCTAAGTTAAGAGGGCCAAAGGAGATCTCCTGTTTCACACTTGATGAAAAGAGCTGAGTATCCGGATCCTGGAAAACGATCCCCACCTTTTTACGGACCTCTAGCAGAGAGGCCCGGTCATAGCGCACCTCTTTGCCTGACACATAAACCTTTCCCCTATCAGGCTTGACCAATCCGTTGAAATGCAGGAAAAGGGTTGTTTTCCCGGCTCCGTTTGGCCCCAGGAAAGCCACCTTTTTACCGGCAGGTATCCTGATGCTTACATTCGCTAAAGCCTTTGTGCCGTCGATATAACTGAATTCCAGACCCTCGGTTTCTATCGCCGCTCCATTATCACTAGTCACTCAAAGACACCTCCAACAACAAATCGGCTATTGAACAGTTCATCGTGCTAACAAACCCACAACCGCCAGCATCATATCTAGCGCGGCAATCAAACATAAATTTCTCCTGGATAAGCAATACTTTTTATCCAACACCCGCAGTTGCCCCTGATAACACCTTGATGAAAGAGTCATATATAGCATCCTTGAGCTATATAAGGATTTGCTGAAAAGATTGGACAACAGCTGTCCCAATGAAAAATAAGAACTTTTCCAGGTCGCATACCCCCAGCGAGAGGCCTGTGAAATATAGATGCGGTCAGCTGTTTCCAACAAAACAAAAATAAAGCGATAAGTGATCGACATCAGTTCGATCAACAGTGGAGGTAGTTTGAGCTTCCCCAGTAAGGAAAGGATCTCTGTCATCGGCGTTGTCAAGGCAAGAAAGTAAAGACAGGAAACTGCGCCCAGGGACCTTAGAAAAAGTTCTCCTGCCTTATAGAGGCCGTCTGAAGTAACTCCAACTGCCAAACCGCCAAGGCTAACCCCCCATAACAGCAGTCCGCTATCCCCGGTGACAGTCACCGCCACAGTAACCACGCCCACCACCAAAAACAACATTGGCACAACAAGCAATTTCCCCAAAAAATATCCCGGTATACCGGCAAAAATAATTATCACTGCTGTCATAATTAAGAGAACCAGCAGAGATACGGGGGGTGAGGCAAAGATGAGACAAATCAGCATGGTCAGACCAGCCATCATCATTTTTTCTGCAGGATGAACAGCGGATAATCTATTGGTATAGGCATACTGGTCTATTTTGAACATTGTGACACTCCTTCTGCAGCAGATTATAGTGATCTGACACTTCTTTTCTCTTTCTCACTCTCTTTTCTGCCTTTCACAAAACCAAGGTAATAGCCGATAAATCCGGCACCGATGGCAGCCTGCAGGGCAAAAAGAAGGCTTTCGATCTCACCGCTGGGCGGCTCCCAGAACGATTCCAGCCAGGGCTCATACTCAGGATGCAGTTCTATAATAGCCTCTTCCGCTTCCCCATCAGCTCCCCCAAACTCAGCGCCCTTATGGATCAGCAGAGGTAAAACTGCGAGCAATACCACCAGAGTGATCAAGATAATGTTTTTAGTCCTCATCCTAACTGGCCTCCTTTGCGGGTGATGAGATTACCGCCAGCTCTTCCAACTCCCGTTTATTGTGAACAATCAAAAGGTTGAACAGAACAACTGTGAGCAAACCCTCACTGATAGCCAGCGGGATCTGCGTAACCGCAAAAATACCCATAAACTTGACGAGCGATGCCGCAAAACCGCCGGCTTCTGCTGGGAAAGCCATAGCCAGCTGAAATGATGTGGCTACATAGGTGAGCAGATTTCCCAAGCTACCTGCCAGGAAAACCCCCAGCCAGGTAGGTGCGTTTAACCTCTGGCAGAGCTTATAGACAAAGTAAGCGACAAATGGGCCTATAACCGCCATAGAGAATGTATTGGCACCCAAAGTGCTGAGCCCGCCATGGGCTAAAAGGAGCGCCTGAAAGAGCAGAACTATACACCCCAAAACACTCATTGCCGCCGGTCCAAAGAGGATCGCACCTAAACCCACTCCGGTGGGATGAGAGCAACTACCGGTCACAGAGGGGAGCTTCAACGCTGACAACACAAAGGCAAAAGCCGCTGCGACCCCCAACAGCATCTTAACATCAGGATTCTTTTCAATGGTCTTGCTGATCGATCTAAACCCCACTATCAGGAAAGGAATGGCCAACACACCCCAGAAAAGGCACCATTTCAATGGGAGAAATCCCTCCATGATGTGCATGGCATAGGCAGGGAGGGGCGAGTTGAGCAACACAAAAAACACAGCCAATGTAATAAACAACTTCCTGTTTCGGCTCTGTGCTCTCTTCCACAAAATAAGCATATAATCACACCTCTTCTTTCTTAATCCGAATATTTATTAGCAACTACATGCGCATAGAACTCAAAACCGTTTTCGTGGATCCGGCACCTCAATCAATTCAGTATCTTCATCCAGCTGCGCAAATTGGGCTAAAAAAACTCAGTCCTACGGACTGAGTTGAGATTATAAATATCGACCACCTCCCCTATCCGCGTAGGGCTATCAGTGTTCAGGAACAGTCAGGTATCCTGGCTTGGGTTCATTGCTGTTTCCGCTCCTTCCCCAAAGGATGCCTTATTATAAAATCCTTATCAGACATCGCTTCGAGTGGATTACTGCGGCCAGTCTCCCCCTCACAGTGGCGGGACCGCACCTTTTCCCCCGGAAGCTCACAGTTTGAGCACCAGGGGTCCGGTTTCCCT
>DUSK01000127.1 GCA_012842275.1 Syntrophaceticus sp. | reverse complement strand
TTGGAGAATTTCTTTAAATACCCGTGCAAAATGTAATGCGATCAAAGGGCGCTCACCATTAACCACGATCTCTGGCCTTTTAGTTGAGCGGACCCTGGCTCTGAGGGGAATCTTGATCCCTAAGCCGATCCCCCCTCCCCCGACCCGTTCAATACTGAAACGGTTCATATCCAGCACTGACATGTGCAGCCGGGCGGGGACAATCACTTCTACCTCCCGTTCTACTACATGGGAAACTGTGCGGGGTTTCACACCGCACTGTTCGGGATAGATGATAAATCTCTTTTCCCCCGGCTCAAACTCCTCCAGCACTGCGGTTAAGCGATCAAAGGGACTACCGATAATGGGGATTTCGATTTTCTGTTTCCGGGGGTGGTGGCTGATTTGACTTGCCTGCATTAATAATCCTCCTCTCCGTCATACCGTACTTCCAGGATTAAAAATAGAGTTAAGTTTGCTTCTTCCATCCCCCTTTCCTGAGCAGGAGGGCGGTTTGCAGCGAAAGAAACAAAAAAGCACTCCCGCATAGGAGTGCCGATCCTCTCGCTGGAACCATGATCAGTGTTTGATCAATAACCGGACCAGCCTTAAGCTGAGTCAGATCAGACTCCTCTATGCTGCCATCCTGCCATCCTGCATTTTTTCAAAATAAATTCCTACCGTGTTACCAGTATTAGTATTTTATTATACATGTTGTGGAGAATATTACAAGAGGGGTAAAAAAATATTTTGCCATTTGTTTAATGTCTTCTTAATCAATCAAGGGCTACCTTTACATAATATAAAGATTGTTAATCATCCTTATGAAATTTAGTATTACCTTAGATCGGGGGTATAAGGAGGATTTGGGAGATAATAAGTTTGAGATTCACAAACTAAATCTCTACTATGGTTCCAACCAGGTATTAAAAGATATTGATCTGAACATTGCTGAACATAAGGTGACCGCCCTGATTGGTCCATCTGGCTGCGGCAAGTCTACCCTACTCAGAACACTGAACAGGATGAATGATCTGATCCCTGGGGTGCGGATTGAGGGGAGTGTTCTTTTAGATGGGGAGGACATTTATCAGCCGGAGGTTGATGTGGTAGCCTTGCGCAAACGGGTAGGGATGGTTTTTCAAAGGCCCAATCCTTTTCCCAAGTCAATATTTGAAAACATCGCTTATGGTCCCCGCCATCACGGTGTTCGGGATACGGCAGAGCTCGCTGAAATTGTGGAATGGAGCCTTAGGAAGGCTGCTCTCTGGGATGAAGTGAAGGACAACCTCCGTAAGTCGGCTCTGCAGTTATCCGGGGGGCAGCAGCAAAGGCTGTGTATAGCCAGGGCTCTAGCGGTGAAGCCTGATGTCCTTCTTATGGATGAGCCCTGCTCAGCCCTGGACCCAATTTCTACTGCCAGGGTGGAGGACCTTATTTATGATTTGAAAGAGGATTATACTATAGTTGTTGTAACTCATAATATGCAGCAGGCTGCGAGAATCTCGGAATATACAGCATTTCTGCTGAATGGTTCACTGATTGAGTATGATGAAACAAATAGGCTGTTTACCAACCCATCCAGAAAGGAAACCGAGGACTATATTACTGGCCGTTTCGGTTAGCAGGAAAAGGGGAGAAGTCGGTGGCTAGAAAATCTTATTGCGAACAACTCACAAAGTTAAAAGAAGATGTGCTGAAAATGGGCACTATGGTGGAAGAGGCGATCTGTCTTGCAGTTAAATCACTTAAAGAGCGGGATGATGAACTGGCTCAACAAGTGATTGACGGGGATGATCTAATAGATGATTTCACAGTAAAGATCGAGGACTGCTGTATCACTCTGCTGGCTCTGCAGCAACCGATGGCACGGGACCTTCGGGTGATCACCACAGCTATCAAGATCATCACAGACTTAGAGCGGATGGCTGATCTGGCTGTTGATATTGCTAAGGTAACCCTGCAGATCTCCGGGCAGCCGCTGATCAAGCCGCTGATAGATATACCCCGGATGATGGAGATCGCTCAAAAGATGACGAGAATCAGTTTAGATGCTTACGTTAAGGAAGACCCTGAAATGGTACAGTGTTTGATTGATTATGATCATGAGGTGGACGCGCTGTATGATCAGGTTTTTCGGGAGCTTTCGCTTCTTATGGTTGATGACCCACACACCATCAAACAGGCTGCACAACTCCTTTTAGTTGCCAGGTTTTTAGAGCGGATTGCGGATCACGCAACAAATGTAGGGGAGTCCACCTACTATATGGTTAAGGGTGAGCGCACTGAGCTCAATTTATAGCTTAAAACATCTGTTTCGAAAATCAGGGGTTCTGGTACCAATTGACCAGAACTTTTTTGTCTAACTTCTGTGTTATATGGGGCAGCAAATTCAATAATATTCTGATTTGAATGAGTGTAGTTCTTCTAGATTCAATCTTAATAATAATTCCTTAATTTTAAACAAAAATAATGGGGCATGATATAGGTGTGTATCTCTGACTTCTGAAATAGAAACCAAGCGGCTGAAACGATTCCGGTGAATGGTTGGCTGAAAAGATGGGTGATGATTGTGATAATTGCAGGGGTAAGGTGCAGTTTGTGGGGAGTGCTTTTGATAGGGCTGCTTATTCTGGCTGGTCTTCCCGGCTGTTCCCGTCCTGATCCGGAGAATACAATCAATATCGCCGGCTCGTCCTCTGTTCAGCCTCTATCAGAGGAATTGGCTAATGCTTTTATGGAGGATAACCCGGGGATTTACATCAATGTGGCTGGTGGTGGGTCCAGCGCAGGTATTAAGGCTGCAAAGGATGGTACTGCGGATATCGGAGCATCATCCCGGGAACTGAGCAAAGATGAGGAAAAGGGCCTGCTGGTGATCCCCATTGCCATCGATGGGATAGCGATTGTGGTCAACCCGGAGAACCCGGTGAAAAACCTGACTCTGGAACAGATACAGGGGATCTATGCCGGAGAGATTACCAATTGGAAGGAAGTCGGGGGGAGGGAGGGGGATATTAATGCCTTCACCCGGGAAGAGGGATCAGGAACACGGGGGGCTTTTGAAGAATTGGTGATGAAGGGTTCCCGTATCAGCAGTAAGGTTGGTGTTCAGAACTCCACCGGTTCTCTGCGCACTGCTGTTGCCGGTGATCCCCAAGCTGTTGCCTATATTTCATTGGGGAATGTCAATGATTCGGTCAAGGTGTTGGCAGTGGAGGGAGTTACTCCTAGGGATGAAACCATAAAAAATGGTTCATATAAGCTGGCACGCTATTTTTACTATTTAACCAAGGAACAGCCTAGAGAAATTGCTAAACAGTTTATCGATTTTGTTCTTAGCCCAGAGGGACAGCAGATCGTCGGAGAGGTTTTTGTGCCTGTAAAATAGGTGGTTGGTCACTGGAAAATGGTGGGCAATGCCCGTGATGTTGACAATGGTAGGCTGCAGAAGCAGATGCCGGAGGCTGGAAGTCTCCAAAAGCAAGCCCGTTACTGGAAGGGATGGGAAGGGGGGATTCCGTCTTTGAAAGAAAAAGTGTATGAAAAAATGCTGCTGTTCTGTGCTATGGCCTCAACTCTGGCGGTTGTTCTCGTGGGTTTGTTTGTTTTTCTTCAGGGGTATCCTTTGCTGGCAAAGACAGGTTTTATATCTTTTGTGTTCGGGAAGGAATGGCTGCCTGGGGAGGGTGTTTTTGGGATCTTTCCCATGGTGATCGGTACACTGGCTGTGACACTAGGCGCTCTGGTCATCGGTGTTCCCCTGGGTGTCACCACAGCGGTTTTTCTGGCAGAATATGCCCCTGAGACAGTGGCACTTTGGATACGCCGGGCGGTGGAACTGCTGGCCGGAATCCCCTCTGTTGTGTATGGATTATTCGGCATGACGGTGATCGTGCCTGTAGTGCGTTATATAGCTGTGCATTGGTTTGGAGAAGTCTTGTCTCCTGAGATGAAAACCGGTTTTGGGATAATAGCTGCTTCCATTGTGCTGGGAATTATGATTCTGCCTACAGTTGTGAGCATTTCCGAGGATGCCCTGCGTGCTGTGCCTAAGGAATATAAAGAAGGCTCTTATGCCCTGGGTGTACCCCGCTGGCAGACAATTATCCATAATACAATCCCTGCTGCCCGCAGTGGGATTATGGCTGGTGTGGTGTTGGGAATGGGCAGGGCCGTTGGAGAAACCATGGCCATCCTCATGGTAGCAGGTAATGCTCCTGCTCTCCCCCGTTCTGTTTTCTCACCGACCCGTACTTTAAGCGGCAATATCGGACTGGAGATGTCCTATGCCTCAGGAGAACATGCTCAGGCTCTTTTTGCAACTGGAATTGTCCTGTTTATAGTGATTATGCTGCTTAACAGTTTCGCCCTGTTCATTGCCGGTAAGGGGGTAAAGGTGCGGTGATTGTGCAGCTCAAGGAAAAGTTGGCGGCATGTTTTGTCTGGGGGGCTGCCCTGCTTACTTTGGGTGCACTGGTTATCATTATCGGCTATATTATGATCCAGGGATTGGACAGGCTCGGCATTTCTTTTCTTCTGGAAAACCCCCGCCGTATGGGAAGTGAGGGGGGTGTTTTCTCTCCGCTGCTGGGGACTATTTATTTCACACTGGTTACTATGCTGCTGGCAATTCCCATCGGGGTGGGAGCTGCCATCTATCTCACTGAGTTTACGGCAGAGGGGCTTTTAGTGCGAGTTATCAGGTTTTTTACCGATGCCCTGGCAGGTATCCCCTCTATTGTGATCGGGCTGTTCGGTTTTGCTTTTTTTGTTGTCATTCTGCGGCCGCTGACCGGGGGCTGGTCAATAATTTCTGCTTCACTAACAGCTTTTTGCATGATATTACCCATCATGATCCGTGTTTCTGAAGAGGCACTGCATGCTATCCCTGCTTCTATACGGGAAGGGAGCCTAGCTTTGGGAGTGAGTAAATGGGATACAGTGCTCCATGTGGTACTGCCCGGTGCCCTCCCTGGAATACTGACCGCGGCACTGTTGGGGACCGGCCGTGTGATCGGAGAAACTGCCCCCCTTCTGCTCACCTTGGGAGGTTCCCTTTTAGTGCCCAAATCGATCTTCAGCTCCGGCCGCACCCTGTCCATGCACCTCTACCTGGTGGCGATGGAAACAGGTGAGTTTTCTATCGCTTTCGCCACAGCAACAGTACTGGTGATAGTGATCCTTCTGCTCAACCTGGGCGGTTACTACCTGATGCGGATTTTGGGCAGGCGGATAAGAGGTGCTTAAAAATGAGCCAGTGAGTCAGGGGGACTGAGTCAGGGGGACGGTGACTTTGACTCATGGGACTGGGAGTGAATCAAAAAGGCCGTTCCTTTGCTGCCATGCCACCGGGAAGCAAAAGAACGTCTCTGTGCATCCCTGCTTCCCTGTGCTTCGCGACGTGCCAAGAACCCCGTCCCCTTGTCACACCCTTGTCACACCGAACCATTTTTGTTACCCATGTCCTGACTGAACAAACCAACGACTAACGACTGACCACCAACCAACAACCGCCAACCACTACTCTGGTTGACAAATGCTGCAATAAAACCGTACAATGTGAGAAAGAATTGGATGAGAGCGGATTTTATAACGATAGAGGGAGGAAAAATGGCTGAAGACAGTTTAATACCGAAAACCTATGACCCGCATCAGGTGGAAGATAAGTGGTACTCTTACTGGATGCGGAAAAATTATTTTCATACTGAACCTGATAAGGGTGGAGAGCCCTTTTGTATTGTTATTCCCCCTCCCAATGTGACCGGTAACCTGCACTTAGGACACGCCCTGGACAACACCATACAGGATGTGCTGATACGCTGGCGAAGGATGCAGGGTTTCAACACCCTCTGGATGCCGGGAACAGATCATGCAGGGATCGCTACCCAGGCCCGGGTAGAGGAAGAACTGGCCAAGGAAGGCCTGAGCAAATATGACCTGGGCAGGGAAAAGTTTTTGGAGAGGGTCTGGGCCTGGAAGGAACAATATGGTGGGGAGATCATAAAACAGCTGAAGAGGTTAGGTGCCTCCTGTGATTGGGAGCGGGAGCGCTTTACTATGGATGAAGGGTGTTCCCGCGCTGTGCGGGAGGTTTTTAAACGCCTCTATGAAAAGGGGCTGATCTATAAGGGCAAATATATCATCAACTGGTGCCCTAAATGCCAGACTACCATCTCCGATATTGAAGTGGAACATGAGGATGAGGAATCCAAGTTATATTATGTGAATTATCC
>DUSK01000126.1 GCA_012842275.1 Syntrophaceticus sp. | reverse complement strand
TACTGCGCTCTCTGGGTTATCAGTGAATGGGGTGATAGCTGATGAAAGATGAGCTGGCAAAATATATAGAACACACTTTGCTGCGTCCTGATGCTGTGGAGGCTGATTATGTGCGGCTCTGCCAGGAGGCTGTGGAATATGGTTTTTATGGGGTCTGTGTTCCACCCTCCCGGATAGGTTTAGCCCGGGAACAACTTGCTGATAGTGATATTCGGGTTGTTACAGTTGCGGGTTTTCCCCTCGGTTTTCAAAGCAGCGCCGCAAAGCTTTTTGAGGTGGAAAAAGCTTTAACAGAAGGTGCCCATGAGATCGATATGGTGATCAATATCGGTTTGCTCAAAGAGGGGAAATGGAAAGCTGTGGAGCAGGAGATCCGGGAGATAGTGGAGGCCGTTACAGGCAGTTTAGTGGTTAAGGTGATTATTGAGACCTGTTATCTCAGTGATCAAGAAAAGGTTAAAGCGGCACAGCTAGTGCAGGCAGCAGGGGCAGATTTTATTAAGACTTCTACAGGGTTTGGACCCCAAGGTGCTACAGTACATGATGTTGAACTGATCCGGCGAACAGTGGGAGACAAACTGCTGATTAAGGCCGCAGGTGGGATTAAAACAAGGGAAAGTGCCTTGTCTCTCTTGAAGGCGGGTGCAGCCCGATTAGGGACAAGCAGGGGGCCTGCATTGATAGGTTATGATAATTAGGAAAAATGTTCTATTGATATGATTAAAATGCAGGAATATTATTTTGTATAGCGAATGTATTAAAATGGAGAACTGTAAATAAATGAAAATTTAATATAGAAATATATCTTTCACAATATGTAGTATGGTCCTCCGAGTCTTTCAGCCTGTTGCCGCTAGGCTATGGATGCTAGACCGGTAGGGTGTGTGTGGAAACGCATGCGCCTCCCATTGTGGAAAGGGGGATTACATAGCACTGTATAAAGTCTGGTGTCTGTAATGAATTTGGCGGTATGTTCTAGGGTATGCTCTCAATTGCAAAAAAGGTGTAATGTATTAAATTTGGAGTGACCACTGTTAGGAAGGTCATTTTTTCTTTTTCAAAGGATATTACTTCATACAGGTATATAATTTAACTTTCATTCCAGGTGATAACTTTTCATATACTTTTAATGTTAATGAATAATAGCTGCAAAATGCAGTTAAGGGAGGAGGGATGCTCATATTTAAAAATTTGTTTTTAATAAAATAATTTTTATAAGAGGGGGATGAAAGAAAGATGGGTCAAATAAGTCGCCGTGACTTCCTGAAACTGTGTGCAGGTTCGGTGGCTGCTGTCAGCTTGAGCCAGCTTCTGTTTCCTGAACTGGCGAAAGCCGCACCTGCCTCAGGGAAGCCTCCGGTAATCTGGCTGCAGGGGGCTAGTTGTACCGGCTGCTCTGTTTCTGTTTTGAACTCGGGCCAACCGGGTATAAAAGAGATCCTTACTGAAATCATTGACTTAAAGTTTCACCCCAATATATCAGCTGCAGCCGGAGACCTGGCTATGAGGGTGATCGATGAAACAAAAGAAGCAGGGAAGTTTTATCTAGTTGTTGAAGGTGCTGTTCCCACCAAAGATGGGGGGATTTACTGCACAGTTGGTGAAAGAAATCATCAGCATGTGATCTTCCAGGACAGGGTAAAAGAGTTGGGTGAAAAAGCAGAAGCAGTCATAGCTGTTGGGACCTGTGCTTCATATGGCGGTATAGCTGCTGCCAAGCCGAACCCCACAGGCTGTAAAGGGGTACAAGCCATCCTGGAAGAAGCGGGGATAAAAACTCCAGTAGTCAATGTTCCCGGTTGTCCTATTCATCCGGACTGGTTTGTGGGAACTCTCGCACATATACTGCTCTTCAATGAGGTTCCGGAGTTAGATAAACTGGGGAGGCCAAAAGTATTTTACGGCAAGTGTGTACATGATAACTGCCCGCGCCGGCAGTACTTTGATAATAGCGTTTTTGCGAAAAACTTCAGCGAGCCGGGCTGCCTGTTGGAGATCGGGTGTAAAGGCCCACTTGCCCACTGTGACAGCTTTGACCGCATGTGGAATAATGGTGTGAGCTGGTGTCTTAAAGCTGGTGCTCCCTGTATGGGTTGCACAGAAAAAGACTTTCCCGACTGTGCCACACCTTTCTATGAGAGGATGCCTGGTATTAACCTGCCCAATGTTACTGCCAGCGCAGATGCTGTTGGCGGTGTTTTAGGAGTAGCTGTGGCGGCAGGCATCGGTGCCCATCTGGTGGGCAATATCGCCAAAGGCCGCATTGGCAGGAAAAAGGAAGGGGGGGAGGAGTAAATGGCAAGGATAGTTGTTGACCCTGTAACCAGAATTGAAGGCCATTTGATGATTGAAGTGGAGGTTGATGGGGGCAAGGTTCAGAGCGCTAAGAGCTCAGGGACCCTGTTCCGTGGGATTGAACTTATTTTAAGGGGCCATGACCCCAGGGATGCCCAGGAATTTGTCCAGCGGATCTGTGGTGTCTGCCCTGTAGGACATGCCACAGCAGCTGCTTTTGCCTTGGATGATGCCTTTGATATTGAGCCACCGAAAAACGGCAGAATCATCCGTAATCTGATTTTTGGATCCAACTTCATCCAGTCCCATATTCTCCATTTCTATCATCTGGCAGCGCTGGATTATGTGAAGGCACCGGACAACATTCTGCCCCTTGCACCTCGCTATGAAGGGGATTACCGCCTTCCCAAAGATGTCAATGATGCTGCGGTGAATCATTATCTCCAGGCTCTGGAGATGCGCAAAAAAGCCCATGAGATGCTGGCCATATTTGGTGGCAGGGCACCTGCACCGCGGGGAATTGTCCCAGGCGGGGTAACTGAGGTTGTTGATGCTGAAAAGATCCTGAACTTCAAGTACCGCTTGGCGGAATTGATCGATTTTATAGATAATGTGTATGTGCCTGATGTTCTTGCAGTCGCTGATGTGTATAATGACTGGTTTGAAATCGGAAGCGGCTGTGGGAACTTGCTGGCTTATGGAGCCTTCCCGCAGGACGACCAGGGCAGTTTATTCTTCCCTAGAGGCACCTATATCGATGGTCAAGATAATGACTTTAATGAGAATATGATCACTGAAGAGGTTAAATACTCCTGGTACAAGGATGATATCGACAAAAAACCTACGGAAGCTGTAGTAACTCCTGATCCTAATAAGAAAGATGCCTATTCCTGGATGAAGGCGCCACGCTACGACGGTAAGGTCGTGGAAGTCGGGCCTTTGGCTCGCATGTGGATAGCTAGGGATTCCACTATCCGTTCTTTTGGGAAAAAGGCCTTTTCAGTGATGGGGCGGCATGCTGCTCGTGCACTGGAACTGCAGAAACTGGCACATGCCATGAACGAGTGGGTCATGGAGCTTGAGCCTGGTAAACCTACCTGTACACCCCATGAAGTGCCGAAATCAGCTACAGGTGTTGGGCTGACAGATGCTCCACGGGGTGCACTGGGACACTGGATTAAGATCGAGGCAGGCCGCATTGATAAGTATAACTGTGTTGTTCCTACAACCTGGAACGCTGGGCCAAGGGATGAAAAGGATCAGCCAGGCCCCATTGAGCAGGCATTAATTGGTGCACCGGTGGCGGATCCGGAGAACCCAATTGAGCTGGTGCGTATTGTGCGATCTTTTGATCCCTGTCTCGCCTGCGCTGTACATGTCATAACCCCCAACCGGAATATGGGTATATTCCGTGTTTATTAAAGGGGGGATAGTGATGAAATTGGAATATCGCCATACACGGTTAGTTCGCTTTTTTCACTGGTGGAATGGTATTTCCATGATCCTGTTGGCATTGAGCGGCTTTTACATCCATTTTCCTGATAGTTTTCCTATATTTCCTTCAATGGATGTTGCCAGGAAGATACACTTTATCTTCATGTATGCTGTTGGTGCGGGTGTTATCGGCCGTCTCTATTATGCTTTTGTATCCGGTGACTCTAAAAACTTCAGGCTGCGTTTTGCCGACATAGGGAATATGATTGGCTTGATGAAATATTACCTTTTCATCAGTGATGAACTGCCCGATTTTGGGGAGAAGTACAACCCCGGCCAAAAGATGATGTATCTTGGTTTTGTGCCATTGATTTTTATTCAGGGTATAACAGGGTTCATTCTCTATTGGCCTACAACCTTTAATCACTGGGCAGCCCTTGTTGGAGGCATGCATGTCATCAGGATCATACACTATATTGTGGCCTGGGTCTTTGTTTACTGCATGGCTGCTCACTTCTACCTTGACTTCAGTGAGGGATTGGCCAATATCGCAGGTATGATCACAGGCTACCGGCCTGCTGACTTTCATGCTAAACACCGGAAAAAAGAAACAAAAGCCCTTTCGGCAGAAGGACAGAAAACACTGGATGCTTGATTCGCAGTGCTTTTTCCACCGGCCTGACTCAGGCCGGTTTTTTATTTAGTCTGGTTAAACGGGAAAGATAGGAGTATAATGTTTTCAAAGTATGAAGGAGGAGACCGGTGGGAAAGAAAGTAGTGCTGGGGATTGGCAACCTGCTTATGAAGGATGACGGGGTTGGGGTGCATGTTGTCAGGGCCTTGGAGAAGTGCCGGCTCCCCGCTGATGTAGAACTGGTAGATGGGGGGACAGCGGGCTGTGACCTCCTTCCCTACATGGCTGGGGCTGAAAAAATCATCATCGTCGATGCTTTAAAGGGAGGGGGCCCCCCAGGGGCAGTTTATCGTCTGACACCTGAAGATTGTGGGAAGCAGGCTCTGGGTAGTACGATTTCCCTCCACGACCTGGGTATTCTGACTGTGCTTAATGACCTGGCTCTGTTAGAGGGCAGAATACCCCCTTGTGTCATCATTGGGGTGGAACCAGGTGAGATCGACTGGGGGATGGAACTGACACCGGAGGTGGCAGCTGTTCTTCCCCGGGTTTTGGAATTGGTCCAGAAGGAATTGACCTGTAATTGACAGAACATTGATACTGAAAATATAATGGTACTGTTAAAGATATATAAGAAATGTGCTCTTCCTATTTTTTTTTGTTTGCTATTATTCCTGTACTTATTCCCAGCAGCTAATAGTAGACTGCATTTTAAGTATACGATAGGCTTCTTGATTAGAAGAAACACTGCTCTGTTTTCATTTATCATTCTTTTGGGGGGGAGTATCAGGCTTGATTGAGGTCAAACATCTTACTAAGATCTATAAAACCCCGGGTCAGGAGATTTTAGCCCTTGATGATGTCAGCTTGCAGGTGGAAGATGGAGAGATCTTTGGAATTATCGGTTTGAGCGGTGCCGGAAAGAGCACTCTTATTCGCTGCATCAATATGCTGGAAAAGCCAACCAGCGGAAAGGTCATTATTAATGGGGTGGAAATTACCGCTTTGGAACCCCATGAACTGCGCACAGCCAGGCAGAAGATCGGGATGATCTTTCAGCACTTTAATCTGCTCTCTTCCAGGAATGTTTTTGATAATGTGCTTTTCCCCCTGGAGATAGCCGGGGTTCCCAAAAAGGATGCCGCAAAGCGAGTAATGGAGCTTTTGGAACTGGTGGGTTTGGCGGATAAAGCGAAGGCTTACCCTGCCCAGCTGAGCGGTGGTCAGAAACAGCGGGTGGGTATTGCCCGGGCATTGGCCAACTCCCCGGAACTGCTGCTCTCCGATGAGGCTACATCAGCCCTGGATCCCCAGACCACACGTTCCATCCTTGGTCTGCTCAAAGATATTAACAAAAGGTTCAACCTGACAATACTTTTGATCACCCATGATATGAATGTTATCAAAGAAACCTGTGACCGTGTAGCGGTGATCGCTGAGTCCCGCATCGTAGAGGTGGGAAGGGTGATCGATATCTTCTCCAACCCCCAAACATCTACTTCAAGGAGTTTTATCAACACAGTGGTGAAAAGGGATATTCCGGAGGAACTGCTGGAGCGCCCTGAGGGCCATGCTGTGTCCGGCGATAGGCGCTTGGTCAGCGTTTCCTTTATTGGCAAATCCGCCGGACAGCCTCTGATCTCTTCTATGATCAAAAAATATGATGTTGATGCCAATATTCTTTATGGAAATATCGACCGCATCAAGGATACTCCCTTTGGCTATTTAACCCTGGAGTTGACAGGGCCGCCGGATCAAATCGATGAAGGGCTTTTATATTTGAAGAGCCATGGCCTGGAAGTGGAGGTGCTCAATCATGTTTGATGCCTGGATGATGGACAGGGTTTTATTAGCCACCTGGGAAACCATCTACATGGTTGCCATCTCTACTTTTCTCAGTTATGTTTTTGGGCTTCCTCTGGGTGTGATACTGGTGGTCAGCTCTGATGGACATATTTTAGAAAATAAAGCTGTTAATCAGGTTCTCGGTTCTATTGTAAACATTATGCGCTCTATTCCCTTTATTATTTTCTTGATTTTGATTATACCTTTAACACGATTGATTGTAGGAACATATATCGGAACTGTTGCCTCTATTGTTCCGCTTACACTTGCTGCGATCCCCTTTGTAGCCCGATTGGTGGAAACTTCCCTAAAAGAGATCGAATGGGGACTGATTGAGGCTGCTTTGTCTATGGGTGCCAATTCCTGGCAGATCATCAGCAAAGTCCTGCTGCCTGAGGCTCTGCCCTCACTTACTCTGGGGGTTGCCATAACGACCATTAACCTGGTAGGCTATTCAGCTATGGCAGGTATTGTAGGGGGAGGTGGTTTGGGAACACTGGCATACTACTACGGCTACCAGCGCTATGAAAATGCCATTATGTGGGTTACTGTAATTATCTTAATCATATTAGTCCAGCTGGTGCAGATGTTAGGGGATAGCCTGGCTGCAAAGATCAGTAATAGAAGAAGGTAATAGGGATTAATTGCTTTGGGTAGGATGGTTTAAAAAGAGAAAACAAGGAGGTTAAAAGATGAATAAAAAGGTATTAGCGCTACTGTGCTGCTTTGTTCTGCTGCTAGGGATAGCAGCCGGCTGCGGGAACAACGCAGCAGAAGAACAGTCAAATGGGGAAACCGTAAAACTGGTTGTGGGGGCGACAGCAAAACCCCATGCCGAAATTTTAGAAATAGTAAAGCCTTTACTGGAAAAAGAGGGTATTGAGCTGGAAATCAAGGAATTCACCGATTATGTACTGCTGAACCCAGCCCTTGTTGATGGGGAAATCGATGCCAATTTCTTTCAGCATATTCCTTATTTAGAGGACTACAATGAAAAGAACAATACAAACCTTGTCTGGACTGTAAAGGTTCATACCGAGCCGATGGGTGTTTATTCAAATGAGTATCAGAAGTTGGAGGATCTGCCCGAAGGCGCTACCATTGGAATCCCCAATGACACTACCAATGGCGGGCGCGCTCTGATGGTGCTGGCCACTGCCGGTATTATCAAGTTGAAAGAGGGTGCAGATGTAACTGCTACAGAAAAGGATATTGTTGAGAATCCGAAAAATTTGAAGTTCCAGATGATGGATGCAGCAATGCTCCCACGGGCACTGGAGGACCTGGATGCCTGTGTAATCAACAGCAATTATGCCATTGAGGCAAACCTTAACCCGGTCAAGGATTCTATCTTTATGGAGGCTAAGGATTCTCCTTTTGCCAATGTGCTGGCAGTGCGTCCTGAAGATAAGGATAAAGAAGCCATCAAAAAACTGGGTGAGGCCCTGCAGTCCCCTGAGGTGAAAGCTTTTCTGGAGGAAAAATACCAGGGGAGCTGTATCCCTGCATTTTAATAGCGATATCTGTGTTAGCTAACAAAGAGAGAACCCATGCCGGTTCTCTCTTTTAGTTTAATTTTTATGCTGAACTGTTTAACAGCACACTTTCTCTTTGGTAAAATTGATAGGGTATTATTTATTTTTTATGGCAATCTAAGAGAGGATATGCTAAATTAAGTTATGGGCATATGCCACCAACAATTTTGTAAAAATACGGAGGTCTTACCATTGGCTAAAAAGGAATCTATTTGTGATTCATGTTCTTCGAAAACAGAAAATTGCGAACAGAGTTGCGAAAAGATGAACATGATTAAGGTTCGGGATGATGTTAAGTCTGTGATCGCGGTGATGAGCGGTAAGGGAGGTGTCGGGAAGTCTACTGTTACCTGCCTTTTAGCCAGCGCTGTAGCCAAAAAGGGTTATCAGGTGGGGATTTTAGATGCAGATATTACAGGCCCAAGCATCCCTCGCCTGATGGGCCTTAAAGGAGGGAATGTTGCCACAGGCAAGAATGGTATCATCCCTCCCCGGACAGCGATGGGGATCAAGGTAATGTCCCTTAATCTCTTTTTTGAGCAGGAAGATGAGGCTGTCATCTGGAGAGGCCCTATGCTGGCCGGGGCCGTCAAGCAGTTCTGGGAGGATGTTGATTGGGGGCACCTGGATTACCTCTTTGTGGACCTGCCGCCAGGTACAGGTGATGTTCCACTCACAGTGCTGCAGACACTGCCGTTGGATGGGGTAATTATTGTCTTCTCTCCCCAGGATTTAGCCATTATGATCGTAAAAAAGGCGGTAAAGATGGTGAATACTCTAGGGGTTCCTATTATCGGGTTGGTAGAGAATATGGCATATCTGGAGTGTCCGGAGTGCGGTGAGATCATCTATCCTTTCGGAAAACCGAAAGGAGAACAGGTAAAAGCGGAAACAGGCCTTCCTGTTTTGGCTACACTGCCTATTCAGTCTGCATATGTGAGTTTTGGTGATCAAGGAAAATTGGAGATGCTGGAGACACCGGAGTTGGAGCAAATAACAGCGCTCTTGGAAAAGTCCGGGGCACTGCACTAAAAATCGATTAAGGACAGGTTCAACCCTGGTTTTGAGAAAGGAGCAGCAAATGATCTGTTCTATTAAAAACATTCCCTTTTTTTGCTCTTGGAGCGGTGGGAAAGACTCCTGTTTGGCTTTCTACTATGCGTTACAGGCAGGCGGAAAGCCGTGCTGTCTCTTCACCATGCTGTCGGAGGAAGGAGAACACTCAAAATCCCATGGCCTGCCATTAAAGATTCTTGAGCAACAGGCGGCAGCCCTCGGGGTGCCTCTGGTAACGGGGGCGGCTTCCTGGGAGGATTATGAAAGGGTTTTCATTGGTCAGCTTCGGGAGTTTAAAGCAAATGGTATTGAGGTTGGTGTTTTCGGTGACATCGACCTTGAGGAACACCGTAAGTGGCAGGAGAATGCCTGTGCGGCAGCTGAAATGAGGGCCTATCTGCCTCTCTGGGGGAAATCGCGACAGAGAGTGGTTGCTGAATTGGTGGAGCAGGGTTTTCAGGCTGTGATTGTAGCGGTCAATGAAGAAAAAATGGACAGGGCTTATTTGGGAAGGGTTTTGGACAAGCCATTGATGGCCGAACTGGCCGCGGATGGGATTGATGTTGCAGGAGAGAATGGGGAGTTTCATACAATTGTAACCGATGGCCCCCTTTTCCGATTTCCCGTTGACCTGAAAATCAATGGGCTTAAACCGGTTGGTCAGCACTGTTTCCTTGATCTTGATTAGTTTAACGCGATCACCGGGACAGGTTGGGTGATCGGACCGCTTGATTAGTAGAGGAAAGATAAGCTTAGAAAGATAAGCTTAATTTACAGGATATATAAGATGAGATAACGAATAATTATCTAGTGACACTATGGGTCGGAGGGAAGACATGAAAAAAACAGGGCGTCCTGTGCTTAAAATACCGCGCTCCCCGCTGGAGAATGTTAGCGAACTGCTTGCTGTGCTCGGTATTATAGTTCATGCTTTCATCCTGTTTCATTACTGGCCTGCTCTGCCGGATGTCATCCCAACCCATTTTGGGATTTCCGGAGAAGCTGACGGTTGGGGGAGCAAGAATACATTATTTTTATTGGTGGGTATGAGTGTTGTTATGTATGTAGTCTTGACAGTGCTGAACTTTTTTCCCCATACCTTTAATTATCTTGTAGAGATTACCGAAAAAAATGCCCGGGCCCAGTATGCCAATGCCAGGTTGTTGCTGAACATCATGAAAGTGGAAATGGTCTATTTATTTGCTTATATCACATGGGGTACTGTGCAGGTTGCGTTGGGGAATGCCTCAGGCCTTGATGGGCGTATCATGATTATTGCGATTATCGTAATAACAGTTTCACCTTTGTATTTTATCTGGCGTATGCAGGGAATAGGTTAAGCAAGATTTGCAGTATTTGTAACGGTGGTCCTCACCTTTTGCGTGGGTGGGGACCACTTTTTTTTATTCTATTTTTTCTCCCCCCTTGCTTTTTCATCTCAGAAGTGATAAATTAAAGCTATAAAGGGCATATGCCCGATATGGGTTTGCAAACAGGCTGGATCAAACCCATTTTAAGGAGGTTTTTATGGATGAGAATAGGCATATCGGCGGCAGGCAAAGACCTTGATGCATTATTGGATCCACGCTTTGGAAGATGCCCTTATTTTCTCATAGTGGACACAGAAACAAAGGAGTTTGAAGCAGTGGATAATCCCGGTAGCACAGCCGGTGGTGGCGCCGGGATTAAAGCAGCACAAGCATTTTTGCGGTTGGAAGCAAAAGAGTTGGTAACAGGGCAGGCTGGGCCAAATGCTTTTGAGGTTTTGGTAGAAGGAGGGGTGAAGATCTATCAAGCGCCACAGCTAAAGATCAGTGAGGTGATTGAGCTATACAAAAACGGTGATTTAAAGGAGACAACCCCAGCTGGCAGAGGCCGTGGTGCACGATGAAACTGGCAGTATTGAGCGGTAAGGGCGGCACGGGTAAAACAACTGTAGCTGTGAATTTGGCATTGTCTCTGGCTGAGAAGGGTGAGAAGGTGCTGTTCTTGGATACTGATGTAGAAGAGCCCAATGCAGGTCTTTATATGAAACCGGTGTTGGAAGAATCTCTGCCGGTTACTATTGCTCAACCGGAAATCGACCAGGGGAACTGTGATTATTGTGGGGAGTGCGCGAATTTTTGCCAGTTCAATGCACTGGCTGTTGCAGAAGGAGTTGTCTTGACTTTCCCGGAACTCTGCCACGGTTGTGGGGGGTGTGTTCTTGTCTGCCCGAAAGAGGCCATTCAGGAAGGAAAAAGAGAAATTGGAGTAATTGAAAAGGGTTGGGCAGATTCTATCAAGTTCTGGCAGGGACGGCTTAATATTGGCGAACCATTTGCTGTTCCCGTAACCAGATATCTGAAAAATGGGCTGGCAGATGTGCAAGAAGATATAGTGATCATTGATGCCCCTGCTGGGGTATCCTGTCCGGTGATTGAGGCAGTGCGTGACAGCGATTTTGCTCTGCTGGTTACAGAACCTACTCCTTTCGGACGCCATGACCTGGAACTTGCGCTGAAAATGGTTGACCATTTGGGGATTCCGAGTGGGGTGGTCATCAACCGTGCTGGAAAAAACAATGATCTTATCTCTGAACTCTGTCAAGAACGAAATGTCCCTATCTTGCTCGAAATTGAATTCAGTAAACTATTGGCTTCCCTGGGCTCTATCGGGATTCCATTCAGCAGGGTATTACCCCAGTGGCAGGAGAGATTTTGGGGGATCTACCAGTCTATAAAGGAGGGCTGTCCATGCGCCAGTTAGTGGTAACCAGCGGAAAAGGGGGAACCGGTAAAACAACGGTCACTGCCAGTTTTGTAGCCCTTGCCGGTGGACTGGTGATCGCAGACGCTGATGTGGAGGCTCCTAACCAGCACCTGCTGCTTCATCCTCGGGTAATAGAGAAAAAGGATTATAAGGGCGCTAAAGTTGCTGTTAAGGATCCGGATAAATGCGATCAGTGCGGGAAATGTGAGGAATACTGCAGGTTTGATGCTATTCAGGAACTGGAAGTAGATGAAACCCGCTGTGAGGGGTGTGGGGTTTGTGCTTTTGTTTGTCCAACAGGAGCACTGCGCCTCGAGGAGGTTACCATAGGGGTGACTATGGTCTCTGAAACAGAATACGGCACTTTTTCCCACGCGCTGCTGGATATCGGTGCTGAGGGATCAGGAAAACTGGTAACAGAGGTGCGCAAAAATGCTGAAAAGCAGGTGCAGGGGGAGCCAATTCTGTTAATCGACGGCTCTCCAGGGATCGGGTGCCCGGTTATTGCCTCTCTAACCGGTGCGGACCTGGCATTGATCGTCACAGAACCCTCTGTTTCCGGACAGCATGACCTAGAAAGAATATATGATGTTACCCGGCATTTTGGTGTGAAAGCACTGGTCTGTATCAATAAATGGGATTTGAGCCAGGAGATGAGCGAAGAGATCGAAAAATACTGTGCACAAGAAGGTTTATGTGTAGTGGGCAAGATTCCTTTTGACCCGGAGGTTGTTGCTACAATTAAAAAAGGGCTGCCTGTGAAAAATCTTCTCAACACAAGAGCAGGTACTGCCATTGCTGATATGTGGCAAACAGTCGAGGTCATCTTTTCAAAGAATAATAATTGGAGGAGATAAAATGAAAATAGCTGTACCTTCACAGGGTGATATGGTTAGTTCCCATTTTGGTCACTGTGAGTATTTTACAATTGCTGAGGTAAAAGATGGAGAGCTGGTAAGTAGAAAAACCATCGACGCGCCTCCCCATGAGCCTGGTGTACTGCCCCGTATGCTGGCAGCTGAAGGAGTGGATGTTGTGATCGCCGGTGGGATGGGTGCTCGCGCCCAGCAGTTGTTCAACCAGCAAAATATTCAAGTTATCGTGGGTGCCAGTGGTCCTGTTGATGATGTACTGGCAGCATATCTGAAAGGAAAGCTGGAAACCGGCCCTAATGTTTGTGACCATTAATAGATTTCACGCCGCGCAATTGCGGCGTATTTTTTAATGATGCCCTTGACCTGAAAAGAGAAAATGTGTTATAAATATAATGAGCATATGCACATAATGTTGCGCATTCACATTGCAGATGCTTGATCCACGTGATAAGGGAGTAGCTTGAATGAATGCTTTACTACACTCCTTTTACAAAAAAATAGAAAATCAGAACTTCCGCTTGACTCCCCAGCGTGAAGCTGTATTAAAAGTTTTATTTCAGGAAAAAGACAGGCATCTGACTTCATACGAATTATATAATAAAGCCAAAAAAATCTGTCCTGAAATAGGATTGGCAACTGTTTATAGAACCCTTGAATTACTGCTGAAATTGGGTTTGATTAGTGATGTCAAGTTTGATAAGGGGTTAACCCATTATGAGTTACGGGATACTGAGGATGACAATCACCACCATTTGATCTGCAAAAAATGCGGACGGCAGCTGGAAATTGTTGGTGCTATCCCTGAGAAACTGTTGGATTTGATCGGTAGTGAAACCGGTTTCCAAATTATAGATTACAGCTGTTTGTTTCATGGTTATTGTAAACAGTGCAGGGAGAAGACGAATACTGCCGATAAGCCGATGGCTGAGTTAGGGGAGTGATACATTGAATATTCCTGTCAGACCCATTGTACGGGGGAACAGCAACTGATAGTTGTTCCCCTCCCCCTCCCTCATTTCCTTGCAGTTTTGCTCAGCTTAATGAATAGGCGTTAATTTGAGGCCTCTCCCTTCAGCGGAACAAGGAATATGGAATAAGCCTGCCCGGAAACAACCAGGTAGGCTTATTCCGTAATCGGGGGCCCTTTTCTAATAGTCATTTTTCTCGATTGATGAGAATCTGCCAATCACCGTCAGTACTTTTACTGGTTGTTACTTTAAATCCCTTGCTTTGAGCAAGGCGTGTCACATTCTCCAAAGCTGTGTTGTTATCTACCAACACCTCTATTTCCTGTTCCCCTTTGTCTATTGCTTCTTTTGTCTTTAATACCGGCAAAGGGCAGCTTAAGCCCCTGGCATCTACAAGCTTTTTCAAGAGAAACACCTCCATTGCCATTTAATACAGGAATGATCAAGACCTGACTAGGAACTACTCTAAGCTTCCCTGCAGTACCAACCGATACCGGCGCAAATAATAAGGCCGAGGATGACGACGATTTTACCATAAAGGGTTGGCCCAGCAGGGGAGCTGGCTAGCATGAAGTTGTGTGCCAGGGCCGCCCCCACCAACATACCCAGTACAGTCATTCCGGCATCAGTGTCACCTTGCCCGCTCATAACTAACTGGCGCAGCGGGCATCCGCCTGCGAGTATTGCTGCCAGGCCCACCAGAGCCATCCCCAGGAAGTTCCAGATGCCATCTGTATGAGCAACAGGCTGATCAGCAAAACCCAGGTTAAAATAACCCAAAATCAAATTTGCGATCAGCACACCAATTAAAATTGCCCCATAGCCCTTGAGCAGATAGGTATCTTTGGTTAAAGCAAAGTCACGGATCCCTCCACTTAAACAGAGGCGGGCACGCTGGGCAAGAAAGCCTACAATTAGACCGGCTGCCAGACTGATGGCTAGAGGTGCATAAAGAGAACCCGGCCCCTCTGCACTGGCAAAGATGGGGCCCCCGGCATCAGCATTGAACACAGGCTTATAAATTGCCAGAAGTATGAGGACTACAGCGATCAAAGGCATAACCAGCGCTCCTGCAACTGAGCCGGTTTGTGCCCGGCCCAGGTTGAAGCCCCGCTTTAACAACTCAACACCAGCTATGATTCCCACAATAAAACCTGCAAGGCCTAAAATCGCGTTGAGGTCACCACCACCCAATCTAAGCAGCATTCTTAAGGGGCAGCCCAGGAATACCAGTGCTCCGATCATCATAAAGATGCCTAAGAAAAACCTGATGATACTCCCTGAACCACCTTTGCTCCGGAATTCGCGCCCTACAAGAGCAGCGATAAAGGCCCCCAATACCAGCCCGGGTATTTCCGGTCTTATATACTGGACAATCGCTGCCCGGTGCAGGCCAAGGGCACCTGCAATATCTCTGATAAAACAGGCAATACAAAACCCCATATTGCCGGGATTGCCCAGTTTGACTAATACCGCTGCCAAAACACCGATCAGTAAACCTGTTCCAATTACAAACCAATCCCTCCTGTCCAAGTTTAAAACCCCTCCTAACAAAATGTTATGCATAAGATACCATATATTTATTCACCAATTGGCAAATAATATCCTGCTATACATCACATAACTTTTTGTTATATAAGAGCCTAATGTGTACATCCGGAAAAAATTTTTTTTCTCAGCAGGATATTTGAATGTCATTGCTGAATATAGATTCTAAAAATGAATATGAAACGGAACGGGTTAAGGGAAGCCGGTGCAAGTCCGGCGCGGTCCCGCCACTGTAAGGGGGATTGTCCCTGCACCAATGCCACTGTTCAGACTAGCTGAATGGGAAGGCGCAGGGATAGATGAACCTAAGCCAGGAGACCTGCCTGTCATCCGTCAATCACACTGCTCTACGCGAGATAGGGAGGTGGTTTTTTGTTTGAACGAATTTAGTTCGAAAAATACCCCGGTCCCCGGTAGGGCTGGGGTTTTTTGATGGGCTGTTTGATAGGGGAGTTAACAATTGGTGTGGTACAGTATGCAGACACCTTATCAGGGAGGGAGAATAATGTTTCGCTTTCATAGGAAGAAGAGTATTGCCTTACTGCTGACCATTTGTTTCTTGTTTGTGATGGTTATGCCCGGGTATGCTGCAGATACAGGAACAGGTGCAGATTCTTGTACTGTAGGTGTAGCTATTGTTGATAATCAAGGCAATCTTATTTTCGGTTCGAAAAGTGTTAAAGTTCAGAGCAGCGCTGAATATGGGATGACAGCGTTAGGCGCTCTTGCTGCAACTGGAGTGACTTATGAAGTTGATGATGATGATAAGATTATATCCATTAATGGGTTAGAAAATGATCTAGTTAACGGCAAGGGATGGCGGTTAGCAGTGAACGGTGGAGCCGTTGGTGACAGTGCGGAAGCATATGCGCTCAAAGAAGGAGATCATATCGTCTGGTATTACGGTGCTTCCGATGCAGATCCACCTCAATGGGATATTCTGCAAATCCCTGACAATACAAACTTTGAACCATCCAGTATTAATCAGGGAGAAGGCGAAATAAAGCAGGTTGAAGCGGTATTGAACAAGGTTAACGGAAATAAAACGGTTACGGTAAGCATTGCTATAGTAGGTAAAGATGGGGAATTGATTTATGAGCCTGGTGAAGTCACTGTCCAAGAGAGCGGAGAATGGGGTTTGACCGCCCTAGGAGCTTTGGAGGCGACAGGTGTCAGCTATGAGGTGAAAGACACGGACTACGGTCCTTATGTAACATCTGTTAACGGGCAAGCGGGAGACCCAAATGGCGGATGGATGTATACGGTAAATGATAAAT
>DUSK01000001.1 GCA_012842275.1 Syntrophaceticus sp. | reverse complement strand
GTTTCCATTCCCATCTTTCCGGCAACTCCGGTAATAACTACCCGTAATTGGTTTTTATTCATGCTATCCTGCCCCATTTCTAGTACATTTTTGCCTTTATTCTCATATATCTGATGCTTTCTGTCAATATTGGATGACCAGAACCTATTGACAAATCCAAAAATGATCTACCATTAAAAAAACCCGGTTTCCCGGGTTTTTATCCAAAGATTTTTAAAAATATTTTTTATACAAAGAATAGCTCTCATCCAAATCCACAACAATCACTTCACTGCCGATCTTTTTCACAGATGACCAGGGTATTTTCATCTCCTGTTTATCCAGCCAAAGACTCAACAGACCTGGTCTGTGTGGGAGTAGAATTGAAATTATCTCTCCAGTTTCAGGGTCGATGATCATGTCTGAATCTCCAATAGTGCCCAGACGTACTCCATCAAAGATATTTATAATCTCCTTGCCGGCCAAATCACTGATCCGCACTGCCCTCCCCCCTTTTATTTCCTGTTAAAAAATTTATGATCCAGGCAACAGAATTATGTTCGGCAAAGAACGCAGGGGTGCTCGATCTGTCCTTCTGACAGAGGGCCTAATACTGTTACGGTTACAAGCTCTGGAGCAAATAGTTCCTTTGCTAAAGCCTGTATATCAGCCACACTTACTTCAGCTATTCTTTCCAACACTTCCTCAATAGTAATAAACCTCTGGTGAATAAGTTCGGATCTTCCTAAACGGTGCATCCGCTGGAGAACACTTTCCTGAGCCAGCAGAAGGCTCCCTTTAACCTGTGTTTTTGCTCTGCTGAATTCCTTTTCAGTTACCCCTGATTCTATGATTCTGTTGATCTCCTCCCAGCATAAATCCAAGACTTGCTGACAGTTGGAGGGACTGGTTCCACCGTAAATGGTGAATAAACCGCTGTCGAGAAAAGCCAGGTAATAACTATAGATGGCATAAACAAGAGCACGCTCTTCCCGAATCTCCTGAAACAGCCTGGAGCTTGCCCCACCACCCAAAATGTTGTTTAGCACCTGTAATACATAAATTCTATCATCATACAGTGATAAGCCTGGTACCCCCATACAGATCTGCACCTGTTCTAAGTCCCGGTAAAAGCTTTTTAAACCGGACCTTGCTTGTGGGGCTGTAATTTTGGTCTCTATACTCCCTGGCTGCAAGGAGGAAAGGGCCTCCCCAATTAAATCTAATGCCTCTTGATATTGAAAATTCCCTGCAAGGGCTACTACAAGATTGGAGGGGCAGTAGTGGCGCTGGTAATAGGATAATACTTTTTCTCTATCGATCCTGGAAAGGGATTCATTATTTCCGATCACCGGACGGCCTAAGGGGTGTCCGTCCCAAATGGTCTTAGCGAAGTAATCATGAATGATTTCGTCCGGAGTGTCCTCATACATGCTGATTTCTTCTAATACAACATTTTTCTCCCGGACTAGATCCTCCTCCCTGAATAAAGAGTTGTACAGCATATCGGTGAGTACATCCACTGCTAAGGGGAGATGTTCTGCCAAGACTCTGGCATAGTAACAGGTATATTCCTTACCGGTAAAGGCATTGAGCTGACCACCCACTTCTTCAATGGCCTCAGCTATCTCTTTTGCACTTCTTTTTTTAGTTCCCTTAAAAAGCAGGTGTTCAATCAAATGGGAGATACCGGCTTCATCCTCTTCTTCCAGTCGAGAACCGGTTTTTACCCAATAACCGATCGCTATTGAATGGACAGCAGGCACTTCTTCGCAAACTATGGTCACTCCATTGTCCAGTACATCTTTATGATACATTTTAATGCCTCCAAAACTATAAATGTATTTATGACTTAATATTATTCTTAATTCCACCAAAAAACCCTTTTCACATCCTCTAAAGCCATCAATTCTACAGAGTAAAGCAGCTGATTTCCCAGCATAATCTCCATTTTTCCCACTCTGTCACCCTTGGAACAGGGAGCTTTGACATAAGGTTTCAGATAAACCCTTCGTTCCAGCTGGGGCATTTGACGAGGTGAAATCATTAAAGAAATATCACTACAGGGGCCTACTGCCAGCGATGAAGCACTACCCCTCCAAACAGGTATTTGAAAAATGGGGGTTCCTTTTTTTAGATCAATACAGCAGCAGTTATTGCAGGCGTATTCAAAGAGCTTGAGTGTATCCTCATAACGGGCCGAACTTCCGAGAACCACACTGATCAATAGACTGCCTTTATATTTAGCGGCAGCTACGAGGCACTCACCTGCCTCATCGGTGGTCCCCGTTTTAACACCGATTATCTCTAGGCCATTTTTCTTATAACCCAGCAGCCTGTTTGTATTATATAGAGGGAATACCTCACCTTCAGACAGATCCCTGACACTGCCACTCTTGGTTCCTACGATGCGCCTAAAATCTTTATTTTGCATAGCATACCGGGTAATGACAGCCAGATCATAGGCACTGATAGCATGTCCCTCCTGAGGAAGTCCATGGGGGTTATAAAACCTGCTCCGAGAACTGCAGCCAATAGTTCGGGCTTTAAAGGTCATTAAATCCCCAAAAAGCTGTTCACTGCCTGCCATATGTACAGCTATGGCTGAAGCTGCATCATTTCCGGAATTGATCAAGGCACCTTTGGTCAGATCTTCGAGAGTGAGAATTTGTCCCGCTTTCAGGTAAAGGCTTGTCCCCTCCATCATGGCTGAATACTCATCGATAACTACTCTTTCTTCTCCATCACCCAGCTCTAAGCTGAGCAGCCCGGTCATTATTTTAGTAGTGCTGGCAGGGGGAAGGGGTTTGGTAGCATTATAGCTGTATAAAACCGCCCCTGTACTGTAATCCATTAGAACTGCAGCATTAGCTGTTAGGTTTATTTGTTCATCTGCCCATGCAGTACCAAAGCGCAGGTGGTTGGTCAGCAGAAGTACAGACAAAAATACAGTTAATAGCAAAAAACACCTGTGTTCTCTCATCTACAGATATTCCCCCTCATCTCTTGACAAGAATTAATCAGCTATTAATTTTTCCAAGGGCACAATTTGATAACCCAGTTGACGCAGCCCTGCAAGTATCCCTGGCAAGGCCTCTAAAGTTGGTTCGGTGGGATGCATCAGAATAATTGCGCCATTGTGAACATGGTTTAAGACCCTTGATTTAATTTCATCTGCCGGTGGTTTTTGCCAGTCTACTGTATCAACGGTCCAGAGTATGAGCTGATGCTTTGTTCTTGCAGCAGCTTCTAAAACAATGTCATTGTATTCTCCGTATGGTGGCGCGAAATAGCGGGTTTTCCTCTGGGCTGCCTGCTCAATTGCTTTTGAGGTTTCCAGGATCTCTTTCATATTTTCCTCTACAGAGAGTTCATTGACATGGGGGTGTGAAAAACCATGGT
The DNA here is from genome assembly GCA_012842275.1 of Syntrophaceticus sp. GTDB lineage: Bacteria > Bacillota > DSM-12270 > Thermacetogeniales > Thermacetogeniaceae > DTU068. The sequence goes on along the minus strand of DUSK01000001.1, from coordinate 37,975 downwards.
TGCCTATTTCATGACCTGCATCTGCGATCTTTCGTACAAGTTGTTGATGCTCACCAGCCCATCTTCCGCTGATGAAAAAGGTTGCCTGCACTTGGTTTTTCTTAAACAAATCCAGCATCTGGGGAATGTATTCTTCACCCCAGTCCACATTTACGGTAATAGCAAGCTGTTTTTTTTCGGGGTTACCTTGATAAATGGGTTTCCTGCGATTGAAAACCTGTTCTGCTGAAAATGCAGCAGCATAGGCACAAACGATCAACACAGCTGCCATAAATAAGATTAACCACTTTTTCCTCCAGAAAAAAACAAACACTTCCGCACCTCCTAAATAACATTATATTCCGGAGGCAAGGAAGATATTTGCTTTCCCAGATAACTTATTTTTCCGTTTTGCGGCGCAGGGCCCTAATGGCTTCTTTGCGAGAAAGGTTAATCCGACCCTGTCTATCAATATCAGTTACCTTGACAATGATCTCATCACCTTCTTTGACAACATCCCTGACGCGATTGACCCTGTGTTCATCCAACTGGGAGATATGTACCAGGCCTTCCTTACCGGCACCGCCAAAGACTCCAGGGATTATCTCTACAAAGGCACCGAAGTCCATCAATCGAACAACCTTACCCAAATATATTTTCCCCACTTCCACATCCTGAGTTAGCCGCTCTATGATGCTTACAGCATTTTTACCTGCTTCTTCATCAACTGCAGCTATAAAGACCCGGCCATCATCTTCTATATCGATCTCTGTTCCAGTCTCTTCAATGATCTTTCTGATGGTTTTACCCTGAGGACCGATAACATCCCTGATTTTTTCAGGGTCGATGGTCATAGTGATAATTCTCGGTGCATGTGGTGATAATTCTGGACGCGGTTCCTTGATAGCTTCGGCCATCTTGCTGAGGATAAAAAGTCTTCCCTCTCTCGCCTGAGCAAGAGCCTGACGCAAGACATCAGTAGTAATGCCCTGCACTTTAATATCCAACTGTAAAGCAGTTACACCTTCAGCAGTACCAGCTACCTTGAAATCCATATCACCCAGGGCATCCTCGATCCCCTGGATATCACTTAAAACCGCAAAACCGTTTTCACCGGTAACCAAACCCATAGCAATGCCCGCTACTGGTGCAGAGATAGGCACTCCTGCATCCATCAGTGCCAAAGTGCTTCCACAAACACTGGCCATTGATGTTGAACCATTCGATTCCAGCACCTCAGATACAAGCCTGATTGTATATGGGAACTCGTCTTCATCAGGCAGCACAGGAAGCAAGGCCCTTTCAGCTAAAGCACCGTGTCCAATCTCCCTGCGGCCGGGACCCCTCATCGGCCTTGTCTCCCCTACACTGTAAGGAGGGAAATTATAGTGATGCAAGTAGCGTTTGGACTCCTCAAGTCCAAGGTCATCCAGAATCTGTTCTTCTCTGATAGTACCAAGTGTGGCTACAGTCAACACCTGGGTCTGTCCTCTGGTAAACAAACCGCTCCCATGGGTACGGGGCAGGATTCCCACCTCAGCGGTAATAGGCCTGATCTCGTCAAGATTCCTACCATCTGGACGTATTCTATCTTCAAGGATCATTTTTCTGACAATCTCTTTCAGTGTCCTCAAGAAAATCTCCTGAACAACTTTCTCTTGTTCTGGATAAATCTCAGCAAAATGCTCAACTGTCTCCTTCTCCAGCTCATCCAGAGCATTTTGTCTGGCAAGTTTATCAGGGTTTTTAACAGCCTCAGCTATTTTGTCGTAGGCATATGCTCTTACATCCTCTACAATTTGAGGGTCAGGTTCAAAGATGGGAACATCAAGTTTTTCTTTGCCAATCTTTTGTACAATCTCTTTCTGAAACTGCACTATCTCCTTAATTACCTGATGCCCGAATTCGATACCAGCTATGATCACCTCTTCACTCACCTGATTGGCACCTGCTTCTACCATTAAAACAGCCTGATCGGTTCCGGCTACAACCAGATGAAGATCACTTTCTTTTTCCTGTTCTACCGTAGGATTGATCACGTATTCACCTTTGATTCGACCAACAACCACACCTGCTATCGGTCCAAAAAAGGGAATATCAGATACAGAAAGTGCAGCAGATGCGCCGATCATTGCGGTTATGCTGGGATCACAATCCTGGTCTACTGACAAGATTGTGGCTACTATCTGCACATCATTGCGGAAACCCTGGGGAAAAAGGGGTCTGATAGGCCTATCGATCAGCCTTGCAGACAATATAGCTTTTTCTGTGGGTCTCCCTTCTCTCTTAATAAAACCACCGGGAATTTTCCCAACAGCATATAACCGCTCTTCATAATCAACTAAGAGCGGAAAAAAATCAATTCCCTCCCGCGGCTCCTTGGAAATAGTTGCTGTAACTAAGACTACCGTATCCCCGTAATGTATTAAAACAGCGCCATTGGCCTGTTTGGCCACCTTATCAAATTCCATTATCAAAGGCCGGCCGCTAACCATCATTTGAAACGTTTCTGGCATAACAAACCTCCTAAAAAGTTGAATAATAATCAGAAAGAGCGGCTTACCGCTCCTCCCCCCAAAAAAAGTTAAAATGCGTTTTAGCGACGAAGACCTAGTTTTTCTATAATATCCCGGTATCGTGCAGGATCTTTTTCTCGCAGATAATTAAGGAAACCGCGCCTTTGACCGACCATCTTCAATAAACCTCTCCGTGAATGATGGTCCTTTTTGTGTACCTTAAGGTGTTCAGTTAAATAATTGATCCTCTCTGTCAAAAGGGCTATCTGTACCTCTGGAGAACCGGTATCACGTTCATGTATCTGGTATTTTTCAATAACCTCTCTTTTCTCTGCTGAACCGAACGACAATGTAAAACCTCCTCACCTTTCCTTGAATATTATTTACCGATTGTTGTGATAATAAGCCTTACTGCAGGTATGTCCTTGACATGAATCGGATCAACCATTCTGCAAGGACCCTGGCTGCACTTGGGACAGTTGTGGTACCCTTTGCCAATTGTGGTGATACACATGAATCACCAGAAGTCCCAAGAATACTCCTCTTCTTTTTCGGCATTTTCATTTTATGATCTTACCATAGTTTATCCTAATTGTAAATCTTTCGGATTAAGCTTGAACTTTCCCTTTGTAGCTGTTTTTGTCCTATTTCCTCGTAAATCTTCCCGGCCAGTTCTATATCTTTATTGATTTGATCAATTAACTCATATGCATTATTGTATTTTTTTTCTTCCCGCAGCATCTTATACAGGCTTATTTCTAACTGCTTTCCATAAAGGTCACCGCGAAAATCCAGTAAATGTGCCTCAATGGTCTGTTTACTGCTTAATCCAAAAGTAGGATGCCTCCCAATGTTAACCACAGCCATATAAGGTTTCCCATCTATCACTGCTTCACCTGCATAAACCCCGTTACGGGGAATCAAAAGATCTTCAGGCACAGCCAGATTTGCTGTAGGAAAACCTATCCTGCGCCCCCGCTGATCCCCTTTAATCACATCACCCTGCAAAACAGGCCAGTATCCGAGCAGTTCTCTAGCCTGAACAATATCACCATTTATTAAAGCAGAACGAATTAAAGTACTGCTGATGGGAACTCCATGCATGACTACAGGCGGGATTACTTCTACATAGATCCCCTTTTCCCCAGCAATTTTTTTAAGGTACTCAGGCTTCCCAGCACCACACTTCCCAAATTGATAATTATAACCCACAAAAACGCCACTTACATTGAGCTTTTTGATCAGAACTTCCTCAACGAACTCCTCTGGTTCCTGGGAAGCAAAAATTAAATCAAAAGGTATTAAATAAAAAAGCTCAACTCCCAGGTCATTCATTACTTTTATTTTTCTTTCATTGCTCATGATAAGCTTGGGAGCATTGGCTGGATTTAAAACCTGCTGAGGATGGGGTTGAAACAACAAAACCGATGGTATACCTCCCCTTTTATGGGCATAGGAAACCATTTTTTTTAAGAGCTTACGGTGTCCCAAGTGGACCCCATCAAAATTTCCAAGAGCAATAATCAATGTACTGCCATCATTTTTTTGTTCCAGACTTCGTAAAACCTCCATGAATCTTACCTCTCATCAGTTAATATTATTGACTGAATACTTTTTTCAATTTATAGTGCCATTCTCCATCACTGCTTGTAGAAAGACTTGCCAGAGCTAATAATTTCCCTACTGGTGAATAAAGACGTACGAAACTGGGCAACTCCCTTCCTACCCCCCCTAAAATACCGGAGGGCGCAAGGGGCAAACCATTTAAAATGTGTCGCACAGCTTTTTCTTTAACAGTTAATGCAGGTAAGTGGTCGAGAGCAAAGTCAATGGGCAGCAAAAAGGAAAGGTCCCTCTTTTGCCACATTTCCTTAATTTCCTCCAGGGTAAAGGATTCTTTCAGTAAAAATGGTCCGCTTTTTGTCCTAACCAAAAAAGACAAATATGCACCACACCCCAATTTTTCACCCAGTTGCTCACAAATACTGCGCACATAAGTCCCTTTAGAACACTCAAGATCAATATAAAGGCGCGGATAAGGCAGATCCCCTTGAAATTGAACTACTTGGATCTGGTAGATATGTACCCTTCTTGCTTTTCGTTCAACTACTTTGCCCTGGCGCGCTAACTGATACAGTCGTTTACCTTGATAGTGTACAGCTGATACCATAGGAGGAACTTGTTTTATTTCACCCTTGAAATCCTCTAAAGCATCGATTATATCAGCCAGTTCAAGCCTGACCCCTCTATTTCTCTCAAGGATCTTTCCACCGGCATCAAAAGTATCTGTTTTTATTCCAAAAGTTATTTCCGCACGGTACTTTTTCGGCTTATTGATCAGGTACTCAGCAACTCTGGTTCCCTGTCCCACACAAATAGGAATTACTCCTGTTGCCCCTGGATCCAGGGTTCCTGTATGACCTATTTTCTTTATTTTAAATAACTGTCGAAGATAAACTATAACATCATGAGAGGAAACCCCCGGTGGTTTTAAAACATTGATTAGACCATTCACTCTGCAGCCCTCCGCTTAGCCAGATATTCCTCTGTTTTTCGAATAACAAGCTGTTTTACTTCCTTAAGGTCGCCTTTAATAGAACACCCAGCTGCTCGCTCATGGCCGCCTCCCCCGAAATGAGCTGCCAGTTGATTGACATCAACATAGCTTTTTGAGCGAAAACTAACCTTAATCTCACCTGAATCCAACTCTTTGAATAAAATTCCCACTTCCACACCCTTCAAGGATTTAGCATAATCTATGAGACTATCATTATTATCTGCCTCTGTACTTATATCTTTGGTAATGGTCATCCAGGCAATCTGACCGTTTTCATTTATCGAAAGGGTCTGCAGCACATTGACCATAAAACGCAGGTTTTGAAGGGACCTTTGTTCATAAAGATTATGCTGTATAAAACTGTGTGCTGCACCACATTCCAGCAGATAAGCAGCTGTCCTGAAACAGTTAGCTGTAGTGTTCTGGTGACGGAAAGAGCCAGTATCAGTTATTATGGCTGTATAAAGATTAGTCGCAATATCCGGAGTTATAGTAAAGCCCCCTTTGACCAGCAGACCACAAACCATTTCCCCTGTAGCAGCAGCTTCTGTTTCCACCATATTGATCTGACCAAAATACTCATTGCTGATATGATGGTCAATATTAATAATACAATCAGCTTTTTGTAGCAGTTGTTCAGCATCTCCTACCCGGGAAAGGTCGGTACAATCCAAAGCAATACCTACCTCAAAACCCTCTTTTTCTTTTAGATCTTGCACCATTATTACCTGCTCAGCACCGGGCAAAAACCGATAGTTTTCAGGAACCGGCTCAGAGTGAATCATAACAACATCTTTACCGTTATTTAATAAGGCTAAACCAAGTGCCAGCAGGGATCCCAAAGCATCCCCATCCGCATGAATATGTGTTGTCAAAACAAAGGTCTGTTTTGTCTTTAATATTTTGATGATATCTTCAATAACTTCCATCAGTCGCATCCCTTATCTTGTTTCAAATCCCTCAGTATACGGTTGATCTCCAGACTGTGTTGAATGGATTCGTCGAGCTCAAAGCTTATTTCCGGGTGATACCGCAGACGGATTCTTTTACCTAACTCTGACCTGATAAAACCAGAGGCACTCTTTAAGCCCTCCAGTGTTTCCTTTTTCTTATCCTCTGTTCCCAAAACACTTACATATACCTTTGCGTAGCGCAGGTCTTTAGAAACATTTACAGATGTCACACTGGTCATTGGGTTGATGCGCGGATCTTTAAGCTCGGTTTGCAGCAGATCTGTTAATACTTTTTTTATTTCCTCTGCTAAACGGCCAGCACGGTAGCCCACTTGCCATCACACCCTTTTAAGACATTAACTCCCTTTTTATCTCTTCCATTTCATAAACCTCCAGGATATCTCCAATTTTTATATCCTGGAACTTATCAAGCCCAATACCGCAGTCATGTCCCTGAGCAACCTCACGGGCGTCATTTTTAAACCTTTTCAATGAATCAATCTTTCCTTCATAAACAACAACACCTTCACGGATCAATCGCACATTGCCATTTCTGACCACCTTGCCCTCTAGGACATTGCATCCGGCGACGGTCCCCACTTTTGGGATATGGAAAATTTCACGCACTTCAGCTCTGCCTATAGAAACCTCTTTGTAAACGGGCTCCAGCATCCCCTCCAAGGCTGCTTTAATATCATCTAAAGCCTCATAGATGACCCGGTAAAGCCGCATTTCTATGTTTTGGGTTTCAGCGGCTTTCTTTGCATTGGTATCTGGCCTTACATTAAAACCGATGATCAGGGCATTAGAGGCACTAGCCAGCATCACATCGGTCTCTGTTATAGCACCCACTCCGGAGTGGATGATATTAATTCTAACTTCTCTATTATTTAATTTACTAAGAGCTTGAATTAGAGCCTCCACTGAACCCTGTACATCAGCTTTCACAACCAGGTTCAGTTCCTTAACCTTGCCTTCTTTGATCTGGTTAAAAAGATCATCTAAAGAAACTCTCTCTGGAACAATATTATCCATCTGACGCTTTTTGTCCAAGCGTTTTTCGGCAATCTGACGGGCGGTTTTTTCATCAGCAACTGCATAAAGCAAATCACCTGCAGCTGGTACTTCTGACAATCCGAGTATCGCTACCGGTGTGCCGGGTAGTGCTTTTTTGATACGGCGCCCTTTAAAATCGTACATGGCCCTTACCTTACCAAAGGTAGTGCCTACCAAAATATGATCACCTATAGACAATGTGCCCTTCTGGATTAAAACTGTAGCAACAGGGCCCCGTCCCTTATCCAATTCTGCCTCTATTACTGTACCCCGTGCTGGACAAAAGGGATTTGCCTTAAATTCTTCCATTTCAGCAACAAGCAGCAGCATTTCCAGAAGTTGATCAATGCCTGTCCCCTTTTTTGCAGAAACTGGAACACAGATAGTGTTTCCTCCCCATTCCTCCGGAACAAGCCCGTGTTCTGCAAGCTGCTGTTTAACATGATCAGGGTTAGCATCAGGCTTATCTATTTTATTGATGGCCACCACAATTGGTACATTGGCCGCTTTGGCATGGTTGATCGCTTCTACAGTTTGAGGCATAACACCATCATCAGCAGCTACCACCAGAACCGCAATATCTGTTACCTGAGCTCCCCTGGCCCGCATTGTTGTAAATGCCTCATGGCCTGGTGTATCAAGGAAAGTGATCTTTTTGCCCTTAGTTTCGACCTGATAGGCACCGATACGCTGGGTGATCCCCCCTGCTTCAGTTGCAATAACATTGGTATGTCGAATGAAATCCAGCAGAGAGGTTTTACCGTGGTCAACATGACCCATTACCGTGATCACCGGTGGCCTTGGTCTGAGCTCTTCCGGCTTATCTGGCAGATCGTTCAAAGCTGCTTCCAGTTCTGCCACTTCATCCCGTACCTCAGTATCAATACCAAATTCTGAAGCCACCAGAGTGGCTGTATCACTGTCAATTACTTGGTTGATGGTCGCCATTACCCCCAGCTCAATTAGCTTTTTAATAACCTCACTGGCATTAACATGCATTAAGTTTGCCAGTTCTTGGACAGTGATTTGCTCCCCTATGACGATCTTTTTTAACTGGTTGCTATCCTCTGCTGAACGGTTGCTGTCTTTGCGCTTCTTTTTGCTTTTACCGCGATAGGAATTCTTAATTTTAGCCAAAATCTTCCTCTGGTCCTGCTCTATCTTCTGACGTATCTCCTCTTTACGTGCCTGTGCCCGTTTACGATAATCTTTTTCATCATCATGGGTTTTATCTTTTTTATAATCCTTAGCACCTTTACCCTTTTTTTCTATTGTACCTTTAACTTTAAGTGCTCTTCTAATTTGTCCCACATCGTTTTCTTCGATTGTGCTCATATGGTTTTTAACTGAATAGCCCATCTGATTCAGTTGAGCAACCAAATCCTTACTGTTAATTTTTAACTCCTTGGCCAATTCATGTATGCGGATTTTTGCCATCCGATCACCCCCATTTTTTGAATCCCTAACTCTTCATGTTAATTAACTCCCTCTCAATCGCTTCTGCCATCTGTTCTGAGAAAACCGCCCAATAGCAGGCATCATACCCTAATCTATCAATAAACTGTTCCCTTGTACCAAACTCGATGAAGGGAACCCCATTTGATTCACATTCCTTAATAAGTTTTTTACGAGATACCCCTGCATCTTCAGCTATAATCACAATTTTTGCCTTTTTCTTTTTAACAGCATTCAGACAATTAGACATTCCACAAACCATTTTATTTGCTTTTTTGGCAAATCCCAATAGATCAAACAGTGTCAATTGTTTTCACCCAATACCTTTTTTTCCAGAGCAGCAGCCAAGTCTTCGGGCAGTTCAACCTGTAAGGCACGTTCTAGATATTTGCCAGCAAGAGCGGTTTGTAAGCACTCTTTATTACAGCAGATGTAAGCACCTCTACCTGACATTTTCCCGGTTGAGTCGATTTTGACTTCACCATTAGGAGTTCTGACAATCCTGATCAGTTCTTTCTTGTCTTTGGTCTCTTTGCAGCCTACACATATTCTCTTTGGAATTTTTTTTATTCTGGGCATTGCTGAACCACCTCTTAACATCGATAAGCGACTATTTTCAGAAAGCTTATTACCATGAAGCAGCCTGGGATGTGCTCTTAATATCGATTTTCCATCCGGTTAACCGAGCCGCCAGTCTGGCATTTTGCCCTTCTTTACCGATTGCAAGAGATAGTTGGTGATCGGGAACAATCACTCTGGCTGCTTTTTCTTCCTCATCGATTTCAACTGATTCAACCTTAGCTGGACTCAAGGCATTGGCGATAAACTCCTTTGGATCGCTGCTCCATTTAACTATATCAATCTTTTCTCCCTTGAGTTCAACAACTACCGCCTGCACACGCATCCCTTTAGGCCCCACACAGGATCCAATAGAATCAACATTCTCATCTCTCGAATGTACCGCAATCTTAGAGCGCATCCCTGGCTCCCGGGCAACAGCCTTTATTTCTACAATTCCCTCAAAAATTTCCGGCACTTCTAATTCAAAAAGCCTCTTTAAGAGACCTGGATGAGTCCGGGAAACCAATATCTGAGGGCCCTTGGTTGTCTTTTTCACTTCAGTAATATAAGCCTTGATCCGGTCACCGCGGTTATACTTTTCAGTTGGAATCTGTTCAGAGGGTACAAGCACTGCTTCAGCTCGTCCCAAATCAATAAAAACATTCTTTGCTTCCTGGCGCCTGACAGTTCCTGTCACAATATCCCCTTCACGGCTGGAAAACTCTTCATAGATAAGGCCTCTTTCAGCCTCTCTGATCTGCTGGACAACAACCTGTTTTGCAGCTTGTGCAGCAATGCGACCAAAATCACGGGGTGTAACTTCGATCTCTATTACTTCCCCCTCTTTGGCTTCAGGTTCTACCTTTACTGCCTCTTCCAATGATATCTCTGTGTTGGAATCAGATACGTTAGCAACAACTGTTTTTCTTGAATAAACCCTAATCTCCCCTGTTTCCTTGTCAATCTCGATGCGGGAGTTCTGTGCTGAACCAAAATTCTTTTTGTAGGCTGTATGTAAAGCATGTTCAATTGCACCCAGCAATACATCACTGCTAATACCTTTTTCCTTTTCAATATCCTTTAGAGCATTGATCAATTCAAGATTCATTTCTACTCACCTCCCCACAATAGTTTAAAAAACCTTTAATTTTGCTTTTCCAATTAAATGAAAAGGAATCTTAATCAAACCATCTGCAGTTTCTAAAACCACTTGGTCATCTTCATAACCAGCCAAAACACCTTGAAAGTTTCTGCTTCCCTGTATCTTGGACTTAGTGCGTACAATTATGTTTGAGCCACGAAAACGCTCAAAATCCTTCGGTTTTTTCAAGGGTCGTTCTACCCCTGGTGAAGAAACTTCTAAATAATATTTTTGTGGAATTATATCAGCCCTATCCAGAACAGAGCTGACAAGATTGCTGATCTTTTCACAGTCATCCAGTTTAACTCCACCAGGCTTATCTATAAAAATGCGTAGAAACCAGTTAGGACCATCCTTTTGATATTCCACATCAACCAATTCCAGCCCTTCTTGTAAGATAAAGGGGGTAATCAACTCTTCAACCCTGTCTTTAACAGACTGTCCTTTCAACAAATTACCTCCATTCTCAGCTGATGGTCATCTGGTATAATATGAAAGAGTGGGCAAATACCCACTCTTACTAACCCTCCTGTACAGATAAGCAATTTCAAGCAGCCCTGCATCCTTACACACCGCTTATTATTATAACAAAACCCGCTATTTCCTGCAATAGATTTAGCTATAATGTTAACTTTTCATTGAAGACAGCGTTTCTTGGAGGTAAGCTGCAACTTCATCCATCTTTTTATAAGTGATTTCTCCAGAAGAGCGCCATTTGATCTCAACTAATCCATCGGAAAGCATTTTTTTACCGATGACAACCCTTGCCGGATATCCTATCAAATCTGCGTCTTTGAATTTCACACCAGGTCTTTCATTCCGGTCATCAAACAACACATCGATCCCTGCTCCCACAAAATGATGGTATAACTCTTCTGCATATCCCGCTAATTGAGGGTCACGTTGATTGACAGCCATAAGGACCACTTCAAAAGGAGCAATGCTGACCGGCCATATAATACCATCCTGGTCATGACTCTGTTCTACTGCCGCAGCCATGGTTCTGGTGACACCAATTCCATAGCAGCCCATAATAACAGGTCTTTCTTTACCCTGTTCGTCAAGTATTGTCGCTCCCATGGCTTCACTGTATTTGGTCCTCAATTTAAAGATATGCCCCACTTCAATACCGCGCTGTACTTTTAAACCGGTCCCACAGTGTGGGCATGGATCTCCCTCAACTGCCACCCTGAAGTCACCGTAATAATCCACCTGATAGTCCCGGCCGGGGTTGACATTGATATAATGATATTCCTTTTGATTCGCTCCGGCAACAGCATTGTATAAATCCTTGGTTTCCAAATCCCCGAGAATTGTAACAGCTGTTCGCTCACGCAGACCAACAGGTCCTGCAAACCCCATAGGAATCCCTAACTCATCCATTTCCCTCTCATCAGCTATTTCCAGATGAGTGGCATTCAAATAATTGAGAACCTTAACCTCATTGACCAGGCGGTCTCCCCGCACCAAGACAACAATTAATTTCCCGTCCACCTTATAAAAAAGGGATTTTAAAACTTTAGTAGGATCAAGTTTTAGATAAGATGCCACATCCTCAACTGTCCTGGCTCCTGGGGTGGCCACCAACTGCAGTATACCTGCCTCTTCTTTTTCTTCTGAAGCTTGATAATGACATGGTGTTTTTTCCACATTTGAGGCATAATCACACACCGGACAGTATGTTAACTCTGCTTCACCTGTATCTGCAATCACCATGAACTCATGGGAATGATCCCCACCGATAGCACCTGCATCTGCTTCCACCGCCCGAAAACGCAGCCCACACCTGCTGAATACCCTGCTGTAAGCATCATACATCTTCTGATAGCTCACAGCCAAACCATCTTCATCTTTATCAAAGGAGTAGAGGTCCTTCATAATAAATTCACGCCCCCGCATCAAACCAAAACGCGGGCGTCTTTCATCACGATATTTATTATTAATCTGATAGAGAAGCAGTGGCAGTTGGCGGTAAGATTTTACCTCCTGGCTGAATAAATAGGTAATCAGTTCCTCATGGGTGGGTCCGAGACAGAAATCCCGACCATGGCGGTCTTTCAAACGAAACATCTCCGGACCATAAACATCCCACCTTCCTGTTTGGTGCCACAGTTCTGCTGGTTGAACAATGGGGAGCAGCAACTCTACTCCACCTGCGCGATCCATTTCTTCTCTGACAATCTCTTCAATTTTGCGTACTACCCTGTTACCTAAAGGGAGAAGGGTATAAATACCTGCTGCCACTTTTCTTACCATTCCTGCGCGCAAAAGCAGTTGGTGGCTGATTGTATCCGCTTCTGCCGGAACCTCCCTCAAGGTAGGAATAAGCATTTGTGTTACTCGCATTTATTTTGCTTCCTTTCCTCCAGTATTTGATAAATCTCTGCTAGAAGGCTTTCCACAAGTTCCCCTTCGGGAACCTTGCCAACAAGCTTCCCTTTTTTAAAGAGGATACCACATCCCTTGCCCCCAGCAATCCCTACATCAGCATCCTTTGCCTCCCCGGGCCCATTGACCACACAGCCCATTACAGCAACTTTCAGATCTTCATCAACAACTGCTAGTTTATTTTCCACTTCATTTAAAATCTTAAAAAGATCGATCTGACAACGCCCACAGGTAGGGCATGAAATCAGATCAATACCACCGGATCTGAGGCCCAAGGATTTAAGGATCTGTTTTCCCACTTTAACCTCTTCATGAGGAGGCCCTGTTAAAGATACCCGAATGGTATCACCGATTCCATCCACCAAAAGGCTTCCAATACCGATGGCTGATTTAATCGTTCCCACCCAAGGCCCCCCTGCCTCGGTCACTCCCAGGTGTAAAGGGTAATCCACTTTTTCTGACAGCATGCGGTATGCCTCAATAGTCATGGGAACTGATGCTGCTTTAACAGAAATAACAATATCATAAAAATTCTCTTTCTCTAACAGAGCCGCATGCTGCAGCGCACTGATCACCAAAGCCTGGGCAGTTCTGCCGTACTCAGCAGCAATCTCCTTATCAAGAGAGCCCAAATTCACTCCGATCCTAATGGGAACACCTCTTTCAGCAGCAGCTCTAGTAAGAGTGCGGACCCGGTCAGCCCCACCTATATTGCCGGGGTTGATGCGCAGTGCATCCACACCGCTTTCTAAGGCCATAAGTGCCAATCGATAATCAAAGTGTATATCTGCTACCAGAGGAATAGATATATTTTTTTTTATTTCTCTTAATGAATTGGCAGCCTCCTGATCGGGAACAGCCACCCTGATAATATCACAGCCCAATTTCTCCAGTTCCTTGATCTGGCTGATGGTTGCCGCTGTATCACGGGTATCGGTTTTGGTCATTGTTTGTACTGAGATAGGTGCTCCACCACCTACAAGAACATTACCCACTTTTACCTGTCTTGTTTTGCGTCTCGTAATAGGCATTAATGCTAACCCCCATTAATGATACGAGCTATATCATTATAGGTGATGAGAAGAAAGAGCACCATCAGCAGAGCAAAACCGATCAGGTGGATAAAATTCTCCTTTTCAGGATCAACAGGTTTTCCCCGCAGCCCTTCAATAGTTAAAAAGATCAGTTTGCTTCCATCCAAGGCGGGAATAGGCAGCAAATTGATTATTGCCAGATTTATTCCCAATACTGCAGCAAAGATCATTAAGTAGCCCGCACCACCCTTAGCTGCTTCACCAATGGCCACTGTGATCCCTACAGGGCCAGCCACATCATTTGTAGAGTACTTACCAGCTATCAACCCACCAATACTTTCAAAAACCAATCTAGCAAACTGAACAGATTGGTTCAAACCTAGCTGAATCGCTTGGAAGAAACCCTGTCTTTGCCAGATGATCGACTGAGTGATACCGATCTGATAAATTTTATATTCAGGATCATACTTTGGTTTGATAAGAAATGAATGTCTCTGGTTATTGCGCTCCACAATCAGTTTTAGCTCCTGCCCTCCATTTTTCCTGATGTTACCAGAAACATCCTCCCAGTTTTTCGTTGGCACATCATTAATAGAGATAATCCTATCTCCGCTTTGCAAACCCGCTGCCATCGCCGGAGATCCTTGTATAACTTCCCCTATTATATTGGAATTGGAAGCGATAGGTATACCTATGACTCCGTAAGTAATAACTATAAGCAGTATGGCCACCAGAAAATTCATAATAGATCCGGCGGAAATAACAGCAAAACGGTGTTTTAAAGGCTTAGTATTAAAACCGTTTACAGACTCCTCATCCTCAGGATTTTCTCCGGCCATTTTTACATAACCGCCTAAAGGTAAAAGTCTTATTGTATAAAGAGTTGTATCTTTCTTTTTTTGGTAACCAAACAGTTTGGGACCGAATCCTATACTGAACTCATCCACCTGGATGCCTACTATTTTAGCAACCATAAAATGACCCAGTTCATGAACAAATATTAAAAACCCTAATACCAGGACCGCTATAGGAATAACCACTTTTTCCCTCCTGTTTTTAAGATTCTTTTTCTTGAATCAATCGGCTGGCACAGTCTCTAGCCCAGCTGTCGGCCTCCAGGATCTCCTCCAGTTCCACCTTTCCTGTGTTGGGATCATGGAAACTCATCACCTCTTGCACTATCTCGGCTATGGCTGTAAAAGAAATCATACCTCTCAGAAAAGCATAGACAGCCATTTCATTAGCAGCATTTAGAACAGTGGTCATTGTCCCTCCGATTTTACCAGCTTCTCTGGCTAATCGCAAACAGGGAAAACGAGCTGTATCAGGGGGCTCAAAGGTCAGTGCTCCTACCTTTACTAAATCTATTATCTTCAAGCTGTTACTTTTCCGTTCCGGATAAAAAAAAGCATATTGAATGGGCAACCGCATGTCAGGATATCCCAACTGAGCAAGAACAGAACCATCCTTGTAGGCAACCAGGCTGTGAATAATGCTCTGAGGGTGAATCACAACCTCGATCTGGTCATAATCAATCCCAAATAACCACCTGGCTTCGATTATCTCTAAACCCTTATTCATCAAAGTAGCTGAATCAACTGTTATTTTTTCACCCATCTGCCAGGTAGGGTGACGCAAGGCCATCTCCGGAGTAACCTTTTTCAAATCTTCATACTGAAATTTCCGGAAAGGGCCACCCGAACCGGTTAGTATTAAACGCTCCACATCTGACACTTTCTCTAAACACTGAAAAATAGCAGAATGTTCACTATCTACCGGTATGATCTGTACCCCTTTTGCCTTTGCTGCTTCCATAACCAGAGCTCCGCCGGCAACAAGTGTTTCTTTATTGGCCAGGGCAATTTTTTTGTTATAAGAAATTGCCTCCAGAGTAGGAAGCAATCCAGCAAGACCATTCACAGCAACCAGTATTAAATCAGCATCAGGATGACGGACAAGCTCCAATAATCCTTCATCCCCTGACAAACAGAGGGTTTGCTCATCCTTTAACCGCTGAGCAAGCTGTTTGGCTGCAGTTGTATCCTGTACAGCCACATAGGGAACACCAAAGGCCCTCACTTGTTTTTCTAGTAGATCGATATTGTTCCGGGCTGCAAGCCCCAACACATTTAAATGAGAGCTGTGCCATTCAATAACTTCCAGGGCCTGCCTGCCGATCGACCCAGTAGATCCGAGTATTACTATATTTTTTTTCATAATTACACCCTTTAATCATTTTTTACAAATGCCTTATAAATAATTACAACTGCAGGACCGATAATAAATCCCCAAAAACCCAATAACCTGTAACCCAGATAAAGTGAAACCAGTGTAGTCAAAGGGTGCAGGCCTATGTTTTCTCCCACCAGTTTGGGTTCCAAGATCTGTCTGACCACAACAATTATACCATATAAAATCAGGAGTCCGATCCCGAACTTCACATCACCGGTGATCAGCATCATGACACCCCAGGGTACATAGACTGTACCTGGCCCGACAACTGGAAGCAGATCCAAAAGTGCTACTACCAAAGCCAGTACGTAAGCATATCTTACACCAAAAATAGATAGCCCGATCAAAGACAAAAAGCCGGTGATAGAAATAAGTATTATAATTGCCTTAATATAGCCGTGTAATGCCCGCTGTAGACACCTGCTTACCCTTTGCAAGCCATTGCTCCACTTTTCAGAACTCCATCTCCGAAAAAACAGAGAGGCATTGTTTTTTATCAAATCATAGTCGCGGGCAAAAAAGAAACTGATAATAAGGGTCAGCACCAGCAGAACAAAATACTGGGGCAGAACAGCGATAAAATTAAAGAAATGAGTTAGAAATCCGGAAACTATATTCTTGATAACATCCAGGCTCCCCCATAACTCTTTCCCTGCTTCTTGAATAATATTTGGTGGTATATTCAACTTTTCCAAATAATACTGCAGTTCCTCCAGACCCATCTGGATGGTCAACTCATTCAAATCACGGGAATAATTGGTTAAATATATGGATAGATCCACCAACTCCTGGATCAGTTTGGAGATGAGCACATAGAAAATACCGCCGATGATAAACAATAAAATGATCATTGAAAAGAGTGTGCCCAGGGATCTGGGAAAACGCAATTTTTTCTCAAATAATCTGATGAAGGGATTGAGGATAACAGCAATCAGATAAGCAATAAAAAAGGGGATCAGAATTTTTAGGCCATTGGCCAGCATATCAGCCAGCAGTGGCCAAAAATCCCTCACAAAAAAATATATACCTGCACCCAGTAAAAGTACAGTTAATGTTTTCAAAAAAAACATAACTACCTTTTCTAACGATGGCGACAAATTTCCACTTCCTTTTAATAATAGTTTATAACATTATCAGTTTAATGAAAAAGTATGCAGCCGGAGCGCTAAAAAGAATGCTGTCAAAGCGATCAAGAATCCCACCGTGCCCTGGTATTAAATAACCTGAATCCTTAACCCCAGCTATTCTTTTTATAGCTGACTCTACAAGGTCACCTAGTTGAACCACCAATCCGATCGTAAAACCCAATAACAAAATCACCTTCCCAGATAATACGGGAAAGAACAGATGAAATAGATAAGCCACAACTAGGCACGACAGCAGCCCCCCCAATGCCCCCTCAACGGTTTTCTTTGGGCTCACTGTGGGGCACAAAGCTCTGCGTCCAAAGCGAGTGCCGATAAAATATGCTCCTATATCACAGACCCAGGTTAATACGAACACCAGCAAAAGTATATGAAAACCATATGGTTCGATTTTTCTGATCAGGATAAGAAAACTAAACAATACACTTATATAGCAACTCCCCAAATAGGATGCCCCTATATTACCCAACCCATATTCAGGAAAAGACAATACCAACAGAAGCAGGTGCATCAGTAAATAAACGATCAACCCTGCAAATAACAAACTCTCCGCATTTTCAGCTGGTGCAATAAAAGCAATTATGGGAAATATTAAAGCACTCCCATACAACAACAGTAGATGTATACGGATATTCATCTCAATAAGGAGGCGGTAGAGTTCAAATAAAGCTAATAATGCTAAAATAATCACAAAAATAAGTAGAGGTATACCTCCTGTATATATTAAGAAAAGTAAAACAGGTATACCGATTAAAGCACTTAATACTCTATCTTTTAGCAAATTACTAGAGCCCTCCAAAACGACGTTTTCTTTTCAGATATGCATCTATAGCTTTAAGAAATTCTTCCTCCCTGAAATCCGGCCAGTAAACTTTGGTAAAGTAAAACTCTGTGTAGGCAATCTGCCATAATAAAAAATTGCTAATCCGCTTTTCTCCTGCAGGTCTGATTAACAGATCCGGGTCCGGCAGTTCAGCTGTATATAAATATTGTTGCACCACTTCTTCTGTTATATCCTCAGGTTTAATTTTGCCTTCAACAGCCAAACTGGCAAGCTTGCGAGCAGCATCCACAATCTCAGCTCTTCCACCGTAATTTAAAGCAATATTAAAGATCAACTTGCTATTATTAGCTGTCAACTCTACTGCCCGCTTTATTTCCTGCTGAGCTTTTTCAGGCAGTTCCTTAAGCCTGCCGATAACTCTGATCTGCACCTGCTCCTTATTCAGTTCATCCAATTCTTTTTTGATATACTCATACAACAACCCCATTAAAACACTAACTTCTTCCTGGGGCCTTTTCCAGTTTTCAGTAGAAAAAGCATATACAGTGAGAATCTTAATACCTAACTGCGAACACAACTTAACCACCGTACGTAATGATTCCATACCTGTACGGTGTCCCGCTGCCCTGGGAAGATTCCTCTCCTGAGCCCACCTCCCATTCCCATCCATAATAACTGCTACATGGCAAGGCAAGCGCGATTTATCCAACTTTTGATAATAATCTAAGCGTTTCATATTTTTTTTCACCAATATTGTCGCCCCTGTATTTGTTACTTAGAAAAAACCCCCTCCAGGAGGGGGAAAGAAATAATTATAATATTATTCTTCAACAATTGCATCGTTCGGGCAAACATCTATACAAGTCCCACAGTCTTCACATTTGTCAGGATCAATGACATATGCACCATCAACTTCAGAGATAGCCTCGTTTGCACATTCGTCCATACAGGAACCGCAAGCCTCACATTTGTCAGCAATGATCTTATAAGCCACAATTTTCACCTCCTTTTACTCCATCGCTGGGTCTTTGTAGTATTCATAGCTAATGGTTAATTCAATTTCACCATTACCTATCACCCTTTGACGCAAAACCCTGGCGCGATTCCCTGTAGGACTACTGGTTGATTTAATGCGAACACTATAACCTGCTTTATGCAATATCTGTTTACCCTCATCAAGGGTAAACCCTACCACATCCAACACATCATCTTGCTTATCCATCATATTTCCATTATTTCTTTTTCTTTTGCTGCTGCAACATTATCAATATTTTTTATGTATTTATCTGTCAGGTCCTGTATATCTTCTAGGTACCGCTTTGCTGAATCTTCAGAGATCTCTCCTTTCTTTTCAGCTGCCTTGATCTGCTCATTGGCTTCCCTTCTAAGGTTGCGGATCGCAATACGTCCTTCTTCTGCCTTTTTATTTATGATTTTTACCAGATCCTTACGCTTTTCTTCGGTCAGTGGTGGAATAGATAGCCTGATCACATTGCTATCACTTACAGGAGTAATTCCCAAATCCGATTTCAGAATAGCCTTTTCAATTTGAGGCAGCATATTGCGGTCCCAGGGTTGGATCACTAGTAAACGAGGTTCAGGAGCAGATATGGTTGCCATCTGGTTGATTGGTGTTGGTGTGCCATAATAATCAACCAATATCTTGTCAAGCAAAGCTGGTGTTGCCCGTCCTGCACGTAAAGTCGCATAATCCTTGATCAGGAGGTCAACAGTTTTTTTCATTTTGTTTTCAGCTTGATTTAATACCTCTTTCATTACCTACCCTCCCTACAATGGTACCGATTCTTTCTCCCATTACTGCTTTAAGGACATTACCCCTTTCTTTGATACCAAACACAATAATGGGAATTCCATTATCCATACATAAAGAAGCAGCAGTGGAATCCATTACCCCCAAACCATTTTTTAAGACATCGATATACTTCAATTCAGTTAATTTTTGTGCTTCAGGGTTGGTTTTGGGATCAGAATCGTAGACCGCATCCACATTTTTTGCCATTAATATTACTTCAGCTTCTATTTCAGCAGCACGCAGTGCTGCAGTAGTATCTGTTGAGAAATATGGATTTCCGGTTCCACCTGCAAAGATAACCACACGACCCTTTTCAAGGTGGCGGATCGCCCTGCGTCTGATATAGGGCTCTGCAACCTCCCGCATCTCAATTGCTGTCTGAACCCTAGTAACAACACCAATTTTCTCCAGGGCATCCTGCAGTGCCAAGGCATTAATAACTGTTGCCAGCATACCCATATAATCAGCAGTA
This sequence comes from Syntrophaceticus sp., assembly GCA_012842275.1. GTDB lineage: Bacteria > Bacillota > DSM-12270 > Thermacetogeniales > Thermacetogeniaceae > DTU068. The sequence continues at coordinate 17,889 of DUSK01000001.1, read as the reverse complement.
GCCCGGTCCATGCCTTTGGTGCTCCCTGCCACACCTCTCCAGATGTTGCCGCCTCCAACTACAATAGCAACTTCTACATTTCTATCATGAACCTCTTTCACTTCTTGAGCTATGTTTTGTAATATGTTATGGTCGATGCCATAGCCCTTTTCGCCAGCCAATGCCTCTCCACTTAGCTTGAGTACCACCCGCTTGTATTGGGGATCTGACACAGGGAAACCCTCCTGTCCTCCAAGATTTCATTCTACGTTCAACTAGAAAATCCTTTCTCTAGATAAAATTTTTAGGCTTCTTCACCCAACTGGAAACGGCAGAAACGGCGCACTACTATATTTTCACCCAATTTGGCGATATACTGATTAACTAAATCTTTAACTGTTATATCAGGATCTCTGATATAGGGCTGTTCAAAAAGGCAGACCTCCTGATAGAACTTATTCATCCTGCCTGTGACAATCTTTTCAATCACCTTTTCAGGTTTCCCTTCATTTCTCGCCTGGGTTTCTAAAATCTCTTTTTCAGATTGGATTCTTTCCTCAGGCACATCTTCACGGCTCAAATATTCCGGGTTGGCAGCTGCTACCTGCATGGCCAACTCTTTGCATAGATTTTTAAAGTCATCGGTCTTTGCAACAAAATCCGTTTCACAGTTTACTTCAATCAGCACGCCAATCTTACCACCGGGATGTATATACGCTTCTACCAACCCATCTTTAGTGGCCCTTCCTGCTTTTTTAGCTGCGGCAGTAATACCTTGCTCCCTCAAATAAACAATAGCTTTTTCCAGATCCCCGTTGGTTTCCTGAAGGGCCTTTTTGCAGTCCATAATACCTGCACCTGTACGCTCTCTTAATTCTTTAACACTTTCAGCTTTTATCAAATGGATCCCCTCCATATAATTTACTCTTCTTCTAGTTCTAGTTCTTGTTCTTGTTCTTGTTGTTCTTCTTCAACCTGTTCCCCTTGCTTTGCTTCCAAAACAGCATCAGCTATTTTTGAAGTCAAAAGCCGGACAGCCCTGATGGCATCATCGTTACCAGGTATCACATAATCAATCTCATCAGGATCGCAGTTTGTATCAACAATACCTATTGTTGGTATACCTAATTTACGAGCTTCCTTTACCGCGATCTGTTCTTTTCTGGTATCAACTATAAAAAGAACCCCGGGAAGCTCATCCATGTCTTTAATTCCTTTTAAAAAGCGTTCAAGTTTTTCTTTTTCTCCTTTCAGCTTGATGACCTCTTTTTTGGGGAGAAGCTCCATGTGGCCGCTTTCTTCCATTTTTTCTAACTCACGCAACCGCTCAACCCTTTGGCGGATGGTCTGGAAATTGGTAAGCATACCACCAAGCCATCTGACATTAACATAAAACATCCCGCATCTTTCAGCTTCTTCCCTTACCGAATCCTGTGCCTGTTTTTTGGTGCCTACAAAAAGCACACTTTTCCCTTCGCCAACAACCTCTTTAATAAAGTTGCAGGCTTCCTCGATCTTCTTTACAGTTTTCTGTAGATCGATGATATAAATACCATTGCGCTCCGTAAAAATATAGGGAGCCATTTTGGGATTCCAGCGTCTTGTCTGGTGACCGAAATGAACCCCTGCTTCAAGCAACTGTTTCATAGTGACTACTGACATGTTTTTCCTCCTTTGGTTTTGCCTCCGCCGCTTTCATAATCAGGCAGACCCGCAGGACCCCTGCCTGACTCTAAAGCTGACGTGTGTTTTTATCAACCGATAGTATAACACAAAGAAATGGATTCAAGCAACAAAATCACCGGATTTTAGTGATTAATGGTCTGCTGCTCAAATAAAAAGCACCTTTCTCCTTGAAAGGTGCTGAATAATCTTAACTTATTTATTAAACTTATTTTTTAAACTTATATTTTTAACTAATGTTTTGTTTCAATTTTAAAACCAGGTCTACTTCTTCAGATCCCAGATTCAGTATTTTTGCAATTTCTTCATTGCTTAAGCCCTGATTTGCCAACTCCACCATTTTGGCGTATTTTTCTCCGTCATCAATTTTTGGAGTGTTTTTCCCTTCGTTTTTGTGCTGTGAATCCATTTTTTGTTTATTAGTACGGGATTTCCCCTTTCCAGAAAACTTTTGATGCTTATTTTTATCCCGGCTGCTTTCACGAATTTTCTGTTCTAAGCTTGCTACCGAAGCCTTTACCTGTTTCATTTGATTATCAACCTTGGATACTGCCTGGTCCGTTTGTTTTTTGGCTTTGATCAGCATCTCCTCGATTTCCTTTTTAGTACGCTGTACTTCTCGGAGTAGATTTTCTAAATTCTCGATCTCTTCAGCAGCCTTGCGGAGTTTGAGGTCCCTCCGGTCACGCCAAACAACAACAAAAACAAGGATGATAACACTTATAGTCAGCAGTGATAGTATGATAATGATTGGTTCTTCCATTTCTATTAATACACCTCTAGATTAGATTTTCAAATCAATTAAATGACCAGGAGCAACTGTAGGCATCTCCTGATTCTGTTCAGAATGATGCGCTCGCTCTTGCGCATCCATTTGCCCAAAATTCTTTTTAGTACCGGACTTCTCCTCCTTCTCCCGGATCCTTCCCTCTTTACTCTCAGGTGAGCTTTGAACAGATCTTTGGGCAATTTCTTTTTCACGCAACAGTTGCGCAGCAAAACTATGCTGTTGCGCCTGTTCGTTGGATTGTTGAACCTGTTGGATTCTTCCTACATCCTGAATCTTCGGTAATATTACCTGAAGATCCACAGCTTTTAATGTCATAAAGACCCCCCTATTATCCTGTCCTGTTAGGCATAGGGTGCTTTTTTAATTTCATCACCTTGCTTATAATAGCAAACATACCGAGTTACATCTCTAACAGCATGACATATCGTTCCAAATCTGATGGTAACGCCCGGATAGACACGATCCTTTATCTTTACCTTTCCACGATCCGGCAATCTCAGCTTTGCCAGGATTTTCTGTTTTTCCTTTTGCAGTACTTCCAACTGGCCGAGCAGGTCTTCTTTTGCAGCAATTTGCTCATCATATTCAAGTCCCTGTGATTTTCTTCGCTGATCAGGAGTTTTAACATTATTATATATGCCAAATATGCTGTTGATTTTTTGTAATTGCTCTTTGATTTTATTTTCCTTTTCAAATAAAAGCTGGAGCTTATTTAAGTCTTGAGAGCTGATTCCGATCTCCAATTCTGTGGCAACTTCCATTATTGATCCGACCACTTTTGCTTCGATCTCGAGACCAGCAAAACACAGGCCACCGACAATTTTCCCTTTTTTCCCACTTACTATTATCCTACCGCCTGCTCTTACAGTGCTGTGCATGATCGTATCCCCGACCAGCACATCCTTCCCAGCATCCACCTGGGCATTTTCTAAAAACCGGGCATAAACCGAACCACCTGCTTTAATATTTCCTTTTCCCTGTCCAACAATCCCCTCCTTTACTACAATATTGCCTCCTGCATTAATATAGCCCCCTTCCAATCTGCCCATAATTTCCACATTTCCTTCTGCCTTTACTGAGAATCCGTTTCTCACACTGCCCATCACCTGAACACTGCCGATAAAATCGATATTGCCTGTGGAGAAATCCACATCGCCAGGAACAACATAAACCGGAAACACGCAAATACGTCCTGACCGTATTTCTACATGTCCGGAAGTATTTGCCATCAGTTTTAACCCATCATCTGAAACAACTGTGTTTTTACCCCTGGGAAGGGGGATATCTTTAGGAGGCGGTGGTTTAAGTAGTTTCCCTGTTACGGTAACCCCATTACTTCCAGGTACTGCAGGTATTTTCCTGGCAATTACCTCTCCTTTAACTACATTATGGATTAAACCAAGATCATAATAGTCGACTCTACCATCATCCAGCACCTTTGGTTTGGGGTTATCCTCTGTAATAGATGAATTAAATTGAATTGAAGCATCTTTGCCTTTCTTTATCTGTAAACCTTTAGCTATGACACAAGATCTTACTGCTTTTCCTGAGCTTGTTATTTCATTGATTTTTTCCTCATCAATACCGTAAATAATATTTTTACTGTCTAATATTCTCTGCAGTTGCTCTCTCGTTACCGGTTTTCCATCACCAAGAGGAGGATAGAGAGTACATACAGCCTCCATTTCATCTTCACTAATATCAATAATTACAACACCATCTTTTTTTGATTCCTGCTGAGATGGTGCAATTTTATGTTTTTTTAATTTATTCCAACAAGCTTTTTGCACTTCGGCAAAATCCACTTCTTCTATATCACGAACATTGATTTCCTCTGTAATAATATTTAACAGGGATGCAAATTCCATTGAATTGGGATGCACAGTCAGGAAAACCCCGTCATCCGCAATCTCCAGACAGTAGGCAGGTTCATTAGGTTCATTGTTTAATATCTCATCAGTCATTAACTTCTCCTCCTACTCCCTTTTTCCTTCCCCGTGAAACATTTTATGCTGACCAGTTTATACTAACAACTCCTTCTTTTTTCTACTCAGCTTTCCACGCAATCTTAATACAGCTTTTGTGTGCAGCTGAGATACCCTTGATTCAGAAACTTCGAGTACCTGACCTATTTCTTTTAATGTGAGGCCCTCATAGTAGTAGAGCGTTATCACCAGAGCCTCCCTTTCCGGTAATTTCCTGATTGCATCCACCAGGGTTTCTTTTATTTCTCTGTATTCTAGAAATGATTCAGGATCCACTGCATTGGGATCCGGTATCAACTCTTGAAAGAGCAGATTGGAATTTCCATCATCTCCGGCAGAGCTTTGAAGATCATCAAGAGATATCAGTATAATCGGAGCAGTCTGTTGTAATAACTGCTGGTATTCATCCAGGCTCAAACCCAAGTAATCCGCTACTTCCTTATCCTCAGGTGCTCTCCCCAGTTGTTGTTCAAGCTTCAACATCGCATCTTCAAGCTCTTGGGCCTTTTTTAAGGTAGAGTGCGGTACCCAATTTAAAGACCGCAGCCAATCAACAATAGAACCTTTAATCCGTGATATAGCATAGGTCTCAAACTTAAATCCCAGATCAGGATTAAACCTTTCCACTGCATTGATCAAACCATAAATACCCGCACTTACCAGATCGTCAAACTCAAAATATCCCTTGAGCCCAGGTGCAAAACGACTGGCAACATACCTGACTAAAGGAACATAATGTAATATTATCTTTTCCCGTGACTCTAGATTATGATTTTTTTTATAATCCTGCCAGAGCTGATTTTCATCAAATCCCATCCATTTTTCACCTGACCTTTGCCCTACATAATCTTTTCCCCGTGGGCAATGCTTTTGATGTACAGCTGTCCGTTATCTGTGCAGAACCTTATACTGCGGCCATAGTTTTTACCTGTATCCTGAGCGATGATAGGTATTTTTTCTGCCTTTAGAGCAGCAAGTGTTGCTTCCACATTTCGTTTCCCTATACGCATAAAATCAGAGGCATTAGTAAAACTGAACATTTCCGCCCCGCCAACGATCTTAGCCACAAGACGTGATCTGTCAGCGCCAAGCTTCGACATATCTGCAATAAGAGCAGGTATCGCTGTATCAACAAATTTTCCTTTGTTATTAGATGAGCGCGCCTGTGTGGAATCGGGAAGCATCACATGGGCCAGTCCACCGACCCTGGCAACAGGATCATATAAACAAATACCAACACATGATCCCAATCCGATAGTTACCAGCTCTGTGGGATTTTTGGCAGCTTTATACTCAGCAATTTCAACATTGAGGCAGGTTTTATTCACCTAATTGTTCACCCCGAGTGATTTAAGTATTACTTGTAATGCTTCGGCTTCAGGTAAAAAATACAGATTTCCCAGAGCATGGTTTCCCTGATATTTAAATTCGGTTTTTATGAATAATACATAATCGCTGACCATACCTAAATTGGTCAGCACACTCCCCAGGATAGCCCCAACCATGTCAATACAAAGTGCAGGAACTGTAGGCTCAAAATGGATTGATGTAAACATATTTAAGGCATTGAGAAATGATCCTGCCATAATGTTTCCCAATTCTGTGAGGGCTGAGCAGTCCATTTCATCAAATGAAACTTGGTCATGACTAATATCTTTGTTTAACAAAACATCAGCGATCTTTCTAGCATCTATGATAGGGATCAAAAACAAGAGAGTTCCAGGTGCCTGACCTTTAATAGTATAAAAAATGGCTGTAACATGAGCATCAGGACCCCCTATTGTGGCGGTAATGCGGGAGAAAGGCAGAATCATGATGTCCGGCACACTCATCTCCACACGGGTTTTGATCAGTTTGGAAAGGGCTGTTGCTGCATTACCTGCACCAATATTGCCCACTTCTTTGATAGCATCCAACTGTACATTGTTCAGCTTCAACATATCATCCAATGCTAACACTTCTCCTCCTGCTTGTTTAATTTAGCATCATCCAGCAATGATGCTAAATCAAGCAGTAAAATCAATTGATCATTAAGTTTTCCGATGCCTGATATATATCTTGTTTTGATCTGTGCCTGTTTAAGGATAGGATCAGCAAAATCAATATCCAGGTAAACCACACCTTTGACACTGTCAACCTTCAAGCCAACCGTTATTTCCTGATAATGAGCAATAACCACCCTGCTGTAGCCATTATTTTCTGATAGCTGTTTTCCCAATAGGTCATCGAGTTTGATAACAGGGATAATACATCCACGAAGGTTAATTACCCCTTCAATAAAAGCAGGTGCAAAGGGAACCCGTGTAACAGGTAGCGGTCGGATAATTTCCTGAACTTGCTCCACTTCAAGGCCATAATTTTCCGGACCTATTGTAAAATGGACAACCTGCCGGTGCTCTGTTGTATGATTGCCTGGTTCCTGGTTCACCACATCGATTCCCCCTTAAAACAGACTATTAACATCAAGAATAATAGCAACCTGACCATTACCTAGGATGGTTGCCCCAGCAATACCGGGTATTCCTGACAACAGATTTCCCAGCGGTTTGATCACTATTTCCTGTTGTCCAACCAACTGGTCCACCACAAGCCCCAGGCGCTGCGCCCCTTTATGGACCACCACCACAAACTCCTCACCATTTTTCTGATCTGCAGTTGGCACCTCCAGCAGGCGGCTACACCTGATCAAAGGAAGAACCATATCCCTTAATAAAAACACTTCTTGGTTTTGTACCATTTTGATCTGCTCAGGGATCAGAAAAGTAGTCTCATCAATGGAATGAAGAGGAATGGCATACTGCTCTTCCCCTACCTTTACCAGGAGAGCTTGAATAATAGCCAGGGTAAGGGGAAGGTTGATGATAACCTTTGTTCCTTTCCCCTTTTCGGTTTCAATGTCAACAGTTCCGTTCAATGATTCTATTTTTGATTTAACTACATCCATACCAACACCCCGGCCGGAAATATCATTAACTGTGTTATTGGTGCTGAACCCGGGTTCGAAGATAATATTCAATACAGCCTTGTCATCTAGAAGTTCCCCTTCCCGGGGATCGATAAACCCTTTATTAATTGCCTGTTTGCGGACCTCATTGATATCTATGCCTTCCCCATCATCTTCCACTTCAATGATCACATTATTCCCTTCCTGTCTTGCGGCCAGCCGGAGAAGTGCTGTTTTTGGTTTGTCAGCTTCAGCTCTTACATCTGGGGGTTCAATGCCATGGTCCAAAGCGTTTCTGATCAGATGCACCAGCGGTTCACCTATCTCATCGATAACTGTACGATCCAGTTCTGTCTGTTCACCTTCAATAACAAGCTCAACAGATTTGTTTAGACTGTGACTGATATCACGCACCATCCTGGGAAACCTGTCAAAAACCTGTCTAATAGGAACCATACGCACCTTCATTACCAGTGATTGCAGATCTGTGGTCAGCCTCCCCATCTGCTCGATAGCCTCTTCTAATTCACTCATCCGGTAACCACTGGCTATCTGTTCTAAACGGGTTTTATTGATCACCAACTCACCGACTAAATTCATCATATCATCAAGCCTGTCGATATCTACCCTGACGGTCTTTAAAAGCAGTGCCTTGTTGGAAATGATAGAATTTTCAGCCTCTGTGCTATCTTTTTGGTTATCTCCAGCTGAAGTTTTTGATGATTTATCGATGTTGACCTCTGTGATAGAAGCAACTCTTACTTCTGATATCCTATTCAGATCTGTCGCGATTTTTTCAATATCATCCATAGTTATTAAAAATATTTCAAAACTATTGTCAAATTTCTCCTCTTCCAGATCCTGAACAGGGGGTATGCATTTAATAATCTGACCGAAATCTTCTAAACAGCGGAACACCATAAAAGCACGGGCAGCTTTCATTACTGTTCCTTCAGCCAGTTCAATTTTGATGTGATAAGACTTGTAATTGCTCTCTTTTGATGCCTTTAAAACAGATAATTCATATTCATTAAATTCAATATCTGAAGAATCTGTTTGCTCTTGGCTAGAATCACTGCCACTCTCACTAAGATTGCGCAGAGCATCAATCAAACCTTGAGCGATACAGGGTTCTTTTCCGTCTTCTACAAAACCACTGATCATTGCATTAAGATCATCTAAACAACTAAGCAACAGATCAATAATATCCTGTTTTACAGCAATTTTACCTTCTTTGAGTAAGCTCAATACCGTTTCCATCTCATGGGTCAATTCTGCCGTTCTCTCCAAACCCATGGTAGCAGCCATACCTTTGAGTGTATGTGCGGAACGGAATATTTCATTTAAAATACTGTTATTATCAGGATTTTTTTCCAACAACAATAAATTTTTATTCAAATTATCCAGGTGTTCTTGAGATTCAGCCACAAAAATATCCATATACTGAGATAAGTCCACAACTGAAACCCCCTATTCTTTTGTTAAAATCCAGAGTATCTGTTGTGCAACAAAAGGAAGCTGTCAAACATGTTAACTCCCTTAAAGCAAGCGCCTTTTATTAAAATAGCGCTCTCTTTCTAATACATATCCTATAATTCGCTCACGATCCCTTTCATTGATCACCGTAAAATCGACTCCCACCATAAAAAACTGCCCCCCAGGCCCCTTGCTTACCTCACAGCGTACAACCCTTCCCACTGTATCTATAACACCCTTACCCGGAATTGTTAACTGTATATCCAGTTCATCATTGACCTTAAGCTGGATCGGAGATTTTACTAATACCCCTCCCCCGCTAATGTTCAAAGTACTGGCATGGTAGATATCATCCCCTCCAACCAGAGCAAAGGCAACAGGAATTTCAGCCTGAACCCTTAAGAAATTTCTTCTCTGTAAATGCTCTTTTTTGCGGGGCCATGCTACTGTTATGGTTTGTTGATATTCTTGGTTGACAGCAACCACTTCTGATCTAAAGGTGTACAACTTTGTCCCCAACCAGTAATTAACAGTTATCTCGTCACCAACATTGATTGGAACCGCTTCCCCTTTATCCACCGGAGCAATGAGAACCAATGCCTTTGCGGTTATTTCTTTCACTATACAAGGATAACTGCCTGCAAAGGGATGTCCATCATCTAGAACAACATTGACCATCTGTTTCACCTGCGGAGCTTCTTTGAACATATCACCAGTCCCCTCCTTCCGGCCGCTCTCCTCTGAAAAAGAATATAATATTCTTAATAAAGTCCTGAATCCCGGTGGAGTTTTGTCCAAGTCCACCCAGCAGAGAAGCGATCCTCCAGGTACGCAAAGACGCCGGTGACCTGGGATAGGCTAAAATATATGACTGATTCTGCCTGATAGCTTCCTGCACTGCTTTGTCAAAAGGCACATAACCTGCCAATCCTAAGTTGATATTTAAAAACTGTTTGGAAACACTTATCAGTTTTTGAGCGGCAGCTTGACCATCCTCTATATCCTTTACCATGTTTATGACCAGGTTAATATGTCCCGCTGCTGAGTGTTTTTTTAAAACTTTAATCAATCCATAGGCATCTGTAAGGGCAGTAGGCTCTGGAGTAGTAATCAGGAGTATTTCATGTGCTGCAAGGGTAATAGCCAAAACCTGATTGTTAATGCCTGCAGCTGTATCGATCACCAAGTAATCCACTTTTTTATCCAAAGCTGCTATATCCTGAAGCAGGTTTTGCAGAACAGAGGGCTCAATATTAGCCAGTTCTTCAATACCTGAGCCACCAGGTATGATCTGCAGCCCCTCAGGACCCTGGACTATAATATCCTTCAAACTGCATTCGCCCTTAATCACATGGGTTAAATTGTATTTAGGCAACAATCCTAAAAGCACATCGATATTCGCCAATCCCAGGTCAGCATCCAAAAGAAGCACCCGGTATTTGGCTTTAGCCAGTATCAGGGATATTGCTAAAGCAATATTTGTTTTACCTACCCCACCTTTGCCACTGGTAACCGCAATAATGCGGCATTTCTGACTGCTGCTTTCCAGAGCCTGGTGGACAAACTTTTTTTTGGGTAAAGCCCTAGTAAGTCGCCTTAATTTTTCGGCCTGATCGTTCATTATCATTCACCTGCAATATTAACTGAGCAAGTTTAATCGGGTCAGCGACTTCAATATCATCCGGCACATCCTGTCCTGTAGTAACATATGCCAATCCCTTCCGCATGCCGCATACTACATTTAGGATCACCCCATACCTAAGAGTTTCATCTAGTTTGGTGAAAATCAACTGTTTGATCGGAAGCTGACTAAAACGCCCTATAATCTCCCACAGATCAGCCTGCTTTGTTGTGGCACACAAGACAAGGAAGATCTCTATTTCAGGACAGACACTCAAAAAGGACTTTAACTCAGCCATGGCAATTTCATCTAAAGGACTTCTTCCAGCTGTATCCACCAAAATAAGATCATTACCTTCATTTCTCAAAAGCGCTTCCTGAAGCTGTTTGGGAGTGCTGGCAGTCTCCATAGGCACAGCTAACAGATCAGCATAGGTTTTCAGCTGTTCCACCGCTGCCACCCGATAGGTATCTATAGTCACCAAAGCTACTTTCTTCTTTTCTAAAATTGAAAACTTAGCTGCCAATTTAGCGATGGTAGTTGTTTTCCCAACCCCTGTTGGGCCCACCAGTGCAATGATCCGCTTTCTTTTGCTACCCTTTCGATAGCTGATCGGGAAAGAGATGGGGAAACAGTCTGCTATTTCGTCCACCACTGCTTGATGAACTTTTTCATAATCATCCCAACTAGAGGGCGGAATACTCTCCATTGTTTGTTTTATTAAGCGGTGTGCTAATTTTTCATCCACATCACCGAATCTAAGGGTCCTGTATAATAATTGGAAGTTTTTTGGATAACTGCTGCTGGAAGCGGTGCTTGCCTCTAAGCCCAACATCATTTGGCCGAGCATTGATTTGATATCCTGAATTTCTTCTTTTAAACTGAAATCCTGTATGACCTCTTCCTTTTTTTCCGGTATGAGTTTTGCCTTTACAGGGATCTGATGAGCAGTATACTCATTTTGCAGAGGGAGTTCATCTCCATCTGCCATTGCAGCTGTTACTTCCACAAGATTCTTGCCAAAGAAACCAAATATTCCTCCCTGGCGAAAGCGCCTGGTCTGCAAAATAAGCGCATTCCCGCCGAAAGCATCTTTAACCTGGTTGAGAGCACCCTGCATATCTTCAGCTACAAAACGCTTAATTTTCATCAATACTCACCATCCCCAGCGATTCAACATTGATATCTGGAAGAAGTTCATTATATGACAGAACAGTTAAATTGGGGATCATCTTCTCAGTCAAACGCTTTAGGTGATACCTCACAACCGGAGAACAAAGAACCACAGGCTGGTGTCCAGCATTCATCACCCTGCCTGTCCAATCCACCAAGCTGCTCAAAAGCTTTTGGGTTGTCTGTGGTTCTAGAGCCAAGAAAGATCCCTGTTCATTCTGCTGAATGCCATTTTTAATGACCTGCTCCAGTTCCGGATCAAGGGTTAAAACAAACAATTTATGATCGACTAAATAGGGAGCAATAATTTGCCTCCCTAACGATTGGCGCACATATTCGGTCAATAACTCTGGGATTTTTGTGGCACGAGCCGCATCTGACAGTGCTTCCAGAATAGTCACCAGATCCCTGATGGCTACCCCCTCTCTCAACAGATTACCAAGCACTTTCTGAATCTCACCCAAATTAAGCAGTTCAGGGTATAATTCATTAACAACAGCAGGATTGGTTTTCTTGACGTGATCCAGCAGGTTTTGTACATCCTGTCTGCTGAGTATTTCATGGGCGTATTTTTTGATTATTTCGGTGAGATGGGTGGCCAGCACAGATATGGTATCCACCACAGTATAGCCTGTCAGTTCTGCTTCCTCTTTACGGCTGACAGGAATCCAAAGAGCTGGAAGACCAAAAGTGGGATCAGTGGTTTTTATTCCCTCCAATTTTTCCTGGACATCATGACCCAGTACTAAACAGTGATTAAGAACCAAATTACCCTTTCCTACCTCTACACCTTTCACCTTAATTACATAATCATTCGGTGATAACTGCATATTATCACGCAAGCGGATGGGCGGTACTATAAAACCAAAGTCCAGAGCGATCTGGCGCCTGATCAAAACTATCCGATCAAGCAGGTCACCTTCTTGTTTTTCATCAACTAAAGGAAGCAGATTGTAACCCAATTCTACCTCCAGGGGATCCACTTGAACCAGTGAAAACACATGCTCCGGTTTTTTGGCCTCTTCAAGCTCCCTGGCGCGAATTCTTTCTTCTTCTTCAATTTTTGCATTTACCAAAGAACGATTCAGCAAATAGGACATACCAAAAAGAGCACCGGATATGATTAAAATAGGCACAAATGGGAGGCCACAAATACCCAGGAATAACAGGAGCCCCCCTGCAATAGCCATCGCTCGAGGATAGCTAAACAACTGTTTCGTCAGGTCTATACCGAAAGTTGAATCAGCCGCAGCCCTGGTGACAATAATACCTGCGCTGGTAGATACCAGCAGAGCGGGTATTTGAGTAACGAGACCATCTCCAACAGTGAGCACTGTATAGGTCTGCAAAGCCTGCTGAAAATCCATTCCTTTCTGCACCAACCCGATCAAAAACCCCCCTAATATATTGATCACAACAATAACAATTGCTGCAATTGCATCCCCACGCACAAATTTACTTGCACCATCCATAGCGCCATAAAAATCCGCCTCCTGCTGGATCTTTGCTCTTCTTTCCTTTGCTTCGCTTTCTGTAATAAGACCAGCACTGAGATCCGCATCAATACTCATCTGCTTACCTGGCATTGCATCCAGGGTAAAACGCGCAGCTACTTCAGAAACACGCTCAGCTCCTTTTGTGATCACGATAAACTGAATAACCACAAGGATAAGAAAGATTATAAAACCAACCACCGGATTATTCCCGATAACAAATCCGCCAAACTTTTGAATAACCTCACCGGCATAAGCATGCAACAAAATCAAACGGGTTGTGGATATATTTAAACAGAGACGAAATAGTGTCATCACCAGAAGCAGTGCTGGAAAAACCGAAAAATCCAATACTTCCTGAGTAAACAAAGCCACCAGCAGGATCAGCAGAGATAGTGTTATATTAATAATCAGCAGAAAACTCAACAACGATGCAGGAAGCGGGATGATCATCATCATCACAGAAAAAACGATAAACACAGCTACGAGAAGATCACCATACCGGGCAAAGCGGCTGCTTTCAGGTGCTACAGATATCATTAGCTCACCCCCATCCTGCGCATATAATCAGGTCTCAATCTATAGACAAAGGCCAGCACACTAGCCACAGCCTCATATAGTTCTGCAGGAATTGTCTGATTAACATCCACTGTTTTGTAAAGAACTTGGGCCAAAGGGGGGTCTTCAAAAATAACAATTCCCTCATCCCGGGCAATCTCTATGATACGCAGGGCTAAAGCATCCACTCCCTTGGCCAGAACAACAGGTGCTGGGGATTCCTCCGGAGAATAGCGCAGAGCAACAGCATAATGAGTCGGGTTGGTAATAACCACATCAGCCCGGGGAACCTGCTGCATCATTCTGCTGTAAGAAATCTGCCTCTGCCGCTGGCGCATTCTGCTTTTGATCAGAGGATCACCCTCATACTGCTTGTATTCGTCCTTTAATTCCTTCTTTGTCATACGCAATGACTTTTCATGCTCCCAGTACTGAAAAGCGTAATCAAAACCAGCTAACAGCAGGAGCAGCAAGCCAATACGCAGTACAATAGTACTTGCCAATGAGCCAATCTCTGTTACCGCATCAGCTATGCTCATATTGATTAAAAGGGGAAAGAGGTCAGTATTTGCCTTAATGGTGCTGTATACCAGATACCCGATCATAACTACTTTGGCTACTGACTTTATTAGTTCTACCAGTGCCCTTCTGGAAAATATGCGCTTAAAACCGCTGATGGGGTTAATGCGCTCCAATTTAGGAGAAAGAGGCTCACTGGTAAAAAGCAGTCCCACCTGAAACAGGTTAGCGGTTAACCCCGCACCTGCTGCAACAGCCATTACAGGCAAACAAACCTGAAAGAAAACTGCTGCAGTGTAAATGGTTAAGTTGTATAGTGTTGTATAATTAAGCTCCTCAAGCAGATAACTGCTGAAAATATTTGTTGAAAAAGCTGCAACCATTTTACCTATCCAGGGAGCAAATAATTTTAAAAACAAAAAGGTACACAGCAGAATAACAGCCGAATTGACCTCAATACTGCGGACAACCTGGCCCTTTCTGCGCGCTTCTTCCCTGCGCCGTGGTGTTGCCTTTTCTGTACGGTCTTCAGCAAAAAGCTGAAGATCGAATCTTTCTACACAGGAGAGCAATTGGTCACCTTCCCAAAAGGATCAGCATCTTCAACAGGTTTTCAAATAACCCCTCAAAGACACGGCCGAAAGCCCACACAAATAGAGGAACCATCAATAATACCAAAGCGATTCCCAACCCTATTTTCAGGGGCAAGCCAACCAGAAAAACATTCATTTGAGGTACAGTACGGGCGATCACACCCAAGGCTAGATCAGCAATAAACAGCGCCCCGAGTACAGGCAGGGCAATCATAAAAGCAGAACTGAACATCTGTCCTGCTAACCCCATCACCCAACTAACCAATGGTCCAGATATATGTGCTGTACCTAACGGCAAATAATGATAGCTTTTCGCAAGGGCAGCCAAGAGATAGTGATGCCCGTTGATCGATAAGAATAAGATAAAGGCAACTATATACTTAAAATTCCCGATCACTGGTACAGGTGTACCAGTGCTGGGATCAATGACATTCACAATACCGAAACCAGTCTGCATATCAAGAATCTGTCCCGCCAATTGAAAAATCGCAAAGGCCAGATGGGTGAGAAATCCCAATGCTGCACCGATCATCAGTTCTCCTAAAAACTGCAGCAGATACCCGATTAAATCAGGGGCTACCCCTATTGGTTCCTGCCAGTAAATAACAAACAAAAAAAATGCTGTCACAGCAGCAAGCCAGATCTTGACCTGCACTGGAATATGGCTGCTGTTAAAGGGAATAGCTGTCACAAAAAGACCAGCTGTTCTCCCAAAGAACAACAGGTAAATATCAGCTTTTTGCAATAATAAAGTGATAAAATCCATACTCTACACCATTATTTGGCCCAAACTGACATGTTGAGCATCAGATTCTGGGTGAAGGAAACCATAATTTTCAATATCCACGGCGCAAAAATAACAGCTGTTACTAAGACAGCGATGATTTTCGGGACAAAAGCCAGTGTTTGTTCCTGAATCTGTGTAGTTGCCTGAAACAGGCTGACCAATAATCCCACCAAGAGACTAACACCCAAGAGAGGTGCTGAAACCAAAAGGACAGCATAAAGGGCTTCCCTAGCTAATGTGATCACAAGGTTTTCAGTCACAGGAAATCACATCCCATAAACAAATGATTAATATGGTCTAACTATAGTTAAAGTTGATTACAGTATGCCAATAGCATAAAAGCATACTAAATTTTATGAGTAACTCAAGATCAGAGCCCTCACTAAGAGATTCCACCCGTCTACCATAATAAAAAGCAGTATTTTAAATGGTAATGAGATCATCATCGGCGGCAGCATCAGCATACCCATTGACATCAGTGTGCTCGCAATAACCATATCGATCACCAAAAAGGGTATAAATAACACAAACCCTATTTGAAAGGCAGTCTTCAGTTCACTGATAATAAAAGCCGGAATTAAAACATGGTTTGGTATGTCATCATAATTCTTAGGCTGTGGTATATCAGCAAATGACACAAAAAGCGCCAGATCATTCTCCCTTGTCTGTTTAAACATAAAATCCCGTAATGGCTCCATCCCACGCTCAAAAGCGCTTTCCTGGGTTATTTCCCCCCTGATGTAAGGCTGGAGCGCATTCTGGTTTATTTCCTGCCATGTGGGAGCCATAATGAAAAAGGTCAGAAACAGAGCTAAACCGATCAAGACCTGATTAGGCGGCATAGGCTGAGTAGCCAGAGCGTTCCTCAGGAAAGAGAACACCACAATAATCCGAGTAAAACAAGTAACCATAATGAGCAGCGCTGGTGCTAAGGAGAGCAGGGTAATGAGCAACAAAATTTGCAGGCTTTGAGTCAGTTCCTCTGGATTATCTGCACTGCCTACCTCCAGAGTCAAACTGGGAACAGAGATGGGTTGGGCCTGTGCTGGGCTTGGCCAGCAGGTCGACAAAAACACTGCTGAAATAAGTATGACCATCAAAAAGGAAACTCTCTTTACACCCTGCACCCGATTAGTCCCCCTTCTTATAATCCCTGTTCTTCAGTCGCCACAATCTATTACCACCACAGAACTGCTCCAGAGTCCTCTTCCAGAGGGAGTCAGAATAAACCTCTTCCATTTCTTCAGCAGAAAAAAGGGCTACCTTTGATGGGTCATCGATTTCCAATAGTTTTGTTATATTGTGCTCTGTAATTCCCAACACATAGATCTTTCCGGCAATTTCCGCCAGGATCAAGGCCCTGTTTTGCCCGATGACTACCTGATCAAGGATGCGCATCCAACGCCCTGACCTGGTAAAAGGCATCTGTCGCTGTAAAAACTTAATTAACAGAAAGATAAGTACAATAACAATGAGAAGACTCAAAATCAGGCGCAGAAGAGTCGAACCTATGCTAGGTGGTGAAACCAGCGCTGGTTCCGAATACTCAAACTGGCCAGAAGTCATCAATAAAATCAGATTATAGAACAAGGACATCAATTGTATCTCCTCTGTGATCATCCGAGAATCTTATTTACTGCTTCTAAAACTCGATCAGGTTGGAATGGTTTAACAATAAAATCTTTTGCTCCAGCCTGTATAGAATCGATCACCATGGCCTGTTGTCCCATGGCACTGCACATAATTACATTAGCATGAGGATCAATTTTGCGTATCTCTTTTAAAGCACTGATTCCATCCATCTCAGGCATGGTAATATCCATTGTCACCAGATCAGGATTTAACTCCTTATATTTGGTAACAGCAACTGATCCATTTTCCGCTTCACCTGCAACAATATAACCATTTTTAACCAAAATATCTTTTAGCATCATCCGCATAAAAGCAGCATCATCAACAATCAGTATCCTTTTACCCATTGGTTTACCTCCTCAGAACCGATTCCTACCGTAAATTACTGATCCTCTCGCTTGAACTTAAAATTTCTGTTATCCTCACACCGTAATTTTCATCAATAACAACAACTTCCCCTTTGGCAATGGATTTACCATTGACATATATGTCAACAGCCTCCCCTGCCATTTTATCCAATTCAATAATAGCTCCCGGCCCCAGTTCCAATACATCTTTAATCGTCCTCTGGGTTCTACCTAATTCCACAGTGAACTGTAAAGGAACATCTAATAATAATGAAATATTGCTCATCTCATGGGGGATCTGTTTTTCTT
>DUSK01000125.1 GCA_012842275.1 Syntrophaceticus sp. | reverse complement strand
GCTCAAGTTCGTGGGACAAAACCTACGGCTTTGAGTTAAACCTGCATGCGGTGCCAGATGAGCGCTGTGTGCAGTGTAGCCTGCCTTGAGTGGTGTTGGTGGATGCCAAAAAAGTGGCCTGCTGGTGTAGGGCCCTGCAACAGCAAGCCAGGGCTGAAACCTTCACTGCAAAAGAGGCTAGAAACTGGCCAATACGTCGAGGAAATCTCCTAGACTGTCTGCATTTGCAGCTCCTGTTGGGGATTAAAGTGTGGACTAAGTGGTAATCTAGCCCTGCTCCCGGCAACGAAGCAGAACAGGGATGAAAGGGAAACCACCAGGACGGCGACGTCCTGGCTCCCTGTTGGGAAAACCTGCTAGACCTAAGCCACAATATTTACTCAGCAGGAGACCACCTGTTGCATTGAGATCTTGTCAGGTTGGAGGTCGAGGTTAGAGAAACCTTACCCCAACCTATTTGTTAATAACATTTCGTGGTGACCTAAATGCCTGATCAAAACCGGTGGCTGCGTCGCGGTCTTGGCAATGCTTTATTAACATTTGTTCTCAGCCTGCTTTTCAGTTACTTATCTGATATTTTCCTGGGTAAAATCACTACTCTTATATTAGCATTGCTGCTTTTATTAATTATTATACTTATCGGTGTACTCTTTGATATGATAGGTTTTGCTGCCGCAGCTGCGGAAATAAGCCCTCTAAATGCCCGGGCTGCCAACAGGGTATGGGGGGCGCGGCAGGCTGTTAAGCTGGTCAAGAATGCAGATCAGGTTTCAATCATTTGTAATGATGTGATGGGTGACATCTGTGCGACAGTAGGGGGTGCAATCGGGGTTGCTATTGTCTTTCGACTATTGACAGGTGGCCCTAGACTGGATACCACCCTCTTGACAACGGTTATGACCGGATTGGTTGCTGCTCTTACTGTAGGGGGTAAGGCGATAGGAAAAGGAATTGCACTAAATGAGGCAACAGAGATCATCTTTCGCATCGGGCAGATCATTGCCTGGTTAGAAAAACTGACGAAACGGGAACTATTTTCGAATAAAGGAAAAAGGTGAAGCTTTTGATGTTGGAAAGGATTTGTCAACCATCTGATCTCCGGATGCTATCTGTTCAACAGATGGATATTCTTGCACAGGAAATAAGGGATTATATTCTGGAAATCGTATCCCGCACCGGGGGCCATTTGGCTCCCAATCTGGGTGTTGTGGAACTAACCTTAGCACTTCATTATGTTTTTGAATCCCCCAGAGATAAAATAATTTGGGATGTGGGACACCAGAGTTATGTTCATAAGATTCTCACCGGCAGGAGGGAACAGATGAAAACCCTCCGGCAGTATAAGGGTTTAAGCGGGTTTCCCAAATGTGGGGAAAGTGTTCACGACTGTTTCGAAACCGGCCACAGCAGCACATCCATCTCAGCAGCCTTAGGCTTAGCCCTGGCCAGGGACCTGAAGGGTGAAGATCATTCAGTGATCGCGGTCATCGGGGATGGGGCACTAACCGGGGGATTGGCCTTTGAGGGATTAAACCATACCGGCCAATTGGGAACCCGTCTCATCGTTGTCCTTAATGATAATGAGATGTCCATTACCAGGAATGTGGGTGCACTTTCCGGATATTTGAGCAGGCTGCGGACAGATCCCTTTTACCACAGGAGTAAGGGGGAGATAAAAGAGGTTCTGCAGCGTATACCCAATATAGGGCCACGGGTGTTTAAAGCTGCAGAGCGTTTCAAAGGCAGTGTGAAATACCTGCTGGTACCGGGAATGCTTTTTGAGGAATTGGGGTTCACCTACTTGGGTCCCATTGATGGACATAATATAAAAGATCTGATCAATGTATTTGAAAGAGCCAGAATGCTGACTGGGCCTGTTTTAGTGCATGTGAAAACAAAAAAGGGAAAAGGATATAAACCAGCGGAACAATGTCCGGATAAGTATCACGGTATTGGGTCTTTTGATCTGAAAACAGGCCTTCCCAAACCCCAAGGACCTGCTCCCTCTTTTACGGAGGTATTTGGTAAAACAGTTGTTGATCTGGCTGCAGAATATTCCAATATGGTAGCCATTACCGCAGCTATGTCTGATGGTACAGGGCTGCGGGATTTTGCCAGGAAGTATCCTGAACGTTTTTTTGATGTGGGTATAGCTGAAGAACACGCGGTTACCATGGCTGCGGGTTTGGCTCGAGCTGGCTGTCTCCCGGTTGTGGCCATTTACTCTACTTTTTTGCAGCGGGCTTATGATCAACTGATCCACGATACAGCTTTGCAGGGATTGCATGTGATCTTCGCTCTGGACCGGGGGGGAATTGTGGGAGAGGACGGAGAGACCCATCAGGGTATTTTTGATCTTTCCTATCTGCGCCATATCCCCGGGATGACCGTTATGGTGCCGCGGGATCAAAGTGAACTGGTTGCCATGCTTAAGAGTGCTGTTAACTATTCTGGCCCTGTGGCTGTACGCTATCCTAGAGGGGCGGGCCCATTGCTTGAGGTTGATTACCAGCGGCAGGAGATCCCATTGGGTCAAGGGGAATTGCTCCGGGAGGGGTCCGATATGGTTATTTTTGCGGTTGGCCCCCTCGTTTACCAGGCCCTAGAGGCAGCGGAGCAGCTGTCCGCTTGCGGAAAAGAGGTGGCGGTTGTTGACTGCCGGTTCGTCAAACCACTGGATGAAGGGCTGATTCTGGAGTGGGCAAACAGAACGAAAAGGGTTATTACTCTTGAGGAGAATGTTCTTGCTGGGGGTTTTGGGAGTGCAGTGTTGGAAATGCTCATAACCCATTCATTTTGTGGGGAGGTAGCTAGAATAGGTATACCTGATCGTTTTGTGGAACACGGTGCACCTGATATTCTGCGCCGCAATCTGGGCTTGGATGCAGCGGGTATTGTTAATCTCATTAAGGAGAAGGGCTGGTTGTAGAACACAGTGAGTAAGAAGAAACGCATTGATCAGCTCTTGGTAGAAAAGGGCTTTTTCCAAAGCCGTGAGCGTGCCAGGCGTGCCCTGATGGCAGGTGTGGTTTATTATGAAGGAAAACGAATAGAGAAGCCCGGAACCTTTGTGGACCCCCAGGGGGAGATCAGGGTAAAAGAGGATCCCTGTCCTTATGTAAGCCGTGGAGGTCTTAAGCTGGAGGGTGCGCTGACGGAATTCAAAATACCTGTCCAGGGGCGGTTGGTTCTGGATGCAGGAGCTTCAACAGGCGGTTTTACCCAGTGCCTTTTAGCTTTGGGTGCTAAAAGGGTGTATGCTGTGGATGTGGGTTATGGCCAGCTTGCCTGGGAACTCCGCCGGGATCCTCGTGTTACTGTTATGGAAAGGGTAAATCTTCGTTATTTAACACCTGAGCAATTGGGAGAAAAAGTGGACCTGGTAACACTTGATCTTTCCTTTATCTCTTTGGGGAAGGTATTTTCACCGGTAAGGGAACTGCTGAACAGCAGTGGAGAAGTGCTTGCACTGGTCAAGCCCCAGTTCGAGGCGGGGCCAGAACAAGTGGGTAAAGGGGGTGTCATCAGGGATCCTGCGGTACACAGGCAGGTTCTCCTTGATGTGATCCAAAAGGCTCTGGAGTGTGGTTTTTCATACAAAGGGCTGACTTATTCGCCTGTTACCGGAACAGATGGCAATATAGAATTCTTTTTATGGCTTGCGGTCGATCAGGACGGGGAAGAGCGGGATTTTGAAAAAGATGTAGAAAGAGTGGTCAATATGGCGCACTCCCTATTGGCGGATCAGCGCTGCAAGTCAATTTGAGGAGGCGGAGATGAAACAGCTAGGCTTGGTTGTCAATATGCGCAAAACCAGAAGGGGCAGGTTTATACAATCCCTCATGGAGTGGTTTAAGGCCAGGGATATTAAGGTCGTAATCCCTCAATCCACAGAGAGCATGTATATGTCCTCCTTTAACTGCCCTGAAATTGATTTTCAGGAGGATGTGGATCTGATTATGACCCTGGGTGGGGATGGAACAATTCTGGGGGTTGCCCGTCAAGTTGCTGAGAAAGGGATTCCCATTCTGGGAGTTAATCTTGGCCATCTTGGATTTTTGACCGATTTGGAGATACCTGATCTTTTCCCCGCTTTGGGCAAACTCCTGAAAGGGGATTATGAAATCGAGTCCCGTATGATGTTAGCGGCTACGGTTCTGCGTGAGGGTTCGCCGCTCAAAGATTTTATTGCTTTAAATGATGTTGTGATCAACAAGGGACCCATTTCACGGATTATCAAACTGGAAACCTATTTGGGCAGCGAATATTTAGCAACCTATCGAGCAGACGGCATTATTGTTGCTTCTCCAACCGGATCCACTGCCTACTCACTTTCTGCAGGCGGCCCTATTGTGAACCCTCAATTGGAATTAATGATAGTTACACCGGTTTGCCCCCACAGCCTTAATGCCAGGCCCTTTGTTCTTTCAGATAATCAGGAGATCAGAATTATAATGAAAACAGATACCAGTGATGTAATGCTCACCATCGATGGACAGGTGGGATTTCCTTTAAAAAAGAATGACAGTGTTGTGGTCCGCAAAGCAGATGTTTATACTAAACTTGTAAAGGTAAAAAAGAGATCCTTTTCCGAAGTTCTGCGCTTAAAATTTCGGGGGGGAAATTAATTATACGGAGGATTATGGAACTCTATGAAACCGCTAAGGCAGCAGGCGATATTGGAAATAATAGCTGAAAAACCTGTGACCACCCAGTCTGAGCTGGCTGAGGAACTTTTGGCGAGAGGCATCAAAACCACTCAGGCAACTATTTCGCGGGATATTAAAGAATTACAGTTGGTTAAGGTGCCTACAGGGCCTAATTCTTATCGCTATGCCAAGCCGCAGCCCTTTGATCACCCGCGGGGTCATGAGCGTTTGCGCCGGTTGTTTCGGGAAAATGTGGTGAAGTTTGATTATTGTGAAAATCTGATCCTGGTCAAAACCATGCCCGGTGCAGCACAGAATGTGGCATCTGCCCTGGATCAGGTGGGTTGGAAGGATTTGCTGGGAACCATTGCCGGAGATGACACAATATTGATGATCATCAAGCCCAAAGATGCTGTTCCACAGGTGGTATCCCGGCTGGAAGAGTTGTTAAAGTGAGGTTTATCTATGCTGATACAGCTTGTGATCCGGGATTTTGCCTTGATTGAAAATGTTGAGCTGATGTTCGGGCCCCAATTGAATGTGCTTACCGGAGAAACCGGTGCAGGCAAGTCAATTATCGTGGATGCTATGAATTTGCTGGTGGGGATGAGGGCTTCCAGCGACCTGGTAAGAAACGGTGCGGAAAAAGCACAGGTGGAGGGCCTGTTTGACTACAGCTGCTGTCCCTGGGTTGAAGAAAAACTGCTATCTCTGGGGTTACCGGTAAGTGAAGACCATACTTTACTGCTGACCAGGGAGATAGGTGTTGAGGGGAGGAGTATTTGCCGGGTTAATGGACGGATTGTTCCCCTCAATATGTTCCGGCCCTTTGGTGAGTATTTGGTGGATATTCACGGCCAGCATGAGCACCAGTCTCTGCTGCGGGTCAGTGAGCACAGGGAACTGCTGGACCGCTACTGCGGGGCTCAGGTGCTGGAGCAGAGAGAGGTAGTGGCTGAATTATATAAACGGTTGATGCAGTTGAAAAAAGAGCAGGAGCAGCAGCAGTTGAGTGAAAGTGAAAGGGAGCGCCGTTTGGATTACTTGCGGTTTGCCCTAGAGGAGATCGACCAGATCAATCCTGTTCCCGGAGAAGAGGAGCAGTTGCGTGAAGAAAGGGAGCGCCTGCGCTATGGTGAAAAATTAGCGGTTTTTGTACAGGAAGCACTTGAACAGTTATCAGATAGTGATGGCATTCCTCCTGCTTATGATCAATTGGGAGAGGCTGCAGCAAAGATCCGGGAAATAGCCCGTATCGACAAATCAGTGGAGGAACTTGCTTCATCTATTGAGGATGTTTTATATCGATTAGAGGATATCATTTCCAAACTTCGTTCTTATAGGGAACAGCTGAATTTTGATCCGGATCATGCCCGGAATATTGAGGAAAGGTTTTTCGCCCTCCATGATCTGATGCGCAAATATGGAGCTTCCCTAAAAGAGGTCTGTGCCTTCCGGGAGGAAGCAGCTGCGGAAATGGAAAGGTTGGAGAGCACAGCACAGCGTAAGGAGCAGCTTGAAGCGGAATTAAGAGATACACTGGAGAGATATGAAGAGGAAGCCGGCAGGCTGAGTTCTATGCGGCGGGAAGGGGCACTCTCACTGGCCGAAGCTGTGGCTGGTGAACTGCGCACCCTGGGTTTAGAAAATGCCCGTTTGGAGGTGGGTTTTACCAGGTCAGCTGAGCCAACTGCTGCAGGATATGATATTTTAGAGTTTCTGTTCAGTGCCAACCCCGGGGAACCGCTGAAACCCCTGTCCAAAATTGCTTCAGGTGGAGAAATGTCCCG
>DUSK01000124.1 GCA_012842275.1 Syntrophaceticus sp. | reverse complement strand
CAGGGAACACACCGGAGTTTAGCAAAGGAGCTGAGGCAGTATGAGCGACAGGAGAATATTTGTTGACTATATAGCCCGGACAGAGGGCGATGGTGCCATTGATATCGTAATCGGCCCCAATGGTGAGCTGAAAAAGGCCCGCTGGGAAGTCTGGGAGCCCCCGCGGTTCTTCGAGGCCTTCTTGATCGGGAGAAAATATGATGAGATCCCTGAAATGGTGCAGCGGATCTGCGGTATCTGCCCCCATGGGCACCATCTGGCTGCAGTAAGAGCGGTAGAGAGGGCCATGGGTGTTAAGGTCAGCCGGCAGACCACTTTATTGAGAGAACTGCTGCACTATGGGGACTGGATCCAGAGCCATACACTGCATGTCTACTGCCTGGCAGCACCTGACTACCTGGGCTATGAGAGCGTTTTAGCTATGGCCGGGAATGAGGAACTGCTGCCTGTGGTCAAACAGGCTTTATCTCTCAAGAGACTGGGTAATGACATCAGTGTTTTGATCCAGGGTAATGAGATCCAGAACAGGACCTCTGTAGTGGGAGGCTTTACTTCTGTCCCTGACGGTTCAGAGCTGAGGAAAATTAAGGAGAGGCTCAAGGAAGCAAAGGATTTCGCGCTTGCTACTGTACGGCTGGCTGCAAAGGTTGCCTCTCAGGATCCCTATCCTGAGCTGGTTCGGAAGTGCGAACACGTATCTCTCCGGGAGGAGGGCAAATACCCCATCAACGGAGGGCGGCTTGTCTCCACTGAGGGCCTTAATGTACCCGATTGGGAGTATCCGGAGTGGCTCATTGAAAAACATGTACCCGGCTGCAACTGCAAACATGCAATAGTCAAAGGACGGGATTCATTCATGGTAGGCCCCCTTGCCCGGGTCAACAACAACTTTGATCTGCTTTCCAAAGATGCCCAGGCGATCGCCAAAGAAGTCGGATTCAGCGCTCCGAGCTTCAACCCCTTCCAGAGCATTATTGCCAGGGGTATAGAGCTGGTACATTCAATTGATACAGCTATTGAGCTGATCGATGAACTTGGCGATCCTGTCTATGAGGAGCCCAAGTACGAGATCAAAGCCGGAGAGGGCTATGCGGTTACTGAGGCAGCCCGGGGCATCTGCTGCCACGGCGGTAAAATTGATAAAGATGGAGTTTGCCAGAAATGGGATATTGTTGCACCTACCTCCAGAAACGTTTATAACCTGGAGAAAGATTTCGAATACTTTGTACCAAAACTGCTCAACCTATCTGATGAAGAATTAACTTTAAAATGTGAAATGATGATCCGCAACTACGACCCGTGCCAGTCATGTGCAACCCACTCCATCAAGGTCAATTTACGCCGGGAGGGCTAAATGAAACCGGATCTGTTGATCATCTGCTGTGGCAATCTCTACTCATCAGATGATGCTGTAGGTTTGCATATAGCATGGAGATTGAAAGAATCTAATCTCCCGGATAGGGTTCAAGTGATTGAGGCCGGAACACCCGGCCTCAATCTGCTTGATCTATGGGAGGGAGCAGATCAAGTGATCATCGTTGATGCTGTGATGAGCGGTTCAGAACCGGGAACCATCCATGTATTTGATGGGGCCTCCCTGCCACCCCGGGATTTTCTTCCTCTCTGTCTCCATGGCTTCAATGTGATCGATGCCATCGATATGGGGCGTAAAATGGGCAGGCTCCCGGCGGAACTGCGGATCATAGGTATTGAAATTCTGACCGAAGAAGCCTTTCATGAGGGTCTATCCCCACAGGTAGCCGCTGCTGTCCCTGCTGCTTGTGAAAAGGTATTGGAGGAAGCAGAGAAGATGCTTGCTGCCCTTTAGACGGAGAAAAGAGACATTTCCCGGCCTGCTCCTTCATCAAGGACGAGTAACAACCTTCGCAAGTCGCTGCGCTGGCAGGGTTAAACCAGCTGATTTACAGGCTGAACAGCAGAACAGTCTGTGCGGAACGGCGGCATAGGAAACCTATCCTTGCTACGGTGATGGTTGTAATATGGAGAGAAGTGGCTTAAAATGAAGAAAAGGGGATAAAATAACAGGGAAATGGTGGGGTCTTATGCATGAACTGTCACTGATGATGGGGATTGTCGACCAGCTGCGCAAAAGTGCTGCTGAGAACAATATCAAGAAGATCTCCAAAGTGATGCTGGTGGTAGGCGATATGACCATGGCAGTGCCTGATGCTCTTCAGTTTGCCTTTGAAACCTTTAAAGAGGAGGAGCTGTTTCAAGATGCGGTTTTGGAGATAAGGAAGGAACCTGTGCGTGGGGAATGCAAAGACTGCCACCATAACTTCGGTGTTGAAGATTTTGCTTTTGTCTGCCCTAACTGTTCCAGTCTCAATGTAAGAATAGCATCCGGAAGGGAACTTTATATAGATTATTATGAAGGAGATTAGCGGAAATGGTTAAAGTGCGGATGGCAACTCCGGTGCTGCAGCAAAATGATGAAGTCGCCAGGGAAAACCGGGAACTTTTTCGCAAAAAGGGCCTTTTTGTCCTTAATTTAATGAGCTCTCCCGGTTCTGGAAAGACCAGCATCTTGGAGAGAACCATTGCGAAACTTTCCAATCGTTTAAAATTGGGGGTTATTGAGGGGGATATTTATACCACCAAAGATGCAGAGCGGATCGAAAAATTTGGGATACCCGTTGTCCAAATCAATACAGCAGGCGCCTGCCACTTGGACGCCAGGATGGTGCAGCCTGCTCTTGAGGATCTGGACCTGAATGACCTGGATCTTCTGATTGTGGAGAATGTGGGGAACCTGGTCTGCCCTGCTGAGTTCGATCTGGGAGAGGATGCCCGGGCGGCGGTTTTGAGTATTACCGAGGGTAATGACAAACCGGCTAAATACCCGCTGGTTTTCCGGGAGTCTCAGGTGGTATTGATCAATAAAATAGATCTCCTTCCCCATACAGACTGTGATATCGAGCAATTGGAAAAGGATTTGAAATTGATCAATCATCAGCTTAAGATTTTCCGGGTATCCGCTCGTCTTAACCAGGGATTTGAACCTTGGGTGCAGTGGCTGGAGGAACAGGTGAATTTAAAGAAAAAATTATCAGCCAGTCAATGAGTTCACCCCCTTGACAGAAGCGAAATAATCATGCATAATGATAACTGTCGATGCGGGGTGGAGCAGCGGTCAGCTCGTCGGGCTCATAACCCGAAGGTCGCTGGTTCGAATCCAGCCCCCGCTACCAAATGTTAGGCGGCGTAGCTCAGTTGGTTAGAGCATACGGTTCATACCCGTAGTGTCGCTGGTTCGAGTCCAGCCGCCGCTACCATGTGGCCCGTTAGTCAAGCGGTCTAAGACACCGGCCTTTCACGCCGGTAACAGGGGTTCGAATCCCCTACGGGTCACCAAATAAAAACCCCACCTAAAAAGGTGGGGTTTTTATTTGCATGTTTTTTTCTTTGTATATTTGCTTATTATGTCGTTACCTTTCCTGCAGGAAAACAGCAAATTTTGCACATGAAATGGCTTATAATATATTGGAATATTATGGCAGGAAAGGAAACGAGATGGCTGTAGTTTTCAGCAAACTCCGGTATTTTGCCGCAGGTATGCAGGAATTAAAAACTGAACCCTTCTGGTATATCTGCCTATTTTTGATGGGTTTGGCCGCTGGAAGGGGGGTTTTAGGCGGGTTGGCACCCTTTGCCTGTCCCCTGGCATTAACAGGAACCGTTTGCTGTGGAAGATTGTTTTTATCCTCACTGATCGGTATTATTGCCGGCATTGCTTTCAGACCCCCGGTTTTCACCGAGATAGCGGTAGCGGTGGATTATTTAGTGGTGCTTGCAGCAGTGTTTGCTGGGCGCAGGCTTAAGAAACAGCTTGAAGAGTACTGGTACTCTGCTTTTTTATTAGCAGGGGGTATCAATTTTAGCATTAAATATATCTATCTTCTGATCAGCGGAGCTCAAATCGGTTTTCTACCGGGACTGCTCAGTGAATCAATGCTTGCCGGCATATTTACTGTTCCCCTTTACTACCTTTTCAGTGAATATAAAAAACAAAAAGGGCTTTTTTTTATTTTGGTTTTTGTTTTGGTTTACTGCGGACTGGGTGACCTCCGAATTGGACCTGCGAAAATCGGGGATATAATGAGCAGGAGTGTTCTGCTGATGGCGGCAGGGGGCTGGGGAAGCGGTTCTGCTGCTGCCTCAGGGGTCCTGCTGGGGCTGCTGTCCGGAAACCTTGCTGCAGTACTGCCGCGTACAGGTTTTTTTGCAGCCACCGGATTTTTTTCCGGCTTATTGAAAAACTGGGGGCCGGCCGGGGTAATTTTGGGATTTTTTTTATCGGTTTTACTGTTTTCCGGCAGTTACAACCGACAGGCCGACCTCCAGGGGCATTTTCTGTCGAGCTTGATCGCAGTTGTGGTCTATTTGGCAGCATGGAGGTATCTGCCTTTTTTCCCTAATAGAGGACAGCAGGATTCCTGCAGCAGTGAGCCGATCCATGCAGAGGTGGGATTTGCCCAGCGCTCAAAACCGGGTGAAGCCCTTTGTGGGGACAGCATGGGGATAGCACACCTCAGTGAGCGCCGCATGCTGTTATCTGTGAGCGATGGGATGGGGGCGGGAGTGAATGCAGCCAGAGAAAGCAGGATTGTGGTAAAATTAATCGAACAATTAGTGGAGAGTGGTGTAAGTCCGGAAAAGGCAGCCGGTATTGTCAATACCGCCCTTTACCTGCGGGGTGGGGAAGAGAGTGCGGCCACTATTGATGCAGCCATTATTGACCTTAATGCCGGCCATGCGGAGTTTTTGAAGGTGGGAGCGCCCCCTAGCTATTTGAAACGGGGAGGGGTTGTAGAGGTTATCAGGTCCAGCTGTTGGCCTGCAGGGATTTTAGATGAAGTGGATGCTCAAGTTTTGGCAAGGGAGATCCGGTGCGGAGACATACTCATTATGGCAACTGACGGTGTTACAGAGGCGAATTTTGATAGTAAAGCATCTGATGATTGGCTCTATTCTTACCTGCAGGAACTGCCTATGGATGAGCCACAGGTGATTGCGGACCTTATTTTGAAATATGCGCTGAAAACGGCCGGTTTTAAGAACAGGGATGATATGACTGTACTGGTTGCGCGTTTTGAACGGGAGCGGGAACTGGAGTGAGGAAGCAATGCCTGCTTTTACTGAAAAGGTGGAGCAACTGCTGAAAAGAAAGAACTTAATCTCCCCTGAGATGAGGATCGTTGTCGGTGTTTCCGGGGGGGCTGATTCAGTTGCTCTGCTGTCAGTTTTAAATGATTTGGCTCCCAAATATTCTTTGAAACTCTATGCGGCGCATCTTAACCACCTTTTGCGCAAAGAGGCCGGGGAAGACGCCGCTTTTGTACAGAGGTTTGCCCGTTCTCTGGGAATTCCGGCTTTTGTAGGTTATGCACGGGTGTCAAGGCTTTCCCGTATTTATAAGCTGAGTATCGAGGAGGCGGGAAGGAAAGCTCGCTATCAGTTTTTAAGGCATGTAGCCAAGAAGGTCGGTGCCCAGAGGATTGCCGTGGGGCATCATGCCGGAGATCAGGTGGAAACGGTGATTTTCCATTTTCTGCGGGGAACGGGCCCGGCGGGGATCACCGGTATACCCCTGCAAAACAGAGAAATTATTCGCCCTCTGCTGGGGGTTACCAAGGAAGAGATCGAGGAATTCTGTTGTGAACGGGGTTTAGAATGGCGCACAGATGCCACAAACTTGACCACAGAATATTTGCGCAACCGCATCAGGGTCGAGCTGTTGCCTTATTTGCGCCGGTTTTTTAACCCTCAGGTGGATCGGGCGGTGCTCCAGCTGGCTGATATTATGTCAGCAGAAAACGAATTTTTGGAGGACCTGGCACAAAGACTGCTGAGAAAAATGGGGCAGAAGGGGAGGGAGGGGGAGATCCGGATCCGTCTTTCAGATTTTTTATCCCTTCCCTTAGCAGTCCAGCGGCGTTTGCTGCGTTTGCTGATCAAAAAGTCAGGAGCCGGGTTGAAAGATGTGGGCTACCAGCATTATGACAACTGTATTTCTTTTTTACAGGAGTCCCGGCTGGGAGGGGAGATGCACCTGCCCCATAGTAACAGATTGTTCAAAGAAAGCGATTATTTCTGGATCAGTGCCGGTGGCAAACAGGGTAAACCGGCAGCTATGCAGCAGATCAAGCGGGATTTAAAGATCCCCGGAATAACAGAAATCCCAGAGTTGGGTGTTACCATTCAAGCGGAAATTAAACCATATCAGGTAAACTTTAATTTTCCGCCGGAGAACTACCAGGTATGCTTCGATTATGATAAAATAAAATTACCTTTGTGTGTCCGTACAAGGCAAAAAGGTGACAGAATTCGTACCTTTGGCCTAGAGGGCAAAAAAAAGCTGAAAAAACTCTTTACTGAACTGAAGATTCCGCTCAGCGAACGGGATCTTGTGCCTCTGGTAGTATCAGATGGCGAGATCTGCTGGGTGGTGGGTTACAAAAGAGGGGCGACAGCACCGGTAACTGAAGATACCAGGCAAGTTCTTTTGCTGACTGCATATTTCAATAAAAGCTTTAAGAGCTGACCTCTTAAAGGTTATGAGCTTAAACACTGCCTGATATGAGAGGTGAACTTACCAAGGTATCAGATGGGGCACTGATACCGATTTGCTGATCAATAGATGTTAACTAGATAAGGAGGATGATGGTGAAGAACAATCATCTATTTAGAAACATATCGATTTACCTTATTATGCTGGTAGTAGTGGCTATGGGATTGAAGATGACCATGCCCCAGGAAAGCAAACCCGCAGAGTGGACTTATACTTACTTTACTGAAAGATTGGCTGAAGGACAGATCAAGAGCGTTACTTTAAAGTCGGTAGGTGATGATAATTATAAGATTGAGAGGGAAACCAAAAAGGGAGATAAATTTACCCTTTACGCCCCTGCTTCTGATCAAAGCCTGCATAATCAGCTGCAGGAAAAAGGAGTGGCTGTCAAATACCAACCCAGTGAAGGAGCGCCCTGGTGGGCTGGGTTGTTCTCTACTCTGTTGCCGGTTCTGCTGATCGGAGGTTTCCTTTTTTTTATGCTGCAGCAGACCCAGGGGAGCGGCAACAAGGTAATGCAGTTTAGTAAGACCAGGGCCAGGATGCTGGATCCGGAGAAACAAAAGGTCACTTTCAAAGATGTGGCAGGTGTGGATGAGGCCAAAGAGGAACTGCAAGAGGTAGTGGAGTTTCTCAAAGAACCCAAGCGCTATAATGAGATCGGCGCCAGGATCCCAAAAGGGGTGCTTCTTTACGGGCCCCCCGGTACAGGTAAGACTCTCTTGGCCAGGGCTGTAGCTGGCGAAGCGGGTGTGCCCTTTTTCAGCATCAGCGGTTCTGATTTTGTTGAGATGTTTGTGGGGGTTGGCGCAGCACGGGTGCGGGACCTCTTTGACCAGGCAAAAAAGAATGCCCCTTGTATTGTATTTGTCGATGAAATTGATGCAGTGGGAAGGCAGCGGGGAGCAGGCCTTGGGGGCGGACATGATGAACGGGAACAGACCCTTAACCAGCTGCTGGTGGAGATGGATGGTTTTGATTCCAATGAAGGGATTATCATCCTTGCAGCCACCAACCGTCCGGATATTTTAGATCCGGCATTACTGCGCCCGGGACGCTTTGACCGCCAGATTGTAGTTGACAGTCCGGACCTGCAGGGAAGAAAGGATATTATTAAGGTGCATATGCGTGGCAAGAAATTAGAAGATGATGTTGATGTGGATGTCTTGGCACGGCGCACACCGGGTTTCACCGGAGCTGATCTGGCTAATATGATCAATGAGGCAGCACTCCTTGCCGCCAGGAGGGGAAAGAAAAAGATCAGCATGGAGGATCTTGAGGATGCAATAGAGAGAGTAATTGCAGGCCCTGAGAAAAAGTCCAGGATCATGAGTGAGGAAGAGAAGAGATTGGTGGCTTACCATGAGGCAGGGCATGCGGTTGTAGGAAGTATGCTCCCCAATACAGACCCCATACACAAGATCTCCATTATCCCCAGGGGGAGAGCCGGGGGCTACACCTTGATGCTGCCCACTGAGGACCGCCATTATCTGACCAAATCCCGCTTGCTGGATGAGATTACAACTCTCCTGGGTGGGCGGGTATCAGAGGATCTGGTCTTAAAGGATATCAGCACAGGTGCGCAAAATGACCTGGAGCGGGCAACAACACTTGTGCGTAAAATGATCACCGAATATGGGATGTCTGAAGAGTTAGGCCCCCTCACCTTTGGCAGGCCGCAGGAACAGGTTTTCCTGGGGCGGGATATATCCCGGGATAGGAATTACAGTGAAGAGATCGCCTTTTCTATAGATAAGGAAGCCCGGCGCATTATGGAAAACTGTTATCAAAGAGCAAAGGAAATCCTTGAAAACAACATCCATAAACTCCATCTGGTTGCTACTACTTTGATGGAGAAGGAAACCATAGAAGCCAGCGAATTTGAGGCGCTTATGCAAGGAGCTTAAAAGCTCCTTTTTTTTGGTCAGCATTCTTCAATAGCAGTGATAGTTATGCATAAAACTCAAGCAAGAAGTGGTATAATTGTAAAATAGAAATTTGGTATAATTGGAAATATAGAAATTGGTGAAAGGGGAAATATAACCAGTGGAGCGCACCTTTGTGATGGTCAAGCCCGATGGAGTCCAGCGGGGATTAATAGGAGAAGTTATTAAAAGGTTTGAGCAAAAGGGCCTGAAAATAGTAGGCTTGAAAATGCTCCAGATTACACCGGAACTGGCTTCCAAGCACTATGGCGAACACCGGGGCAAACCATTTTATGAGGGACTGGTAAAATACATCACCTCCTCCCCTGTTGTGGCCATGGTCCTGGAGGGAGAGGACTGCATCAGTTTAGTCAGGGGGATGATGGGAGCAACCGATCCGAAAAAGGCTGCTCCAGGAACCATCAGGGAAACTTTTGGTATCGATATCGGCAGAAATGTGATCCATGGCTCCGACTCTCCGGAAAGCGCAGCCAGAGAGATATCGCTCTTTTTTGATGAAGAGGAACTCTGTAAATATGATCTGAGCCTGGCTGCCTGGATCTATGAATAGCATCTGGAAAAAAATGATTTTTCGGGATAGTTAAGTTCCTTACATTAGCTGATTTGATCGTTTAACTCCTGGTATGGCATTAAAATTTAATCATTCTATAAGTAGGAAAAATAGAATTAATGGCGAATATAGAATAGGGACAACTATTCCTGGCTAAAGATGCATAGGGATTAATCATTGCACAAACATTGTTAAGTTTGTCATATTTAAAGAGGAATCCTATGTATAAGGAGGTGTTGTCTGAGAGGAATAGGGGCCTAAATTTTTTGTGCTGGAGCGGTTTGGTAAAATGATACAAGGATAATTGAAGGGAGATGCTAATTTATGCCTTTTGATCCTACTGTAATGAAAGACTGGCAGATTGCTGCAGAAGCAGAAAAGAATATGCCAACCCCAGAACAGTATATGGACATGCTGGGGCTTGAGAAAGATGAGTTGATACCTTACGGTAGAACACCTAGGGTAGACTTTCTCAAAGTAATGGAGCGTTTGAAAGACAAAGAAGACGGTAAATATATCGAAGTAACCGCTATCCCCCCTACACCCCTGGGCGAAGGTAAAACCACTGCTACCATGGGGATTATGGAAGGTCTCGGAAAGCGGGGGCAGAATGTTGGTGGAGCTATCCGACAGCCTTCCGGCGGGCCTACTATGAATATTAAGGGTACTGCTGCCGGCGGTGGTAATGCCCTTTTGATCCCGATGACCGAATTTTCACTTGGTCTTACTGGGGATATCAACGATATTACTAATGCCCATAACCTGGCAATGGTAGCTCTGAACGCCAGGATGCAGCATGAGGCCAATTATGATGATGCAGAACTTGCTGAAAGAGGCCTCAAGAGACTGGATATTGACCCGAAGAAT
>DUSK01000123.1 GCA_012842275.1 Syntrophaceticus sp. | reverse complement strand
CCCGCAGAATAATACCGCCATTGAGAGGGATCGTGACCTCCACAGAATAGCTGTCACTTACTGTTGAAACAACTACCTGTGCTTCCTGGATGGAATCAAAATAGCGGGTTAACTTTGACAACTTCTTCTCCACATAGTTTTTGAGGGAATCGCTGACTGGAACATTCTTACCCCGAATAGTGATCTGCACCTGACATCCACCCCCCATAAAAATTTTCCTGCATTTTATATTATTCCCCAATCCGTTGAAAAATCCTGCATCTTAAATCAGCGGACTGAGGAGAAGAAAAGAGCCCCACCAATTGGAGCCCCTTGATGCCTGTGAATAAATCCAGGATTGGGAAATCTATAATTTAACAACCTTAGAAGCCTGAGGTCCACGAGCACCTTGCACAATGTCAAATTCTACCCGCTGACCTTCTTTTAAGGTTTTGAAACCCTCCTCTTGAATTGCCGAATAATGAACAAAAACATCTCTACCTTCATCAGATTCGATGAAGCCGTAACCCTTCTCCTGGTTAAACCATTTGACCTTACCTTGCATTACCTTGCATTCCTCCTAAAATAATATCCTCGTGTTTGTCCAGGATCAGGATCATCCCGGCCTCACGAAGTAGTTAAATCATAACACACAACATGATCACTGTCAATTAAAAATAGATTAACTGGAAGTGTCTGCAAAATGCAAAAAAACATCTTACGATATTGACAGTTATCACCTCCACCGGAATAATCTGTTAAAGATAGATGTCGAAAAAACCCTTGGCGAAAGGTCCAGATTATTCCCAATCCTGTGGACAATGTGGATAAGTCTGTTCATAACCTGCATTTTAAGCCAAATCCGGTGTGGATGAAGTTGTGGATGTGTGCCTTTTTGTCGGATTTTTCCATTTGTTTTATTTAATTTGTCAAGATTTAACGAATCTAATCAAAGTGTTCCAAAACAACCTCAGCAATATTAGTAGCATGGTCTCCGATGCGCTCCAAATTGCTGATAATATCGAGGAAAATAACACCTGAGGAGGGGTAACAGATCCCCTTGTTCAAACGGCTCATATGGCTTGCCCGCAGCTTTTTTTCCATCTGGTCGATCAGCGGCTCAGCCTCGATTACCATGCGGGCCTTTTCTTTATCTTCATCACGTAGTGCATCCAGTGCATTTTTATGAGCTTCAAAGACAAGATTGTACATCCCTTCTAATTCCTTTAAAGCATATTCACTGAAAGGCAGGTTCTCATCAATCCTTGCCTGAGCCAATTCTGCAATATTCACAGCATGATCCCCGATTCTTTCGAAATCTTTAACACAATGTAAAAGGCCTGTATGCCTGCCTGAGAGCTTCTGTGTCAAACCTTTCTGTGAAAGCTTGGCCAAATAAAAAGTGATTTCCGTTTCCAGTCTATCGGTCATCTCTTCATCCTCATGTGCTGACTTCAGCAGTTTTTCATCTTTTTTATAGAACCCCTGAACTGCGCTTTCAACGCTTCTCCCAGCTACAGCAGCCATCCTGATAATCTCTTTCTTTGCCAGGGACAGGGCAACTGCTGGAGTGCTAAACATCCTTTCATCCAGGTAGATGGGCCCCTTTTCCTCAACTTTAACTGTTCCCGGCACAATTTTTTCAATAAATTTTGCGAAAAGCCCAACAAAAGGCAGGAAAATACATGTATTTAAAACATTAAATGAGGTATGGGCATTGGCAATAAGCCTGGCAGGCTGGTCCGGGGAAATAGCCATTACAAATTCCTTGAACCAGGGAAGAAAGGTTAAAAAAATCATTGTCCCTGTGATATTGAACATAACATGAGCCAGTGCAGACCTTTTAGCATTCAGATTGGTCCCAATACTGGCTAAAACAGCGGTTATACAGGTCCCGATATTGTCACCAAAAAGAACTGGAACTGCCGCAGAAAAGGTGATGATATCCTGGTTTGCTAAGGCGATAAGCATACCGATGGTCGCTGAACTGCTCTGAATAATACAGGTAGTAAGTATCCCAACCAGTACACCCAGCAGCGGATAACGGGAAAAACTGGCTATAAACTGTAGAAATGCAGGGCTCTCTCTCAATGGAGCAACAGCAGTTGACATCACATCAAGGCCCAAAAAGAGCAGTCCAAGTCCAAGAATAAACTGGCCTATATGGATATAGATTCGTCTTTTGCTGAAAAAGTAAAAACAAAATCCAACAGCAATTATCAAAAAAATAAAATCCGATAATTTAAAGGCGATAATCTGTGCGGTAATAGTTGTACCGATATTCGCCCCCATGATT
>DUSK01000122.1 GCA_012842275.1 Syntrophaceticus sp. | reverse complement strand
GTGAACAAAAACCTGCCTGGATGGAGATGGGTCTTAGTTCTGAAGAATACGCAAAAATCTGTGAAATTCTCGGGAGAGAGCCCAATTATTTGGAGACCGGACTCTTTGCTGTGCTCTGGTCCGAGCATTGCAGTTATAAGAATTCCCGTCCTGTGCTTAAGAATTTCCCCACAGAGGGAAAATATGTCATTCAAGGGCCCGGCGAAAATGCCGGTGTTGTTGATATTGGGGACGGTCAGGCTGTGGTATTCAAAGTAGAAAGCCACAACCACCCGTCAGCGGTCGAGCCCTATGAGGGTGCTGCCACAGGTGTAGGAGGGGTAGTACGGGATATATTCACCATGGGAGCGCGCCCTATCGCTGCTTTGAACTCCCTGCGTTTCGGTAGTTTGGATGACCCCCGGGTACGCTACCTCTTTTCCGGGGTGGTAGAGGGAATTGGTGGATATGGAAACCGTCTGGGGTCTCCCGTTGTAGGTGGAGATATCTTCTTCCATCCGAGTTATCAAGGTAATCCACTGGTCAATGCCATGTGTGTCGGTCTGGTGGACCATAAAGGGATTGTCCGCGGGCAGACAGGAAGACCTGGGAATTTAGTAATAGCTGCTGGGGCGAAAACAGGTAAGGATGGTATCCACGGCTGTACCTTTGCCTCTGAAGAGTTAAGTGAGGAGACCAAGGCACCTGATGTACAGAGGGGTGATCCCTTTTTAGAAGGCCTTCTCATGGCAGCCTGCCTGGAATTGATGGAAAAGGGCTATGTGGTAGGAATTCAGGATATGGGTGCAGCAGGTCTTACCAGTTCCAGTGCTGAGATGGCAGGAAGGGCCGGTACAGGTATAGAGATCGATGTATCTTTGGTGCCGCAGCGGGATGAAGGGATGACCCCCTATGATGTGATGCTCTCTGAGTCACAGGAAAGGATGCTCTTAGTGATCGAACCCCAGCATAAACAAGTGGTGATGGATATATTCGCTAAATGGAGTGTAGAAGCAGCTGTTGTTGGCAGGGTGACCGATGATGGGATCTACCGGGTGTTTGATGGGGAAACTGTAGTTGCTGAAATACCGGTGAAAGCTCTTACTGATGCTCCGGTTCGGTACCCGGAGCAGAGAGAACCGGAGTATTATCAAAGACTGCGTGCCTGGAAGCCGGATGAACTCCCTGTTCCAGAGGACTTGAACAGTGTTTTGCTGAAGCTTCTGTCATCCCCCAATATTGCCAGCAAAGAGTGGGTATACAGCCAGTATGATCATCAAGTGATGCTGAATACTGTAGTAGGCCCTGGTGCAGATGCTGCTGTTTTGCGCATCAAAGGGACGAAAAAGGGAATTGCTCTGACAACTGATGGGAACCCCCGCTACTGCTACCTTGATCCTCGCCGTGGGGGAGCTATTGCTGTTGCGGAGGCGGCAAGGAATCTTTCCTGTGTAGGTGCTGAGCCCCTGGCGCTTACAGATGGACTGAACTTCGGCAGTCCTGAAAAGCCTGAGATCTTTTGGCAGATCAAAAAGGTGGTGGAGGGGATGAGTGAGGCATGCCGCAGCTTGGAGATACCTGTTGTCAGTGGAAATGTCAGCCTATATAATGAAACAAAAGGGGAGGCTATTTATCCCTCACCTGTTGTAGGAATGGTGGGACTTCTCCCAGATGTGAAAAAATGTACCACAAGTGCTTTTAAGGACTCGGGTGATGTGGTGGTGCTGTTGGGTAAATTCAACCCCCAGTTAGGTGCCAGCGAGTATCTGGCTGTTATCCACGGTTTGGAACAGGGAGAGGTTCCCGAAATCGATTTAGCTGAAGAAAAACAGGTTCAGCTCTGCTGCCGTGAACTGATCAGAGAAGGGAAAATAAAATCGGCTCATGACTGTGCTGAAGGCGGTTTAGCTGTAGCTATTGCTGAGTGCTGTATTTCCGGCCAAAGAGGAGCAACATTAAATCTGCCTTTTGCTGGGAGGGAAGACGCCCTTCTCTTTGGTGAGGTACAATCCTGTATTCTGGTAACATGTAGACCCCGAGAACTGGATAGTGTTTTGAAAACTGCAGAAAAAATGGGGTTAACCGCTGCAGTGCTGGGGGAGACCGGAGGGAAACACCTTATTATCAGGGATCAATCAGAGCGAGCTTTAATCAATCAGCGTATTGAGGAGATGGAAAAGGTATGGCGGGGGAGTATTGCCAGTTATTTTTAAATGATGATAAGCCCCATGAAGCCTGTGGTGTTTTCGGTGTTTATGCTCCTGGGCAGGATGTGGCAAGGATAACTTATTATGGGCTTTATGCACTCCAGCACCGGGGGCAGGAGAGTGCCGGTATTGCTGTCAGTGATGGCAATAGGATCATCTGCCGTAAAGGGATGGGTTTGGTCGGGGAAGTCTTCACAGAGGACATCTTAGAAAAGCTGCAGGGACAGATGGCTTTAGGCCATGTCCGCTACACCACAGCTGGGGATAGTATTATAGAGAATGCAGAACCGCTGAATTTCTATTATAGGGATGGTATGATCGCCATTGGCCATAATGGGAGCCTGACTAACGGTGCTGAACTGAGGAGAGAGCTCGAGGATGCAGGAGTGGTTTTTCAGAGCACAGCAGACAGTGAATTGATCGTCAGTTTGATCGTACGTGCCGGGGCGAAGGACCTGGTGTCCGGGATTCTCCAGACCATGGAGAAGATCGAAGGGTCCTATTCTCTGGTGATGCTGACTGAAAAAAGGTTGTTTGGCATACGGGATCCCTATGGGATGCGCCCTTTGTGCTTAGGCCGTTTGCAAGCTGGTTATGTGCTGGCATCTGAATCCTGTGCTCTGGATACTGTTGGAGCGCAGTTTATCAGAGATGTTGAGCCCGGGGAAGTTGTGATCATCGATGAGCATGGTATCACATCTCTGCGCCCTCATAAGCCACACCGAAAGGCTTTGTGCGCTTTTGAGTTTGTTTATTTTGCCAGACCGGACAGTGTGATCGATGGGTTGAGTGTGCAAAAGGCGCGCTATGCCCTAGGTCGCCAGTTAGCTAAGGAATACCCCTTGGATGGGGATATGGTGATTCCAGTGCCCGATTCGGGAGTTAGTTCAGCTCTATCCTACGCCGCTGAGCGGGGCCTTCCTTTCAGTGAAGGGTTGATGAAGAACAGGTATGTAGGGCGCACATTTATCCGCCCATCACAGTCACTTAGGGAACTGGGTGTGCGGCTTAAGCTCAACCCGATCAAGGAAATTGTTTCCGGAAAAAGGGTGATTATGATCGATGATTCTATTGTCCGGGGAACCACATCCGGCAAAATCGTGCAGATGATCCGGGAGGCAGGTGCCCGGGAGGTACACCTTTTGGTCAGTTCTCCAGCAGTTACCCACAGCTGCTATTATGGGATCGATACCTCCAGCAGAGGGGAACTGATCGCTGCCAGCCACTGTTTAGAGGAGATCCGCCAGCACATTGGTGCTGACAGCCTTAATTACCTAAGTCTTCCTGGGCTGCATGCTGCTTTAGCCCCTTTCCAACCGGATGAACTTTGTGATGCCTGTTTTTGTGGAAATTACCCGATTCAGATACCGTGCAGTGATTAGTGATCGGTATTGGCCGTGTGTTTGTAAATGCTCTGCGAATAGGTGGGTGCTCAATGGATCAAAAAAAATCACTTTATAAAGAAGCTGGAGTAGATATAGACGCGGGGAATTATGCTGTTGAACTGATGAAAAAGCATGTGGCGTCAACTTTGCGCCCCGAGGTTCTAGGTGGCATCGGAGGGTTTTCTGGTCTTTTTACACTGGATTTGAATCGTTATCCTAATCCGGTGCTGGTCGCCGGTACTGACGGTGTAGGAACCAAGCTGAAGATCGCCCAACTGGTGGGGAAGCATGATACAGTAGGGATCGATTTGGTGGCTATGTGTGTCAATGACATCCTGGTGACCGGAGCAGAACCTCTTTTTTATTTGGATTACCTGGCCTGTGGTAAACTTGAACCGCAACAAGCAGAGGAAGTTGTGGCTGGTGTAGCTGCCGGATGCCGGGAGGCGGGCTGTGCCCTGATAGGGGGTGAAACAGCAGAGATGCCTGATTTTTATCCTGAAGGGGAGTATGATCTGGCTGGTTTTGCTGTAGGGGTTGTTAACCGGGATGCTATCTGGGATGGAAAAGGGATAGCTCCCGGAGATCTATTGATCGGTCTTGCCTCATCCGGTCTCCATAGCAATGGTTATTCTCTGGTGCGCCATATCCTCTTTAAAAAGTGCGGGCTATCAATAGCAGATCCCTTTGCTGAAACAGGCCGCACTCTGGGGGAGGAGCTGTTGACTCCTACCAGGATCTATGTCAAATCGGTTTTAGCTGCCAGAGAAAGGTCGGGCGGCTTGATCAAAGGGGCTGCCCATATTACAGGTGGTGGAATGACTGAAAATATTCCCCGGGTGCTTCCCCCAGGTCTGGGAGTGGAGATCCACCGCGGGAAGTGGCCGGCTCCGCCCATTTTTTATTTTCTGAAACAAAAGGGCGATGTGCCCTTAGATGAGATGTACCGGGTGTTTAATATGGGTATCGGATTTGTTCTGATTGTTGATAAAAATGGTGGAGAAGAGGTTTTGAAAACTCTACAGGAGTTGGGAGAAGAAGTTTATATCATTGGACGGGTTATTGAAGGATCCGGTGTCCGCTATGTGGGAGAGGGTGAATAAAGTGCATAAACGCCTTGCTGTTTTAGTTTCAGGGAGGGGGACAAACCTCCAGGCGATCCTTGATGC
>DUSK01000121.1 GCA_012842275.1 Syntrophaceticus sp. | reverse complement strand
TGAACATCCTCAATGGTGGCAAGCATGCTGATAACAATGTGGATATTCAGGAGTTTATGGTGATCCCCATGAACGCAGACAGTGTGCGGACTGCCATCAGGATGGGAGCCGAAATTTTTCACAGCCTGCGCAAAGTCCTCAAGAGCCGTGGCTATAATACCGCGGTGGGTGATGAAGGGGGTTTCGCTCCCAATTTGAAATCCAATGAAGAGGCTTTAGATTCAATAGTGGAAGCCATCAGCAAAGCCGGGTATGAACCTGGGAAAGATGTTTTCCTGGCTCTGGATGTTGCTGCCACGGAGCTTTATGAGGATGGCAAATACCATTTCAAGAGCACAGGCCAGTTTCTGACCACAGATGAAACTATCGCCTTCTACGAAAAACTGACTGCCAACTACCCGGTGATCTCCATTGAGGACGGGTTAGCAGAGGATGACTGGGAAGGCTGGGCAAAACTGACCAAGGCTCTGGGAGATAAGATTCAATTAGTGGGGGATGACATCTTTGTCACCAATAAAGAGCGGTTGGCCCGGGGTATCAGGGAGGGTGTAGGCAACTCCATCCTGGTCAAGGTCAACCAGATCGGAACCCTGACCGAAACCCTGGAAACTGTGGAAATGGCCATGAAAGCAGGTTATACCACTGTTATCTCCCACAGGTCCGGTGAAACCGAGGATACCACAATTGCTGATCTGGCTGTGGCTCTTAATGCCGGGCAGATCAAAACAGGTGCCCCCTCACGCACCGACAGAGTGGCTAAGTACAATCAACTGATGCGTATTGAGGAGGACCTGGGTGAAGCAGCTGTTTACAGCCGCTGGTATAAGTAATTGATACCGGCTGCTCAGACCGGTTAGGGGGACAGTCCCCGCGCGACGAGCAGTGTTTATCCCTGCTGGGCAAGTAACAACTTTCGCAGGTCGCTGCATCAGCAGGGATAAGCGCGATCGATCATGCGGACTGTCCCTCTGCGCGTTCAGTGGG
Organism: Syntrophaceticus sp.; assembly: GCA_012842275.1. Classification (GTDB taxonomy): domain Bacteria; phylum Bacillota; class DSM-12270; order Thermacetogeniales; family Thermacetogeniaceae; genus DTU068. Next base: position 1,557 of record DUSK01000121.1, on the reverse strand, counting down.
ACAAGCTAAGCATTGTTTCTATTTTTTTCTGCTGTGTTCTGTTAGAATAACAGTAGTGTTCTATATGATTTTATCTTAATCAGGTTGCTTATGCGGTGTTGGTATTAATTTTTGTTTTTTTTAGGGGAGTGGCTGGTATTAAGTCCGGTGAATTACCGGATTGACAGGAAAGGGAGAGAAAACCAACGGGGGAATCTATGTGAATACAGTAATAATTTATGCCAGCAGGTATGGGTGTGCCAAAAAGTGTGCTGAGATTTTGGCCAGGCAGATTTACGGTAGTGTTGATTTGGTGAATATTCAAAAAGAAGGAGTGCCAGAGTTGGCACATTATGATCAGGTGATTATCGGCGGATCAATTCGGTTTGGGCAAATTCGGAAGCAGATAAAGGGATTCTGCAGGGAGAATATTGCAGAGCTAACAAAGAAAAAGATCGGTTTGTTTATTTGTTGTGGTCTGCTGGAAAATGCGAGACAGAACATAGAGAATTCATTTCCCCAGCAGATGCTTGACCATGCGGCAGCAGTAGAATGTTTCGGTGGAGAAATAGATCTCAATAAACTATCATTTTTTGACCGGATAATTGCCAATATGGTTATGAAAGCTGTTGAACAAAAGGGGGATAAACCGACTGTACTGGTAGAAAAGATCGACCGGTTTTGTCAGGAGATGAATCGAGATATTACATAAAGAGAGGATGAAGGACTAACTAAACTAGAGTAACTGCTGACTACAGTTCTGTCCCTTTACAACTGGTTCCTCCCAGTGCTACAATAGATGTGTCTTTGAGCGGTGAATTAGTTAAGCAAAGGGGAGACTATAATTTGGTGAGGACCATTTTGATTATTCTTGAGGTCTTGGTGAGTCTTGGTTTAATTACTACAATTCTGATGCAGTCCGGACGGGCCGCCGGCATATCAGGGGCGATCGCTGGTGGTGCCCAGTCACTGTTGGGAAAAAAGAAAGGGATTGATGAGTTTCTCAGCAAAGTATCTGCAGGGCTTGCTACTGCGTTCTTAGTCATCACTTTACTGCTGACTTTTATCGAATAAATGAAAGTAATGTTATTATAAGACCGGTGCTATAAAATATTAAAAATGCATTAATAATGCCTGATCAAAAATACACTTATTATGAATGAGGGGGTATATGACCAATATATCCCTTTTTATATTATCTGTAGATTATCACTCCTTTAACCCTGACGGAGGCAGCCGCAGATGATTCAATCAGGCACTTAGCCTCCTTTTTGTGCTGGTCTATAGAAATAAAAATTTACGAATAATTTGAATTTCACTTAAGGCAGAATAACAATAATACCAGTTTTATGAACAGAAACAGGAACAAGTTTTCTTATTTGTTGAGTCATGAAACTAGCGGTTGTTTTTGCTGCCGTGTGATACTAAAATTGAGAAAGAAATGAGTGAGTGAGTTTATGGTGGAGAAAACACAGCAAAGAAAAAGAATAATTGGCAAGTGCACTAATCAAGAGAAAAAAGTTATCACTTGTCTGCAGTCGGCCAGCAAACCTCTGAATTTAGCTGATCTATCAGAAC
>DUSK01000120.1 GCA_012842275.1 Syntrophaceticus sp. | reverse complement strand
GCTTACGGATATGAGCTGATCGAGATGTTTTCCACCCTTGGTTTTGAAAGTGTGCCTGACCCCGGAGCTGTCTACCGTAACCTGCGGCGCATGGAGCATGAAGGATTTGTCAGATCACGCTGGGAATTGGCGGATTCCGGCATGCCCCGCCGCTTTTATGAGATAACCGAAGAGGGGGAATACGCCCTCAATGCCTGGGTAAAAATCATCGAAAAGAACAAAGAGCTGCTTGAAGATTTCCTTGCCCGCTATTACGGAACTAAATGAAGACCGATCGGGCCCGATCAGCGGGACAGGTTGACCGATCGGTGAGTCACGGGCGGGTGTGAGTCACGGGGACGGTGACTTTGACTCATGTGCCACGACCCCCGTCTCCTTGTCACACGCTTGTCACACCCTTGTCGCACAGTGACACGACCCCCGTCCCCTTGTCACATAGCAGGGATAAACCAACTGATCGGCCAGAGTACCCCTGCTCCAAACGCCCCTCTAGCCTACAAATTATCCCGCAGTTCTTGGAGCACCTGTTTATCAACGATCCTGGCCAGTGCCACCAGCAGCCTCAGGGCATTATTGTAGTCATCCACATGAGCCACCCCGGTATGATCATGGATATAGCGAACCGGGATCCCGATCACCACCGATGGAACACCCTGGCGGAACAAATGAATTTTGCCTGCATCTGTTCCCCCTCCTGCCATCACATCCACCTGATAGGGGATGTTGTTCTCCTCGGCAACCTTGACCACCAGATTGCGGAAAGCTGTGTGAGGGATCATGCTGGCATCATAGAAACCGATGACCGGGCCTTTTCCCAAAAATGTGCGGGGAGCAACTTCTATATCTCCGCATCCGGGTGTATCGGTGGCCACAGAAACATCCACCACCAGGGCAAGGTCCGGCCGTACCACATCGACACTTGTGGCGGCACCCCTTAGGCCAACCTCCTCCTGGACGGTCATCACACCGTAAAAGGTGCTGGGATGCTGAATCTGCTGCAGTTCCTGAAACAACTGTACCACCAGAGCGCATCCCACCCGGTCGTCTAAGGCCTTGGCCATAAAAGACTTCCCATTTTCACAGATATGAAAAGAGCTGAAGGGGACAGCGGGATCACCCTGTTTTACACCGGCCTTTTCCGTTTCCTCCTTGCTTGTTGAGCCGATATCGATATACATGGTTTTCAGCTTCACCGGCTTTGCCCTTTCCTCAGCAGTCAGGATATGGGGGGATTTTGCCCCGATGACCCCGACAACCCTGCCGCTGCCGGTAAGGATCTCCACCCGTTGGGCGAGCAGCACCTGCTCCCACCAACCCCCCAAAGGCTGGAACTTGATAAAGCCATCATCAGTGACCCTAGTAATGAGAAAACCGATTTCATCCATATGGGCAGCCACCATAACCCTGGGATGTTCATCTGTGCCCCTTTTGACAGCCACCAAACTCCCCAGGTGATCTGTAGTAAGTTCTGTTGACAACGGAGCAAGGTATTCTTTTAAAACCTTCCTGATAGGACCTTCGAAACCGGAGACACCCGGTGTTTCGGTCAAAGTTTTCAGCAGTTCCACTGTTTTTTCTTCCATTGAAAAACCTCCCGGTTATAATGCTCCAGGGTTATTTTTCTTCCCCAGCCCTCTTTTTATCCCCGGCCGCTCACCGGCCCGATCACCGGGACAGGTTGCCCGATCGGGCCCGATCGCCGGGACTGTCCCCCCGCGCGACCGTCCCTCCGCGCGACCTCCAGAACCGCCCCCAGCGCCGCGCCGTTCGTCCCCCGCGCGAAACCCCTAGATCGTTGTAGCAAGGGAACGGGGTTCGTGTCATCATGAACACCCGTCACAGCAGTGAGTCAAAGTCACCGTCCCCTTGACTCACATTGACTCACATTGACTCATTTCCCTTGGAAAAAATTGACATTCACTTCTATTTAAGTTAAAATAATCAAAAGCCGACCCTATGGTCGGCAAAGTGCAGTAAAGCCTTGCAGGCTCTGAGCTGTTTCTGGCAACAGACCTAAACCTGACAATTCAATCCACCGGGCAATTCAACCTACCGGAAAAGTCAATCCGGCAAACTCGTCCGATAAAGACATTGGAGGTGTTTTAATGGGATCAAAAAGGGAGCGGATTCTGCACGCAGCAGAGGCACTCTTTGCTGAAAAGGGATTTACTGCTGCCACTGTTGAAGAGGTGGCTAGACGGGCGGGGATCGGCAAAAGCACCGTATATGAGTACTTCGGCAGCAAGGATGAGATCTTCCGGCAGACTCTCAAAGCCGGGCTGGAAAGTTATCTGGATGCCATGAAGGGCCGGCTTAAGCAGCCCTGTTCGGTAAGAGATGTGCTCACAGCCATTGCAACTGCCCATTTTAACTTCGTCAAAGAGCATACCTTTACCGCCCGCCTGCTGGCAGATGAATACAACGACACCCCTTGGGCGCGCCAGTGGCTGTTGGGGCTGCGGGAGCGGCGCATTGCCATGTTTTCTTCCTTGATCAGACAGGGGATAGCAGAGGGGGAGTTTCGCCTGGTGGATCCCCGTATGGCAGCAGAGGTGCTGCTGGGGGTTTTGAATGCTTTGTGCGCCCCTCTCCTCAATGGAAAAAATGATGGGAAAAATAAGGATGCTGTAACCATAGAGCGCTTTCACAGGGGAATTGCCATCTTTTTTGAGGGGATATTGGCCAAATAAGACCCCTTGCCGACCGATCAGACCGAGCAGACCGATCACCGGACAGGTTGGGTGATCGGGCCCGATCACCGGGACTGTCCCCCTGATCGCACCCCTGATCGTGTCCCCCTGATCGCGCGTCCCCCCGATTGAGTTAACCATGATGGCGTTAACCATAGGCAATTTCCGCCATCCGGATTTTTCCATAAACGGGAAGGACTTTAATAGAGATTGTAGAATTTAATGAAGTATAACGTCTTTATAGAATTTATCAAAGGCCTTACAAAAGGCCGAAAATAAAGGCCTTACAAAAGACCTAAAGTAAAGTCCTAAAATAAAGACATAAAACAAAGGTCTAAAACAAAGACCCTAATAAAAAATAAAAAGCCTTAAATAAAGTTAAAAAGCAAAAAAATCTTCAATAAAATCTTCAAAAGTCTTCCATCAACAGAGCTTCAACCAAACAGGCCAACAAATCAAGCACTGAGTTCCATCACTTCAATTAAAGAAAGGTGTGGTAATATGCTGCGGGTTGCGGTGGCAGGCTGCTACAGCACGAATAATCCATATGAGGAAGCGGAACTCACAGCTATAGTTGCGGCTCTGCGGGCACTCTCACCTGGTTCAGAGATTACGGTATTTTCCCAAGGGCAGCGAAAAACAGGCCAACTGCCCGAAGTGCGTACAGCCAACCGCTGGAACCCGTTTCAGCTTGTTTATTCTCTCCTGCACGCAGACCTGGTTTTAAGTGAAGGTAACATAAGGGATGACCAAGGGATATGGCCGCTGATCAGCCATTTCGGGATTCTCGCTCTGGCCAGGTTATTCGGCAAACCGGTGGTTGCTTACGGCCAGGGAGTGGGGCCGCTTAAATCCTTTCTGGGACGCAAACTGGTGCGCTCAGCCTGCAACAAAATCGACCTGATTACAGTACGGGATGGGCTGTCAAAAGAAACCCTTCTGGAAATTGGGGTTGACCATCCACCTGTTGTGGTGACCGCAGACCCGGTGTTCACCATCAATCCAGCCCAATTTGACAGAGAACTGGGACGCACCCTGCTGGATAGGATACGCTCCCAGTCGCTGGTCGATTACCCTGACAACGGGATCGATGGCACAGCCATACAGAGAGCCATTGAGAATATTGCAGACAATATAAAAGATACAACAAAAGAGAAAGCCGGGGAACCCGAATCGGCTGCTCTGAGCAAAACAACCGAATCAGGCAAGGCAACTGCCTCGAGCAAAGCAACCCAATCAAGCAAGGCAGCCACCTCAAACAAAGCAGAAACCCCAGGCAAAGCAACTGCTCCGGGCAGCAGGCAGCAAGCGGCAAGGCAGGCAGCAGGGGGTGAAGCGGGGGATGCAGCCCGATCCGTGGGCGAAAAGCAGGGATCTCCGGCCAGAAAACAGGACGCCCCAACAGCCCAGCAAGGTTCGGCAGCTCAGGACTCCACAACCGTGCCCCAGTCCGCTCAATCATTGGCAACAGTAAAGGACAGTGAAGCAGCTGCCGGGGACCATAGACCTCTGTTGGGTGTTATTCTCCAGGATATAGAGGGCAATGAGCAATACAAAAAAACCGTTGCATCTGCTGCCGACCGTCTGGTTCAGGATGGATGGGAGGTCCTTTTTATTCCCTTTGATTTTGCTGCAGACATACAGGTTTGCCAGGAGGTCAGCTGGATCATGCAGCAAAAAAGCCTCCTGCTTAAAGAAAAACTCTCCCTGGTGGAATGCTTCAGCCTGCTGGGAGAGCTGGACCTGCTGTTGGGGATGAAGCTTCCCGCTTTGAAGATGGCTTCTATGATGCGCACACCCTGTGTGGGTGTTGCCCTTGATAATAAAATATCGAAATTTTTGGAGATGACCGGACAGGCATCTGCCGGCGCCCTGGATGACTTGCAGGATGGTGAGTTGTACCAAAGGATAAAAGAAGCCTGGGAGGAGAGAAAAGAAACCATCTCTCACCTGGATCAGCTGCTGATCCAAGTGCGCCAGCAGTCTTGGGAGTCAGCAGGGCTCGCCCTGAGCTTCTTTTACTCCCGTCAGCCCAGCAAAAGATATGACGGCCGCCATGCCGGGCGCAGCGAACATCAAGGGAAAGCAGGCAGGGCCACTCACCGAGGCTGACCTGTCAACCGGCCCGATCACCGGGACAGTCCTCCGGCGGTTTTCTTCACATTTTGGTATAATATTGGTAATATTCATAAAACAATGTTCAAGGAGTGAACGATGTGACAAGGGAAGATGCACTGAAATTGGTTAAGGAGAAGGTTCATACCCCTGAGCTGATCAACCATATGCTGGCTACAGCTGCCATCATGGAAGGCTTAGCCAAACGGCTCGGGGAAGATGAGGAGAAATGGTACCTGACCGGCTTGTTGCATGACATAGACTACGAGGAAACCAAAGACGACCCGGACCGCCACAGCCTTGTAGCTGCGGAATGGCTGGAAAAGGAAGGGCTCGACGAGGAGATGGTGCACGCTGTGAAAGCCCACAACCACCATGAGGGAGTGGAGCGCACATCGCTCCTTGACAAAGCCCTATACTATACTGACCCGCTTTCCGGACTAATCACTGCGACAGCTTATGTAATGCCCTCTCGCACCCTTGCCGAAGTTAAGGTTAAATCCATCAAAAAGAAGTTCAAAGACAAGGCATTCGCCAGGGGAGCCAACAGGGAACAGATCCGCGGTATCGAGGAACTGGGTATTCCCCTAGAAGAATTCTTTGAAATCGCCCTGAAAGCGATGCAG
>DUSK01000119.1 GCA_012842275.1 Syntrophaceticus sp. | reverse complement strand
TGCGGCAGGGCTTGCCAACATCTGCATCCTTTCCACAGCAGTGATTATCATGCTTTCCACAACTGTTTCCATGTATGTAGGGATGGAGGATCTATTACGCACCCGCTATCCCAGAAATATTTTGGTGAGCGCCCCTAATGTTTCAGATGAACAGGCTATCAAGCTGGATGCTGCCATAGAAAAGCAAGCATTGGATGCTGGTCTCATTCCAAAGGATGTTATTCGCTATCGCTCTATGAGTTTTGCTGTAAGCCAAGATGGGGCCAGCTTTACCCAAGACCATTCAAATAATTTTGCTGCCGGTAATATTGCGATGGTGGTGTGTTTGACAGCTGATGAATACAACAGAATGGAGAACAAATCCGTGTCACTGGACAGTAGCGAGGCGCTCCTCTATACCCTGAAGGGGGAGATACCCGGTGATACTGTAAACTTTAATGGTTTTGAGCTATCCGTCAAAGAGCGGTTGGCCTCTTTGGAAACAGAGGACAATATGTCTGCTTTATTGACCAACAGTTATTTTCTGATTGTGGCTGATGTTGATACTATCAAGCAGATATATAATTCACTGAACGGTAATCAGGGTGATATGGGTGAGCTTTCCTATTATTACGGTTTTGATGTTGCAGCTGACAAAGATGCCCAAATAAGCCTGGTCAGCGCACTGCAAAAAGTTCTTAAAGAGATTAGTGTAGATTGTTATGTTGAGGGAGCAGAAAGCGCAAGGGCAGGCTTTTATTCCATCTATGGCGGCTTGTTTTTCCTGGGTATATTCTTAGGCCTGTTGTTTATTATGGCCACTGTTCTGATCATCTACTATAAACAGATCGCTGAAGGCTATGATGACCGGGAGCGGTTTGAGATTATGCAAAAGGTGGGTATGAGCCGTGACGAAGTTAAGCAGGCTATCAAAAGCCAGGTCTTGGCTGTGTTCTTCCTGCCCCTTGTGGCAGCGGTAATTCATATTGGGTTTGCCTTTAAAGTGATAACTAAAATGCTTGCAGTATTAAATCTGACCAATGTGCAGCTTTTTGCCGGCTGTACAGCTTTAACAATATTGGTTTTCGCAGTTTTCTATATCATCATCTACAGCCTGACTGCGAGAACCTATTATCATATTGTTAGTCAATAACATCCCCCTGCTTCCCCCATTGACATAGGAATTTAAATATAATATTTTGTGCATAAACACAATAGGGAGAGATTGCTGCTGCTGAAATTAAAAATCCTTGTGGAAAATCAGGTTAACCGGAGGGGCCTGCTCGCTGAGCACGGTTTATCTATGTTAATCAATATAGATGGCTTTTATGTGCTTTTCGATACAGGCCAAACAGCTGTTTTTGCTTATAATGCTGAACAGGAAGGGATCGATCTCAGGTGTGTAGATGCGGTGGTGTTAAGCCACGGACATTATGACCACACAGGAGGGCTCCCGGTTTTCTGCCGGCTTAACAAAGATGCACCGGTCTATGTACATCAGAAAGCATTTTATGAAAGATTCAACAGCTCTCAAGGGAAGCTTTTGGGCAAAAATATCGGTATCCCCTGGCTGCGGGAAAAAATTGATGATTTCAAACACAGGATTAGAAACAATGCAAAACCGGTACAGATTCAGAAAAATGTTGTATTGTCAGGTGAAGTTGTTAGAACTGTGCACTTTGAGGATGATAAATCTAATTTTCTTTTGAAAAAAGACGGAAAACTTGTTGAAGATAGGGTATGGGATGAGCAGTTCCTGGTTGTGAAAGGGGATAGGGGTATCTATATTTTCGTTGGCTGTGGCCATCCAGGAATTATCAATTGTATTGAATCAGCGATGAACCTTTTTCCAAATGAAGAGATAGCCGCAATCATAGGGGGTATGCATCTTCAGAATGTTGGAAGCGCAAGGCTGGAGGCGACCATACAGCAATTTAAGGAACTGGGAGTGAAAATGATTGTGCCGCTTCACTGTACAGGTCTTCAGGCTGTCTGGGAGATGAAAAAGATTTTACAGGAAAGAGTGACTATACTTGTTTGTGGAGATGAATTGGTTTTGGAATCCTAAAATTGATCATTGACAGTTAATGAAAACCGTTGTATTATTAAAATGTGCATATGCACATAATAGAATGGGGTTGAGTTTAGAGCATGCCGAGACGAAAAAAGTGCAGAAGGGTAGGGTTTATACCACCTAATCAGCTTTTTTATCCGCAGAATCCCAATGAAGAACAGGTTACCCTTCAAATAGAAGAGCTTGAAGCCATCAGACTTTCCGATCTGGAGCAATTGGAGCAAAATGAAGCAGCAGAGATGATGAATATTTCCAGAGGGACTTTTCAGCGTATTATCAAATCCGCCAGACAGAAAGTAGCTGATGCGCTAATTAATGGGAAGGTAATCCATATCGGAGGTGGGCATTTTGAGCTGGCCGAGGGCGGTCAGGGTATGTGCCGCCGCAGAAGGTTCAGGGGTGGAAGAGATTAATTCTTAAAAGGAGGTGGAACACATGCCAAGAGGAGATGGAACAGGGCCGATGGGAATGGGGCCAAGAACAGGTAGAGCTATGGGTTTCTGTGCAGGATTTCCTGTGCCCGGCTATATGAATCCAGGTTTTGGGCGAGGGTTTGGCCGCGGCTTTGGTAGAGGCAGGGGATTCAGAAGAATGTTTTGCCATTGGTGGCCGTATTACGCACCCTATGGATATCCGGCTGTTCCCCAGTATCCCCAAACTGTAGATGAAAAGGAAATGCTGCAGAGGGAGGCTCAGCTGTTGGAGGACCAGCTTAAGCAGATCAGAGAGAGATTAAGTGAGCTGGAAAGTGAGAAATAACAGCAGGTGTCTCAACCCCCATGCAGCATTTCAAGGAAAGCGCACCTTACCCTATTGATGCCAGCTTTCCTGAAAGGAAATCGTTTAAGGCTTTACTTTTGGAGCACCAAAAATAATTATGGTGCTCTTTTTTTCTAGGGTATAATACCATTATATTTAATATTTATTTGATTGAAAAGAGAGGGATTTTATGCAGACTTATTACGAGTGTTTACCCTGTCTGCTGAGGCAGGCAGTTGATGCAGCAAAAATGGTAACAGATTCACCGGAAATTCAGGAGAAAATTCTGCGTTATGTACTCACCGAAATGTCCAGGATGGATATGAGTAAGCCTTCACCGTATATGGCTCAGGTTATTTATCGCTATATCAGAAAGATTACTCAAATAGATGACCCTTACCGGGAGATTAAAAAAGAATTTAATCGATTGGCTTTGGCTATGCTGCCGGAAATGCGCAGAATAATACAAAAGGCGGAGGATCCTTTTGAAACCGCGGTTAAAATTGCTGTTGCAGGAAATATTATCGATTTCGGTCCCAAAGGGGATATCAGCCATCAAGAGGTTTGGGATACTGTTCAGGATTGCATTAATCAGCCCCTTGTATTTAACAGCAGTGATGAACTGAAAAGAGAGATCAATAAAAGATCGCGGATCCTATACCTTGGTGATAATGCAGGTGAGATCGTTTTTGATTATCTTCTGCTTGAGATGATGCCCACAGAAAAGATCACCTATGTGGTAAAAGGTAAGCCCATTATCAATGATGCAACTATGGAAGATGCTGTAGATATCGGGATGACCGGTTTAGTGCGGGTGATCGATAATGGAAGTGATGCACCGGGTACAATTTTGGAAAGCTGTTCACCGGAATTTCTGGAGGAATTCGAACAGGCAGATCTGATTATTGCCAAAGGGCAGGCAAATTATGAAACCTTAAGTCAGGTGAATGACAAAAACTTCTTTTTTTTGCTGAAAGTTAAGTGCCCGGTGTTGGCTCAGGATGTGGGCTGTGAACGGGGTGACCTGGTGCTGAAAGCTCATAAAACCTCTGCGACACACTGATAAAAGCCTGCTGTATTTAGTTAATGGTGCAGAAAAAACTAAGGGCTGAAAATAATGAAAAATAAAAAGCAGCGGTTTTAGACCGCTGCTTTTTGTGTAAGCCATATAACATCCTGTTGGCCCTGAGTGTTTTCCATTACTATGGCTCAGGTATTTTTAGTGAAACGATTGTTGAGATGTTTACCGCTAAAGGCTGTCTGCCTCCTCGGGCTTTGTTAAAATTTTCACAATCCCGTTGATACTGTTTGGCTTATAGTAACCAACAGCGATCATGGAGATAGTGAGATCTGATCCAAAGGGGTGCCGTTTTATTGGATGGGTACCGAAAATCCGTAACTGTATTCCGAGAAAACGGCAGTTCCATCTATGGCACAGACTAGCCCAAGAACAGCTAAAGCGGCTTAATGGAATAGGTGTACAGCCGGATTATTTAAATGGATCTTTAATCCCCAGTTTCTTCAGCGTGTATCTGTAGAGTAGTTCCAGATCATCGTAGGGGAACTCCAGATGCACTGCTTGTTCATCCTGATCACCAACTGCGATTTCTGCAGGCTCTTCTACTACAGGTGTTTCAATGGTATTTTTTTGTTTTTTATTTGGTTTACAGCTGTTGATCTCTTCTGCGGTCAGGGCCATATAGCATTTCCACCTCCTTGCTCAGTTTATGCCTAGAATGTGCAATAATTCACAATCAATTAGGCGCAATTATAGATAAGCAAAACTTGTGCCAGTTAAAGCTTAAAAATAGAAAGTTTACAAGCTAACTTTTTCTCAATGACTTATTGTCATCAGTTCTCTGATTTGTTAAAATGATGTACACAAAATTGTGCACAAGGGTGTTGTGGATGAATGATTTTTACCGAATCGGTGATAAACTCATCAGTATGGAAAAGCTTAACCGGTTGATAGATCAGATAATCTCACTGCGCAGTCAAGGAATTTCTCAGCAGGAGGTTGCAGAGCACTGTGGTGTTGACCGGAGTTTTGTTTCCCGCTTGGAGAGTTTGGGTGCTGTGCGCAGAGGGGCAAGCATAGCTGTGGTCGGTTTTCCTCTGAAAAATAAAGAGGAAATCTATTCTCTGTTGGATGAATTGGGTGTTGATTTCAGGCTGATTATGACCAATGATGAGCGCTGGCGTTTTGTTAAAGAAAAGTCAGGCTTGGAGTTGTTGAATGAAATTATGAGCCTGGTGTCTAAGGTCAGGACTTATGATGTGGTTGTTTTAATTGGATCAAGACAGCGCATTAAATGGTGTGCTGCTCTTTTGGATAAGGAGGTATTGGGGATAAATTTGGGGGAATCACCCCTTAATGAGGATAAATATGTGGAACCTGAGCATTTGCGAGAATTAATCATTTCAGCCCAAAAACGCTGAACCAGCTTTATTTTTATTCATGTGAAAGTGAGGATTGTCTATGAAAAGGGTAGTGAGTGTGAGTCTGGGTTCTTCTAAGCGGGATCATAAAGTAGAAGCCGAATTTTTGGGAGAAAAATTTGTCATCGAACGGATCGGTACAGACGGGGATATGGAACGGGCTATTCAGATGATTCGTGAGCTTGATGGCAAGGTCGATGCCTTCGGCATGGGGGGGATCGATCTGTATTTGGTGGCCGGTAACAGGCGTTATGCGCTAAGGGAAGCCAAAAAGATCGCTGCAGCAGCAGAAAAAACCCCGATTGTTGATGGCAGTGGTTTAAAAAATACATTGGAAAGAAGGGTTATTGAATACCTCCAGGAGGAGTTGGGATGGAATTTTAAGGATAGGCGGGCACTGGTGGTTTCCGGAGTGGACCGTTTCGGGATTGCTGAGGCTCTCTGGTATGCGGGTTGCAAGACCACCTATGGGGACCTGATTTTTGCCATGGGAATTCCTATACCGATCCGTAGTTTATCAACTTTGAGGTTGTTGGCTTATACCTTCCTTCCTATATTGAGCCAATTGCCTTTTAAGTATTTGTACCCCACAGGAAAGAAGCAGGAGACGGTAACTTCAAAGTATGACAAATATTATCATGACAACGAGATTATCGCCGGAGATTTTCATTTTATCAGAAAATACATGCCTCCGGAGCTTACGGATAAGATTATCATCACCAACACAGTCACCAAAGATGACCTGGAACTCCTCCGGGAGAGGGGAGTAAAGGTTTTGGTGACCACAACACCTGAAATGCAGGGCCGTTCCTTTGGTACCAATGTCATGGAAGGTGTTTTGATCAGCCTGCTGGGGAAAAAGGTGGATGAGGTCAAACCTGAGGATTACAGCAGACTTCTGGAGCAACTGCAATTTAAGCCCCGTATTGTTTACCTGCAGAATGAGCAGGCAGCAGGTGTGAACTAATGGGTTTAGTAAGAGAGGTTTTAGTGCGATGTAGTATAAAATTAAGGAGTAGCTGAAGATGAACAAATTTGCATTTATCATACACCCCATTGATTTGGAATATATCACAAAGAATATTAAGGTATTAAAATTTGTGCCAGGTAGGGTTGCTGAATGGATTGTGAGCCGTTTCCCCTGCTATAAGGCTTCAGAGATCACAGGGGTTGTATCCCCCTATGCTGAAACAGAAGGGTGGTTTATAATCTGCCCTTTGACCTCCCGTCAGATGCTTGAACTTCCGGAGGAATATGTTTTAGGCCGGATTATTGAAGCGGGAAAAGTGGCTGAAAGATTGGGAGCTGCTATTGTAGGGTTGGGAGCAATGACCTCTGTTGTGGGGGACGCAGGCATTACTGTAGCCAAGAATTTGGGGATCGCTGTTACCTCTGGAAACAGTTATACTGTTGCTATGGCCCTGGATGGGACAAGAAAAGCCGCAGAACATATGGGAATCGACATCAAGAAAGCAGAGGTGGTGGTTCTTGGTGCCACCGGGTCCATCGGCAGTGTTTGTGCCAGAATTTTGGCTGAGGAGGCAGGCAGTCTGACACTGGTAGCTCCCCAGCATTCCCAGTTGGAGCGTTTGGCTTATGAAATCCTGCATGAGACCGGGGTTGCTGTTCGTATTACGACAAACAACAAAGATGCTCTGCGCAGTGCAGATGTTGTGGTGACTGTGACCTCTTCTCTTGAAGCACTGATCGAACCGCAGGATCTAAAGCCGGGTGCTGTTGTATGTGATGTGGCACGTCCACGAGATGTTTCCGTAAAAGTGGCCAGTGAACGCCCGGATGTTTTGGTTATTGAGGGTGGAGTAGTAGAGGTGCCCGGGGATGTTGAGTTTAATTTTAATTTTGGTTTTCCTCCAAAAACGGCTTATGCTTGTATGGCTGAAACCATGATCCTTGCTTTAGAAGGGCGTTTTGAAAACTATTCATTGGGACGTAATCTAACCGTTTCCCAGGTTAAAGAGATCGCTCGTTTAGGCAGAAAACACGGTTTCAAACTGGCAGGCCTGCGCAGTTTTGAGCATGCGCTCACTACAGAAGATATAAACAGGGTGCGAGAGCTTGCTAGATCTTTTTAGGGGAGTCTTGACAAATAGAAACTTGATTTCTATAATAGCTACAAATTGCAAAAGTGTAAATAAACTCTAGCCGTTTTTCCCGTCCAGCTCGGCTGGACTTATTTTTGTAGGTAGACAGGACACTGCTCAGAGGGTCTTTGTCACCTTTTTGGTTTAAAGGAGGAGGTTTCTAATCGCAGAGCGGATGCGTTTCAGTGTGGGTTTGTGACCGAATAAAAAAAATACGAAGGTCATAAGATTTTAGTAAATTTTTTATTAAGGGAGAGATAGTGTTGCCAGAAAAAGAGGTTCTTTTGACAGGGGACGGGATAAAAAAATTAGAAGATGAGTTACATCTTTTGAAATCTGTTAAACGCAGGGAGATTGCCGAGCGTATACGCACCGCCATCGATTTTGGAGATATCTCCGAGAACTCTGAATATGAAGAGGCAAAAAACGAACAGGCATTTATCGAAGGAAGGATTGCCACATTGGAAAAAATGCTGCGGCATGCCCGGCTGATTGATACAAGCGATGCACCCCCTGATACGGTCGCGGTTGGGTCGACAGTTCTGATAAAGGACCAGAATACTGGCGATGAACTTGAATACACCATTGTAGGAAGCGCTGAGGCTGATCCCGATAATGATAAGATTTCCAACAGATCACCTGTAGGGAAGGCGTTGTTGGGGAAAAAGGTTGGAGATATAGTTGAGGTTAAAGTACCTGCCGGAACGAATCAATACCTGATCTTGGATATTAAACACTGATTTTTATATCAGCCTTTTTAGAAGTATCAGATCCTCTCACTGGAAATATAAATAGGAGGAATTTTTTAATGTCTGATAATAATAGGGAAGAACTACCGGATTTCCTTAGTATCCGACGCCAGAAGATTGATGAATTATTATCTAGAGGGATTAATCCTTTTGGCAAAAGATTTGAGGTTCTGCATCATGCTGCCGAAATTATTGAGGAATATCCCAATAATGACGGGCAAGATGTTGTTATTGCCGGCCGTTTGATGGCAAAAAGGGGTCATGGCAAAGCCAGTTTTGCCGATCTACAGGACTTTTCAGGGAGGATCCAGATCTATGCCAGATTGGATGAACTAGGGGCCGAGGCTTATGATCTATATAAGCTATTGGATATTGGAGATATTATTGGTGTCAAAGGTACAGTATTTCGCACCAAAAGAGGCGAAATTAGTGTAAATATACAAGAGTTCGAGATCCTGGCCAAGTCCTTGCGCCCTCTTCCGGAAAAATGGCATGGGCTCAAAGATGTGGATCTTCGTTACCGGCAACGTTACCTTGACCTGATTGTCAACCCTGAGGTTAAAGATGTTTTTTTGAAGCGGATTGAGATCATCAAGGCTATGCGGCATTTCCTTGAAGAACGCGGTTTTTATGAGGTAGAAACCCCAATGATGCAGCCGGTGGCTGGAGGTGCGGCAGCCCGCCCCTTCATAACTCACCATAATGCCTTAGATATCGATCTTTATCTGCGCATTGCCCCGGAGCTGTATCTTAAAAGGCTTTTGGTGGGTGGATTTGAAAAGGTCTTTGAAATCAATCGCAATTTTCGCAATGAAGGCATTTCTACAAAACACAATCCTGAATTCACCATGATGGAACTTTACCAGGCCTATGCTGATTACGAGGATATGATGGAAATTACGGAAAGCATGATCAGTTTTGTTGTTCAGAAGGTGCTTGGGTCCTTGAAGATAACTTATCAGGGGCGGGAAATTGATTTTACCGCGCCCTGGGCCAGGCTTAGTATGCTGGATGCTGTCCGGCTGTATACCGGAATGGATTTCAGTCACTTTGATACAGAGCAAGCACACCGTCAGGCTGCGGAACTGGGTTTGGAGGTTGAGAAGGACGCGGCTTGGGGACATGTATTGAATGCGGTTTTTGAGGAGTATGTGGAGGATAAGTTAATTCAGCCTACTTTTATCACAGGACATCCAGTGGAGGTTTCACCACTGGCCAAGCGCAATCCCCAAAATCCCCGTCTGACCGATCGCTTTGAGTTGTTCATTAATAGCTGGGAATTGGCCAATGCCTTCTCTGAACTTAATGATCCCATAGATCAGAGGAAGCGGTTTGAGCAGCAGTTGGAGGAGCGGGCAAAAGGTGATGAAGAGGCACATGCTATGGATGAGGATTTCATAACAGCGTTAGAGCATGGGATGCCGCCTGCCGGAGGGCTGGGTATTGGAATCGACCGCTTGGTTATGATTTTGACAGACTCCCCATCCATCAGGGATGTGATCTTGTTTCCTACAATGCGCCCAAAGGAGTAATGGAATTCAAAGCATTTGATTTATGCTTTTTTGTAAAAAACAGGAGTATTGACAACCAGGTTCTGCTCTGATATAAAATAACTCTGCTTTCTGTTTGTATAGGCAAAAGATAAGTGAGGCAGTGTACAATTTTTGTAGGTAATTGAGTGTCTTATGTAGAAAAAAGAGACCTCAAAAATGGTCATCTTTTCAGATGGCCAACTCC
>DUSK01000118.1 GCA_012842275.1 Syntrophaceticus sp. | reverse complement strand
TTAGATAAGGCACGCAGTGATACAGCATCTAAATTCCATACAGTGCCTCCACTGTCAGTTATGAAGAATTCAAATTGCACAATAACCCCGGATACATTGCAGGGCACGGGGACCCTTGCCGCCATCAAGTGAAGGTTGTATTTCCTGTCTATTTTTGTTTTTTGAATAGGTTTATTCAACAGGTCGAATTCGGCAAAGCCCTGGGATATATAAAAGATTCTCGTTATAAGGGTTGGCAGGTTAGTACCGTTCTCACCTAAAGCCACAAGTCTTTCAGCGAATTTTAGCTCATACAAACACCCAGGTGTCACAATAACATTTTGGCGAAGCTCTAAATGCTTTGTTTCTGGGGTTGGTGTAACAGTAGTTTGAATGCTTGCAGCACTGTTTCCTTCATAAACGTTGTCAGTGGTCATTGACAAGTTTATACCTTCAGAGCTCAATCCCAATCTCCAGCCGGAAAAGACCTGTCCAGGGACAACGCTGGGGATCTCAAAGCCCCTATTTCTAATGAGCTCTCCCCTTCCACAAAAACAGCTTGGAGGCAAACACTTTTCAATTGTTTTAGAGGTAGTTACATAATAATGGTCGTTATTATAACAGTCAGGTCCGGACTCTAGATTAAGCATTAAGTCTCCTTCTGAATTAAAGTTTGATTCTTTATGCATGCTACATCACTCCTTTCTGTATGTACTGTATTATATGAAAGAATTACCATTTGTGACATCAAATACCTTTTTATGCCAAGCCATACGATGTAGTTTTTTGAAGTAAAAAAATCCCCCTCTTGTTTTCAAGAAAGGGATTTGCAAGAAATGAATCATTGAGTGCTCTTTTGAGAAGGTCCCATTGCTTTCTTCAGACAAAAACGGCTGGATGTGCTCCAGCCGCTCAAGTTTATTTCTTACGTTATATTCTTTAAACCTTTAATCGAGGGTGAAAAAACCTCTCTCATAGTTTTTTACCAGTTGACCTTCATTTTCATTACCAAATATGCCACTGTCGTTCTGCTTTGAAAGTATCCTAATAATTCGACGCTTCACCATATCAATTTCCTCAGAGATTTCCTCAAGTTTCGTTGCTAACTCTTTGTTATCCACGGCTACTCACCCTCCTTCAGAAGGACTAAAAATAAAAGTTTGGGAGACGATTTTTTCATCTTTTTCTATTTATATATAGGGGAAGTATGGGGAATTTTTACCGCTCGTGGTGTTCTCTTCGTCTCCCAAGGGGGGCCTTCTTCCTTGTTACTGATATCCTAACATCCTATGTAGGGGGTTGTCATTATAGGGAAGAACCAAACTTGAGGGCCATAACTTGTCACGCTTTGACAAAGGGTGCCCACCTAGCCTCTTTACTCTTCTCCCTTGCCTGTATAATGTTATACACCTGAAGAGCCAGTACTACCCTTGCGACCTTCTTCCATGAAGTGAAATCTATCCCTGACAGTTCTTTAATTTTCCGCAGCCGGTAACGCAGTGTATTGTAATGGATAAACAATTTTTCAGCCGCATCCTTCAAATTCCCATCGGTCTCGATCACAACACTCAAGGTTTTTAGCAGACTGCTTTCATGTTCTTCATCATACCTGATCAGTTCACCTAAATGCTCTTCACAATAATTTTTCAGTTCTTCTGTATCTGTTATACGCAAAAGAAGCCTATTTATCCCAAGGTCATCATAATGTACAATCTCATTAGATAAGTCCATCTGTACATTCATTTGTATGCTTTCAACAGCTTCATGAAATGCTGTAGGTAGTTCAAAAAAATCATAACAGACCCTGGATATGCCTATTTTAACCACCATGTCCTGGTTTTCTACGACTTTCTGTAATTGGGGAATTAGGTGCCTGGCAACCTGTATGGACTCCTCTTTGATTGATGTTGTTGTTTCTGATTTAGGGATCAGAAGCATTACATTGACATCACCGAGATGTGCAACCAAGTATCTTTTGGAATGGGAGTTCATTGCATTATTGATCACCTTTTCAAGCTTCTGAAGATAGTGCATCTTGGCTTGAATACTAGCGTGTGAAATTCCTTGCCCCAAAGGTGTGATAAGCTTGATGACAAAGAGCACTTGCGGTTTCGTAAGATCCCACTTATAGATTTTTCCCCTATGAAGTGCATTGGATCTTGATTCCATTCGCCCCTCTAATAAATCCCTGACAAAATCATTAAGATAACGCCTCTCTATCTCTTCGACCGCCATGCGTTTCTGAAAATCCAATGCCATTACCAGTGCTGCCTGCTCCACAATTGTAACATCCATAGCATGCAGTTTTAGGGGGTCTTCAAGAACACAAAGATACCCGTAGACAACTGTTCCAACCTGTACAGGCAGCAAAAAACAGGACAGACATCGTTCACTGTCCAGCTCTACTATTGTTCCCTGATCATGGATATCAACATGATCTTCCAGCAGCCTGGCTTTCAGCTCCTTATATAAATGGGTAGTCGATCCATCTGATGACGCGAGCAAATTAAACTCCCTGTCCAGTAATAATACTGTGGAACCTATCATCCCGGAAAAGGCAGCTGCCAGGGCATCTAAACCTTTCTCCCTCAGTACAAGATTGAGTAGTACATGATACACAGTTTCTCCTGTTTGAGTGGTCATTTTGCTGATATCCTTTTTATATATTTTATATCGACAAATTATGTCTTAATATGACTTTATCCGGATTAAGTATATCACAAAGCAACAACCAACGACAACAGGCTTATATAAACAGCTCTGTCTCATCAAAATGTTTTGATATTTCGCGTTAATCGGATTGCCCTACAGTTTATTATCAAAATGTTCGTAGATCTATCCAATATATATAAATAATAGTTAGTGATATACTATGAACAAATAAACATATGTAAAGGTTGCCGTCAACTGTATCCATTTAAACAGTTGGAAGAGGTAACCTTATTTCGGCTTTCTTAAGTATTGTGATTGAAAAAACAATACAAAGGAGAGATGTACATGAGTAATGATGAGAAACTGAAAAAAGGCATCTCACGAAGAACGTTTATTAAAGGAGCAGTTGTCGGCACAGCCGGAGTAGCTGCAGGCGGATTGTTAGCTGGTTGCGGCGGAAAAGAACAGCCTTCAGAAAAGAATGGCGGAGCTACATCAGGTGGAGCAGATGAAAGGGAATTTATCCCACAGGCCTATGTCAACCCGCAGGATTACAACTACCGTCAACACACCACTGACTTCAAAACCTTGTTTTCTCCTCTGAAAATCGGCCCTATTGAAATTAGCCACCGC
>DUSK01000117.1 GCA_012842275.1 Syntrophaceticus sp. | reverse complement strand
TGGGGGAATTTTATTTATCGATGAAGCATATTCCCTGGCCCGGGGTGGAGAAAAAGATTTTGGTAAAGAATGTATCGATGTATTGGTAAAGGCCATGGAGGATAATAAGGAAAACTTAGTGCTCATTCTTGCAGGTTATAAACAGGAAATGGAGTGGTTTCTGCGCAGCAACCCTGGTCTTTATTCACGTTTCCCTATCCATATCACATTCCCTGACTATACTGTGGATGAACTGCTGCAGATCGGTGAACTGATGCTTAAAAAAAGGCAGTACCGGCTGCACTCAGAGGCTAAGTTGGTATTACGCAAGCTCCTGGAATCACGAATTCAAAATGGAAATGAGAATGAGGGAAATGCCCGTTTGGTTCGTAACCTGATCGAAAAAGCCATCAGGAAACAGGCGGTAAGACTAGTTAAGAAAACATACCTCTCCAGAGAGGAACTAATGCTTATACGGAAAGAGGATTTCGAAAATTAATGGAATAAAGGTGAAAAAATGCAGCAATTTTTTGAATATTTAAAATCCAACTATTCAATCAGCAGTAGAGTATGTAGCTTAGCTGAAGAAGCTGAGCAAAGGGCAAAGACCGTTTATGAACAGATAGAAGAAGTTGCCAAGATCAATCAAGCTCGCGTTCTTCAAGCCTTCCAGCAAGCGGGAATAACCGAGTATCACCTCCAAGATGGAACAGGTTATGGCTATAGCGATTTAGGTCGAGAGGGTTTAGAAGAGGTCTATTCCTTCACATTTGGAACTGAAGCAGCACTGGTACGAGCCCAAATCATATCAGGTACTCATGCGATTTCGCTGGCACTGGCATCGATCCTCAAAGCTGGAGATGTACTTCTTTCAGGAACCGGCCGTCCCTATGACACCCTGGCCAGGATCATAGGCTGTGATACAGGAGGAAAAAGGTCATTACAGGGGCAGGGTATTATCTACAAAGAGGCACCGCTCACAGAGGAAGGGCTTCCTGACTATGATAGGATCAGAGAGCTGTTAAAAGAAAAAGTGCGTATGGTTATTATACAGCGCTCCCGGGGTTACAGTTGGCGCCGGGCTTTAAGTGTTGAAGATATCAGAGACTTGATTTCCTTTATCAAAAACTGCCAGCATGATGTTATTTGTTTTGTCGACAACTGCTATGGTGAATTTGTGGAGGTAAAAGAACCAACCCAGCTGGGTGCTGACTTTATGGCAGGTTCTCTGATCAAGAACCCTGGTGCCGGTTTAGCTCCATCAGGCGGATACCTGGTAGGGAAGAGTGAACTGGTTACTGAGGCCGCTGACCGGCTTGTTGCCCCAGGAATGGGACAGCATATGGGCACAAATTTAGGGTTGGGGAGCCTTTTTTATAAAGGATTTTTTATGGCACCCCAGATAGTGGCCGGGGCACTCAAAGCCGCAGAGTTTGCTGCTCACCTTTTCACCCTTCTGGGTTTTGAAACATCGCCCAAGGCAGGGGAAAAGCGTGCCGATATTGTACAAGCAATAAAATTAAATACCCCTGAAGGTGTAAAAGCCTTTTGCCGCGGGATCCAAAAAGCTTCTCCGGTGGATTCCCGGGCTGTGCCTGTAGCAAGCCCACTGCCCGGTTATCAAGACAAAGTGATTATGGCAGGGGGAACCTTTGTACAGGGCTCCTCTATTGAACTCACTGCAGATGCCCCTTTGCGTCCACCATACATCATTTACCTTCAAGGTGGCTTATCCTATGCCCACGCCGTTATCGGTGCAATAATGGCAGCCCAGGAGTTAATTGACGCAGGATTGGTCTAACAATCCTGTTTTTTTATCTTTTAATATGGACTGCCGATAAAAGCCTTCCTTTGCGGAAATCCTTTATTTATTATTCAATCAAAAAAAAATCTAGATATTATATATAATATGCAGAAAATGGTACTCTTTTTTGTGCACAAAATTGTTGACAATAGAAAATATATATTGTATTTTTATTGAAATATTCCTGTTAAGGAAAGATACTGGAGGTTTATCGCTGAGTGTTGAGGGCACATATTTTGGGTACAGGTTTTGCAGTACCTGACGGTGTTTTATCCAATTCTGATCTAGAAAAAATGGTTGATACAAGTGATGATTGGATCCTCAGCAGAACCGGAATCAGCTCTAGAAGGATTGCTGATCAAAAAACAGCCGCATCAGATCTGGCATATCTGGCAGCTTGTTCAGCTCTGGAAGATGCAGAAATCGAACCACAGCAGTTGGATATGATCATTGTGGCAACTATGACACCGGATATGCCTATGCCCGCTACCGCATGCCTGCTGCAGCACCGCTTATCTGCCAGTAAGGCTGCTGCATTTGACCTTAATGCAGCCTGCACAGGTTTTATCTACGCACTGGCAGTTGCCGAACACTTTTTGCTCAGTTCCCACTACAAATATATTCTGGTCGTTGGTGCAGAAGTTTTATCCCGAGTTGTTGATTATACCGATCGCAATACCTGTGTCATTTTCGGTGATGGGGCCGGTGCAGTTGTATTGGGGAAGGATGAGGGGGATCATGGTATTTTAGCTACCTATCTGGCTGCTGATGGGGAGGGTTGGGATTTATTAAAAATACCCGCCGGGGGTTCCCGTTATCCTGCCTCTGCAGAAACCGTGGCTAATAGAATGCATTATATGCAGATGCAGGGAAGCGAAATATTTAAATTTGCAGTGAGGGTCATTCCTCAATGTGCAGAACGGGTTTTAGAGCGAGCAGGTTTGGCAATTGAGGATGTTGATTACCTGGTCTTGCACCAAGCCAATTTACGCATTATACAAACGGCTGCTAAAAAACTCAATATCCCATGGGAAAATGTATTGGTCAATATTGATAAATACGGAAACATTTCTGCGGGTTCTATACCCTTGGTTTTAGCAGAAGCAGTTTCGGAAAACAGATTAAAAAAAGGCGATCTATTGCTGCTGATCGGATTTGGCGCAGGGCTAACAATGGGAGCAGCACTGGTTCGCTGGAGTAGGTGATGCTATTGCTCATTAGCAGGGTGTCTAAACTATTGGGTATTAAATATCCTCTGCTTCAGGGCGGTATGGCCTGGATCGCGACTGGAAAACTGGCTGGAGCGGTATCAGAAGCAGGGGGGTTAGGGATCATTGGGGCAGGATCATCAGATGCCAGTTGGCTAGAAAATGAAATTCATACTGCCCGCACTATAACCAATAAACCTTTCGGAGTTAATGTGATGCTGATCTCTCCACACTGTGACGAAATTATTGAGCTGATCATTAAAAAGAAGGTTCCTGTGGTCACCACAGGTGCGGGTAACCCAGGCAAATATATCCCTAGGCTCAAAGAGGCCGGTTGTAAGGTGATTCCTGTGGTTGCTTCAGTTGCTCTGGCCCGAAGGCTGGCCCGGCAGGGTGCAGATGCTATTATTGCTGAGGGCACAGAAGCAGGGGGGCATATCGGTGAGATGACCACCATGTGTTTGATTCCCATGGTTGTGGATGCTGTAGAAATACCGGTGATCGCTGCCGGTGGAATCGCTGACGGCCGGGGTGTAGCAGCGGCATTTGCTTTAGGAGCAGAAGGTGTACAACTGGGCACTCGTTTTATCTGTGCTGAAGAATCCCCGGCACATATCAGTTATAAAGAGAGAGTGATCAAGGCTCAGGACCGGGACACAGTTGTGTGTGGGAGTTCTACCGGCCACCCGGTGCGGGTTATAGAGAATAGATTTGCCCGTTTCTATCTTGAAAAAGAACGAGAGGGCCTGTCAGCAGACGAATTAGAAAAAATGGGAGCAGGGAAATATCCGGCAGCTGTCATGGGTGATATAGAAAATGGGTCTCTTTTAGCAGGTCAATGCTGTGGCCTGGTGAAAAAGGTAGAGCCGGCCGCTGCTATTGTCAGGGATGTGATGGAGACAGCGGATAAAATTTTGAAAGGGTTATGTGATAAGCTATGAAAACCGCATTTGTTTTTCCAGGACAGGGTTCACAATATGCCGGTATGGGTAAGAAGTTAGCAGAACAGTTTCCTCTGTGCCGTCAGGTTTTTGAAACAGCTGACAGAATACTGGGGTTCCCCTTAAGCAAGATCTGCTTTGAAGGACCTAAAGAGGAACTGGACAAAACGGAAATAACCCAGCCGGCTATACTTACTACCAGTTTAGCCATCTATGAACTGCTAAAGGATAGGGGGATCAGGCCCTTCGCTGCAGCAGGCTTAAGCCTGGGAGAGTACAGTTCTCTTGTAGCCAGCGGTGCCCTGCAGTTTGAGGATGCATTAAAACTGGTGATCAGAAGGGGGCAAATCATGCAGCATGCTGTCCCTTTGGGGCAGGGAATGATGGCTGCCATCATCGGTTTGGACAGCAGTATTGTTGAACAGGTCTGTGCTGAGGCATCCTCTGTAGGGACCGTTCAGATTGCAAACTATAACTGTCCAGGTCAGCTTGTTATCTCAGGTGAGCAAAAAGCTGTTCAAAAAGCCGGTGACTTACTCAAAAAGCAGGGCGCCAGAGTGGTTCCACTGGCGGTAAGTGTCCCTTCCCACTCTTCTTTGATGTATCAAGCAGCTGCGGCATTTAAACAGGAGTTAGAGAAAATCAGATGGGCAGAACCGCTTTTTCCGGTGATCAGCAATGCCCGGGCCCAGGAGATCAGGCAGCAGGATTTACCTGATGTTTTGGTTGAGCAGCTGTATAAGCCGGTTTTATGGCAGCAGTCAATAACAATGATGGCTGAAAAGGTGGATTGTTTTATTGAAGTGGGCCCCGGCAAAGTGCTCTCCGGCTTAATCAGAAAAACAGTGAAAAACAAGCTGGTAGGGAATGTGGAAGATGCAGATAGTTTAGAAAGAATAGTCAATAAAATAAAGGAGGGGGCGTCGTGAGGGAAGAGGTGGCTCTCATTACCGGAGGAGCCAGAGGAATTGGTAAAGCAATTGCTTTGCGGCTTGCTCAAGAGGGCTATAAAGTAGCAGTTTGTGATATTGCGTCAGTCTGTGATGATGTTGTGCAAAAGATCAAGGAAAAGGGAGGACAAGCGCTTGGATTAATCTGTGATGTTACTGATCCTTTAATGGTAAAGGAAATGATAGATCAAATCATAGCTGCCTTTGGCAGGCTGGACATTTTGGTCAATAACGCCGGGATTGCTCAGGATAACCTGCTGCCGCGGATATCTGATGAGGAATGGCTTAAGACAATCAATACCAACCTGACAGGCACATTCTACTGTACCAGAGCAGCCATCCGCCCGATGCTGAAACAAAAAAAGGGGCGTATCATTAATATTTCATCTGTGGTTGGACTGCGAGGGAATGCTGGACAGTCCCATTATGCCGCATCCAAGGCAGGGATTATCGGCTTTACTAAAGCCATAGCCAGAGAGTACGGGTCACGGGGTATCACTGCCAATGCTGTAGCACCTGGATATATTCAAACAGATATGACCGCCAATTTACCTGAGGAATACTGGAAGGATATCATTAATAGCATACCGCTTAAAAGGCCGGGAACCGCTGAGGATGTAGCAGGTGTTGTGGCTTTCCTGGCCTCACCTGATGCAGCTTACATCACCGGCCAGGTAATTGCAGTTGATGGCGGCCTAATGTAAAAAAGCGGATGAGGTGTGAATAATAGTGAAAAGAAGGGTTGTTATTACCGGGCTGGGTGTGATCAGCCCTCTGGGAAATGACAGAAATACCTTTTGGGATAATCTAATCAAAGGCAACAGCGGAATAGATCATATTGAACACTTTGATGTATCTGATTATCCTACTAAGATTGCTGCACAGGTGCGTGATTTCAATCCCTTAGATTATTTAAGCCGCAAAGATGCCCGCAGGATGGACAGGTTTGTCCAGTTTGCCTGTGCTGCTGCGAGACAGGCTGTTGAAGAAGCTGAACTGAAGATTAATCAGGAAAACGCTGAAAGAATAGGAGTATGGATAGGGACCGGAATCGGTGGCTTGGAGACCAATGAGAAACAGCATGAAATTTTATTAACAAAAGGTCCCAGCCATATCAGTCCTTTTTTAATACCGATGATGATCTCTAATATGGCATCAGGGCAGGTATCCATTATGCTCGGCGCTCATGGCCCCAATGGATGTACAGTAACGGCATGTGCCGCAGGAACTCAATCAATAGGTGATGCCTTTCGCATTATTCAAAATGGTGATGCTGATGTGATGATCACAGGAGGTGCTGAAGCATGCATCACTCCAATGGCATTGGCTGGCTTTTGCGCTATGAAAGCTCTATCCACTCGTAATGAGGATCCAAAAGGAGCCAGCAGACCCTTTGATACTGAAAGGGATGGCTTTGTTATGGGAGAGGGAGCAGGAATTGTCATCCTTGAAGAGTTGAACCATGCTCAGGAGAGGGGAGCAAAGGTTTATGCTGAGTTGATCGGTTATGGCGCAGCGGGTGATGGCTATCATATCGTTCAGCCGGATCCCGAAGGAAGAGGCGCTGCACAGGCCTTTGCTCTTGCATTGAAAAATGCCGGAATAGAGCCTCAGCAGGTGGATTATATCAACGCCCACGGCACTAGCACAGAGATCAATGATGTTATGGAAACAAAGGCCATCAAAAGGGTGTTCGGAGACCATGCATACCGGATTGCGGTAAGCTCCACAAAGAGCATGACCGGTCACTTGTTAGGGGCTGCAGGTGCTGTGGAGTTTATTGCCACAGCGCTCAGCTGCAGGTATGATATGATACCACCGACTATAAATCTTAATAATCCTGACCCTGAATGTGACCTGGATTATGTTCCCAATACTGCCAGAGAAAAAATTGTGAATATCGCTCTCTCAGATTCTCTGGGTTTTGGGGGTCATAATGCTGTTCTTGTTTTGAAAAAATTTAACCGGTAGAGGTGATTTGCTTGACCAGTATAGAGGGAATTTTACAGCTGTTACCGCACCGCTACCCCTTTCTCTTGGTGGACCGCATTTTGGAGTTGGAACCGGGTAAAAAAGCTGTTGGTTTGAAAAACATATCTATCAATGAACCATTTTTTCAGGGGCATTTTCCCGGAAAACCGGTTTTCCCGGGTGTTTTAATCCTGGAGGCCCTTGCCCAACTTGGAGCCTGTGCTCTTCTTAGCCAGGAAAAGTATAAAAATAGCTTGTTATATTTGGCGGGCGCAGATAAATTCCGCTTTCGTAGAGTGGTTGTTCACGGTGACCAGTTGCTGCTGGAAGTGGAATTAATCAAAATAAAGGGAAATATCGGTAAAGCAAGAGGGAAAGCGAGTGTTGCTGATGCTCCGGCAGCAGAGGGAGAAATTCTTTTTGCTCTGGAGGAGAAATAATGTCATTTAAAGATATCTTTTATCCCAAATCAAGAAAAAAATATATCACCTTACCACCGCCCAGTGAAGCATCTAATCCACAAATTACCGGAGTTGAGACCTGCCCGCAGTGCGGCAGCCACAACAGTGAAAACCTACTGCAGAATAGTTTAAAGGTTTGCCCTGGCTGCGGTTACCACTATCCGCTCACAGCACAAGAGAGAATTTGGATGATTGCAGACAATAACAGCTTTTCAGAATTAGATGACCGCTTGATGCCGGCTGATCCCCTCAGCTTCCCTGGATATGCGGATAAATTGGCAAAAGTTAGGGAAGAGACAGGGCTTAAAGAAGCGATTATCACTGGAAAAGCTGAGATCAATGGTGAAAAGGTCGTTATGGGTGTTATGGATAGACGGTTTTTAATGGGGAGCATGGGCTCTGTAGTAGGGGAGAAGATCGCCAGGGTTTTTGAAACAGCCTGTGCAGAGAAGGCAGCTGTTGTGTT
Source organism: Syntrophaceticus sp. (assembly GCA_012842275.1). Taxonomy (GTDB): domain Bacteria; phylum Bacillota; class DSM-12270; order Thermacetogeniales; family Thermacetogeniaceae; genus DTU068. The sequence goes on along the minus strand of DUSK01000117.1, from coordinate 4,080 downwards.
ATTCACAGCCTCCGGAGGTGCCAGGATGCAGGAGGGTATGCTGTCCTTGATGCAGATGGCCAAAACAAGTGCTGCTGTTGCCCGGTTTCATCAAAAGGGTCTGCTGTATATCTCAGTACTGACAGATCCCACCACTGGAGGTGTTACTGCAAGTTTCGCTACGCTAGCAGATATTATTATTGCAGAGCCTGGAGCTTTGGTTTGTTTCACAGGCCCCCGGGTCATTGAACAGACCATTCATCATAAAATACCTGAGGGATTTCAAAGGGCGGAGTTTCTACTGGAACATGGGATGATCGACCAGATCGTGCACCGCAAAGACCTGAAACAATATCTCAGCAAAATGATAGCGCTGCACAGGTGGAGTGATAAACAGTGACCTACAAATACTCTTTGGAATTTGAGAAAGATTATCAAGAGATAGAAAAAAAACTTGCTGAACTAAAAGAGATCGCACAAAATAAACAGATAGATTTTTCACAGGAAATCTCCGCATTGGAAGAAAAATTAAAGGAATATAAAGAAGAAAAATACAATACATTAAGTGCATGGCAAAAGGTTCAAATCGCACGCCACCCTGCACGACCCACAACAATGGATTATATAGCAGCCATTTTTGATGATTTCTTTGAACTGCATGGTGACCGCTGCTACAAGGATGATCCAGCCATAGTAGGTGGAATAGCGCTGTTTAATGGAGTCCCAGTAACAGTAATCGGACACCAGAAAGGACGCGACACCAACCAGAAGATTAAAAGAAACTTTGGAATGCCCCACCCGGAGGGCTACCGGAAAGCGGTGCGGCTTGCACAACAGGCGGAAAAATTTAAGCGGCCGGTTATCTGTTTTATCGACACTCAGGGGGCCTACCCAGGTGTTGAGGCAGAAGAAAGAGGACAAGGTTGGGCTATCGCTCAGATCTTAATGAAAATGTCAGTTTTGAGAACACCGATCATCAGTCTGGTCATAGGGGAGGGGGGAAGTGGAGGAGCACTGGCTCTAGGAGTTGCAGACCGGGTTTTGATGCTTTCCTATGCTGTTTATTCTGTGATTTCTCCTGAAGGTTGTGCTTCCATATTATGTAAAGATGTTAGTAAGAGCCGTGAGATGTGCGAACATTTAAAAATGACCGCACAAGATCTTTATGCAATGGGAATAATAGATGAAGTTATAGCAGAACCACTGGAGGGAGCACATATAAATCCGGACGACACATATAAAATAGTAAAGGAAAAACTGCAATCACATTTAGATGAACTGCTGAATCTAAAAATGGATGACATCATAGATCAAAGGTATAAAAAATTAAGGAATATAGGAATTTTTCGGGAGGAGGTTTTAATTGAGTGAAGTAATTAAGATTATTGCAATTATTATCATGGGTATCGGAGTATTAGGCTCACTACTACCTGTCATACCAGCAATTCCTATTATTTTTGGAATTATGGTTATCTATGGCATCATTGATCATTTCCAGCAGATTAATTTGCTATTCCTCCTGGCAATGCTCATTATTACCGTTTTTTCCTTTTTTATTGATAATATTGTTGCCTGGGCCGGTGCAAAAAGATACGGTGGTAGTAGGGCCGGAATATGGGGAGCAATACTGGGTGGATTAATTGGTGTGTTTATCAATCCGCTTTTCGGAATTTTGCTTGGGCCCTTCCTGGGAGCAATTGCTGCAGAACTAATATTTTCTCAAAGAAGATTCTCCGATGCCTTAAGGGTGGGTATTGGTACGATTATCGGTATTTTTGGCGGAAGTCTATTAAAAATGCTGCTCGCTCTTTTTATGGTAATAGCTTTTATCATACAGGTTTATTGATATTATTCAATTTTTCTTAACACACCGATTACCTTGCCAAGGATTTTTACATTCTGAGTCCTGATCGGTTCCATAAGGTCATTTTCCGGCTGCAGTCGTATGCAGTCTTTTTCTTTAAAAAACCGTTTAACTGTCGCCTCTTCATCATTAATCAAGGCAACCACTATATCTCCATCTTCAGCAGTATGCTGTTGGCTCACCACTAAATAATCCCCACTTAATATGCCGGCTTTGATCATGCTGTTTCCCTTAGCAGTTAACATAAAAACCTTATTGGTGGTGTTTAAAAAACTAGCAGGAAGGGGAAAAGTGCATTCAGGGTTTTCAAAGGCCAAGATCGGGTTGCCAGCAGCAACATCTCCTATAACCGGTACTCGGACAATTGATGAGTTGTTTCCGATTATTTCAATAGCACGGGGTTTAGTTTGATCACGACGGATATAACCCCTTTTTTCTAAATTAACCAGGTGAGAATGTACAGTGGAACTTGACTTTAGACCTACAGCTTCTCCGATTTCACGGACAGATGGAGGATAACCGCGTTCATCAATGATTTTTTGAATATAATTTAAAATCATTTCCTGGCGGGGGGTCAGGTCCCTTTTCACAATAAATCTCCTCCATATCTATAATTAATAAACATTTCTGTTTTGGGGTTTATTTCGTAGATGTAAATGCCTTGCAATCATTATACCAGAGAAACACCTGCCTTTCATCCCCGATTGTGTCATTTATTTCATAAATATCTGCTTATTTACCAGCTAAATATGTGCCGAATAAAATAATTATACCACCTACAATAGTATAGATACTTGGAGTTTCATTAAGAAGAACAAAAGCAACCACTGCAGAAACAACAGGGGAGAGGTATAAGTAGGCACCTGCAGTGACAGGGGAGATCTTATCCAAAGCAGCATTCCAGATTAGGTTGCCCAAGGCAGAAGCCAGCAGACCAAGGTATAAAATATTTAACCACCCTGCCCAATTCACAGATGTTATGTCAACTGGAAACTCCATTATCGAAAAGGGGATTAAAAAAATTGTTCCGAAAAAGGTGCTGTAAGTCATTATTGTTGTTGGCGGATAGTGTTTTAAGAGTTTTTTAAGATGTATGCTAAAAATCGCCCAAACAAAACTGCTCAATACTACCAGGAGATCGCCGAAAAGCCGTAATTTATCATAAATGCCGTTTTCTACTGAGCCGTTTGAAGCAATGATTACAGAACCGCTAAAAGCAATAAAAATACCTAAGATTTGAAGCCGTGATATTTTTTCTTTTAATACTAACCATGACAACAAAGCTATAAAGACAGGTGACATTGCTATTAGAATAGCAGAGTCTGTAGCACCTGCATAGCGGAGTCCCTGGTTTTGAAGAACATTAAAAACAGCAATACCTGATAAACCACTGAATATCATACCAGGCAGATGCTTTTTTTGAGGACGCGGCTGCTTTGTGACAACAAAAAAAATTCCTAAAGCCACACTTGCTATAATAAAGCGAAGCAGAGCAAGTGTATTTGCCGGTACCTGTGGTAAAATAACCTTGATACTGGCAAAACTGCTACCCCAAAAAATGATCACCAACAAAAGGCTCAAATGGCAGTATACCAATGACTTTTTTTTAGTTTCCCCGGACAGTTGCAATTACCAGTTCTCCTTCTAAAGCTTATTTATTGATATCTAACCCCATAATGCTTACTTTTGAGCAAACAGCATCCATACCTTTAATTTTATATGATCTTGAAATAAGAACAAGTAAAAAAACAACGCCCATATTTGCGTTTTAAGCGTTGTTAAAAAAGTTCCAAGGGTGTTTATACCTGGGCAATTAATAAACACATTTAAAAGCCATGGATAGAGGGAATTTAACTCAGAACTATAGATCTATTTATTCTTCAAATGTAGAAATTATTTAGAGTTGAGCCAACATCATACAACTCAAGAATATATTGAAGAATTCAAAACTAGCTATAAAATATAACATACCACTTTTCACTTTTATATTACTTCCGATAATAATAATTATGTTAACTAGGATATGAATACCCGTGAATACCCCTTTTTGCTTTCCCTTCTCAATCACGGAACAAATAACTATTGTTCTGCATTTTAGGATACCTCGTATCTCTTATTGGCTCTAACTACACTTAAAGCAGAAACTGCTAGAAACACAAATAAAAAGAAAACCCATAAGTCATGAGCTTTAGCTGCGAGTACCAATGCAATAACACCCAATAGTAAAGATGCAATAT
>DUSK01000116.1 GCA_012842275.1 Syntrophaceticus sp. | reverse complement strand
GGCTTTCCAAAACCTCTACACCCAAGCTGCGCTCCCGGACACGCTTGATGAACTCTTTGACAACAGGCAAGCTGACATCAGCTTCCAGCAGAGCAAATCTAACCTCCCGCAGGGCTGTGTTGAGATCGGCTTCGGTCAGTTTACCCTTACCGCGCAGCTTCTTAAATGTTTCCTGCAGCTTTTCTGCCAAGCCTTGAAACATATAATCCTACCTCCCTTCCTGCGGGTCAGAAGCGCCTTTCTCTTTCAGGAAACTATCAAGAAGCATGAGCTTTTGTTCATAATGTTCCAGTGCCCTTTCAGCCCGCTTGAGGATATCATGGACTGCCTGTCTGCTGATCTTGAGGTGTTCCGCAATTTCACCAAGTGACAGGTCCTGCTCATAATAAAACCTGATGACTTCCTGTTGTTTTTCTGTCAGCAAATTACCATAAAAATCTGACAGCAAAGCCATCCGTTCAAATTTCTCCAGGATCACTTGATTCCCGTCTGTCAAAGTAATCACCTTGACAGTATTTTAATTGATGTTGCTCATGCTGTCAAACAGATCATTTCACCTCAGAGAGCAGGCGTTTGACACGCTCCTCAACCTCTTGGAAAACCCGCTCCCTATCTATGGTCAAGACCTTTTTATGCTCCATCACTATACGACCATCGATAATCACTGTATCCACATCAGCTGAATGGGCAGCATAAACCACATGTGCTGCCAGATTATGACGGGGATATAAATGGGGCTTATCCAGATCTATCAAAATCAAATCAGCTTTGTAACCCGGCTTGAGAGAGCCTACATCCTCCAGCCTCAATGCTCTGGCACCTTCACAGGTAGCCATTTTCAGTGCTTGAAGAGCAGGAAGGGCCATGGGATCACCTATATTGACCTTATGCAGCAGTGCTGCTGTGCGCATCTCCTCCAGCATATCCAGGTTATTGTTGCTGGACGCACCATCGGTCCCAATCCCTACTGTCACACCTGCTGCCAGCAATAAAGAGATAGGGGCGATACCACTGGCCAGTTTCATATTGCTCTCTGGGTTGTGGGCGACAGCAACACCTGTTTCAGCCAGAAGATAAATATCTTTGCTGGTTAGGTGCACACAATGAGCAGCTATTGTAGGAAACTGAAAAACCCCGCAATCATATAAGTATTTCACAGGTGTTTTCCCGTAAAGCTTTTTGATCTGAGCTATTTCATCTTTGGTTTCAGCTACATGAATATGGATCCCTACCTTGAAATCTTGAGCCAGGGCCAGCACCTTCTCCAGGTAATCGGGAGGACAGGTATAAGGTGCATGAGGGCCAAGCCATACCGATATCCTGCCATCTGCTGCCCCCTGCCATTTCTTGATGAATTCCCTGCTCTCCTCCAACCCTGATTCAGCTTCAGGACCTGTTCCGATCAAACCACGGGAAAGGCAGGCCCGCATACCGCTTTGTTCAACTGCTTCTGCAACCCGGTCCATGAAAAAATACATATCACAGAATGTGGTGGTTCCTGATTGGATCATCTCCAGCAGGGCCAGCATAGTCCCCCAGTAAACATCATCCTCGGTCAGCCGGGCCTCCATCGGCCATATCATCTTTTCCAACCATTGCATTAGCGGAAGGTCATCAGCATAACTGCGGAGCAGGGTCATCGCTGCATGGGTGTGGCAGTTGACAAAGCCGGGCAGACAGAGGTAATCCTTCCCTTCGATTACCCGGTCAGGCTGCCAATCCGGTGGCAATTTGCCAGCCTGACCCACCTGAATGAAGCGATTTCCCTGGATAGCCACATCACCACGCGACACAGCAGTGTCTCCTTCTTGCAGCAAATAACACCCCTTGATCAGGATATTCATTTCAATCAAACCTTTCTTTGACCATAATACTCTAGGAAATTCCTGCGCAGTTCCTGCACCTGATGGTCCTCAATCAGGTGCGGAGTGCCTGTCATTTGAGATAACAGATAAACAAGTGCCCCCTTCTCCACAATCCGGCAAACCAAAAGGGCTTCCTCCAAGGAACGCCCAACACCCACCACTCCGTGGTTGGCCAGAAAAACAGCAGAGCGGTCAGCCAGCGCCTCAACTGCTGCAGCGGCAAGTTCCGCGCTTCCTGCAGGCTGGTAAGGGGCAACCTGTACTGTACCTCCCAGCAACATGGCCATTTCCTCCATCACAGGGGGAAGCCCCTTACGGGTAACAGCAAAAACCGAGGCATAAGGGCTGTGTGTATGTACAATACCCATCACATCCTGCCGCTGCTTATAAATGGCTGTATGCATCTTGGTTTCAGATGAGGGTTTTAACCTGCCCTTTACAACTTCCCCCTCCAGGTTGACCACAACCAGATCATCTGCCTCAAGTTCTGTATAAGGAAGCCCACTGGGAGTGATCAAAAGGGCATCATCAGATAGGCGCACACTGATGTTTCCCCAGGTCCCGGCAACAAGCCCTGAACTGACCATCTCTCTGCCAGTATCCAAAATTGCTTGCACTTTTTCTTCCGGTATGATCACCTGTCTGCACCTTCCTCAGCAAAGATTTTTACCAAATCATATGGAGGCTTGATAATACCCTTTTCAGTTACGATTGCAGAAACCAGTTGATGAGGAGTCACATCAAATGAGGGATTGAGCACAGGGCAGCCTTCAATAGTGACCAGCTGGCCGCCTATCATACGCACCTCCTGAGGGTCCCGCATTTCGATGGGTATCTCTTCCCCTGTACCAATATCCAGGTCAATTGTAGAAGAGGGTGCTGCCACATAAAAAGGACAGTTATGGAAACTGGCCAGAACAGCCAAATTATAGGTGCCGATTTTGTTAGCGAAATCCCCATTGGCTGCAATTCGATCTGCTCCTAGCAGTACCAGATCCACCTTGTTTTGACGAAATAAATAACCAGCCATATTATCTGTAATCAGGGTGTACGGTATCTCAGCCTGCTGCAGTTCCCATGCAGTCAGGCGCGCTCCCTGCAGAACCGGCCGGGTTTCTGAAACATAAACCTCAACTTCTTTTCCCTGAAGGTGAGCAGTCCGCACAATCCCTAAAGCAGTACCCCAACCTGCTGTAGCCAGAGCTCCGGTGTTGCAGTAAGTCAGGATGCGCGCACCCTTAGGGATCAGGGATGAACCAAATTCAGCTATCCTTTCTTCCAGCTTCAGCTCACCCATGTGTATTCCTTTAGCAGCTTCAAGCAGATGCTCTCTCACTTCACCCGGAGCTTTATCCTTCACTGTCCGGTAAACTCTGTCCATCTGCTCCAGAGCCCAGCGCAGATTCACCGCTGTTGGTCTTGTATCCAACAGTTCCCGGGCTGCCTTTTTAAGATAGTCTTCCAGTGCTCCCTCTCTATCCTCCTGATAGTTGAAAGCAGCCAGCGCATAACCGTAGGCTGCTGCTACACCGATTGCAGGCGCCCCCCTGACTTGGAGTTGGGATATTGCCTTTGCAACATCCCGGTAATGGGTACAAGTGAGATATTCTGTTCGGTGAGGGAGCAGGGTCTGATCAAGAAGAAAAAGCTGCCGGTTTTCCCAGCGTAAAACATCCATTACCAATAATCTCTCCTTCATTTGTTCAGCTAATCGTTCTTTTTCAAACCAAGGGAACCCAGTTCTGCTGCAGCACTGGCACATGTACAATCGCGTGTTTCCGGAAGAGAGGCGATAGAGCAATAGATTAGATTGCGCAGAGTATCCTGTGACCTGCTCATAACTTCAATAACCTCACGATGGGTCAGGGATGTTGGTGATATGCCAGCAGCATAGTTGGTAACCAGAGCCAGAGTTGCATAACAAAGCCCAACCTCCCTAGCGAGAACAACCTCAGGTACGCTTGTCATACCCACCACATCTCCCCCCATCATCTGAAACATGCGTATTTCAGCAGCTGTTTCATAGCGGGGGCCCTCTGTGCAAACATAAGTACCTTTCTCGTGAACCCGAATCTGAAGTTCTGCAGCTTTATCAGCTATGTGACTGCGCAGATTTGGACAGTAAGGATGGGTAACATCAACATGGAGCACACCATCATCCCCACCCTCATAAAAGGTCAAGGGACGGGACTTGGTGAAATCCAAAAACTGATCCACCAAAACAATCTCCCCGGGCCGCATCTCCTGATTCAGTGAACCTACAGCCGCAGTTGCCAGAACAAAGTCTGCACCTGCCTCATGCAATGCCCATATATTGGCCCGGTAGTTCACCAGATGAGGAGGAACTGAATGTTGTTCCCCATGCCGGGGTAAAAAAAGGACTTCCCTGTTTTGATAATAACCCGTTTTTAAAACAACATCCCCATAGGGTGTTGGGACCAGCAGATCCCTTTCCTTCTCCAAAAATCCAGGGTCATAAAAACCTGTTCCACCGATAATTCCTGCCTTCACTCCACACCCTCCTCAGCAAAAAGTGCATCCACAAACTCGGCACTGTCAAAATCTTTGAGGTCATCAATGCCCTCCCCTGTACCAACCAATTTGACAGGAATCCCCATCTCTTGGGAAATAGCCAGTACAATGCCTCCTTTTGCCGTGCCATCTAGTTTAGTCAATACAACACCGGTGATCCCTGTGGTATCTTTGAATATTTCTGCTTGACGTATAGCGTTCTGCCCTGTGGCAGCATCCACCACCAGCAAAACCTCATGAGGGGCTTCAGCTATCTCTCTGCTAATTACCCTTTTAATTTTGCGCAGCTCTTCCATAAGATTGTATTTTGTATGCAAACGGCCTGCTGTATCGATGAGTACCACATCAACCCCTCTTTTTTTGGCAGCCTGCAGTGCATCATACACCACAGCAGCAGGGTCCGAACCGGTCTGCTGCTTGATAACTCCGCAACCTGTCCTTTTTCCCCAGATTTCCAACTGCTCAATAGCAGCAGCCCGGAATGTATCTGCGGCCACTAAAAGAACCTCACATCCCTCATTTTTCATCCGATAAGCTAATTTTCCGATGGATGTGGTTTTACCAACACCATTGACACCAACGAAGAGAATAACGGTCGGCTTGTTAGAACTCAAGTTTAAAGGTGTGTTTTCCCCTAACAACTCCTTCATCTTCTCCTGGAGCAGGTCACGCACACCATCTGTGTCACTGATTTTTTTCTTTTTAACCTCCTGGCGGATCTCCTCTATCAGACGGCAGGTAGCAGCAACTCCCACATCAGCCTGAAGAAGGATATCCTCCAGCTCTTCATAAAACTCTTCATCAATCTTTTTCCGGATTGTTACTAGATCTGTTACTTTGGAGAGAAAATTCTGGCGTGTCTTGTTCAGTGTTTCTTTAAATTTGCTGAAAAAAGCAGCCATTTCCATCACAACCTTATTATAAAAGTTCAAGCCTATTGTACCATAAGTTGTCATTTAACGCTTCTTAGAAACTCAAAGGAGGTGATAGATCAGGATATATATTGTTCTTTGTTTTCTGGAGAGTATTCACTGAGCTCAACAGATACTATTTTTGATACCCCTGGCTCATCCATGGTTACACCGAAGAGGTGATCGGCAATCTCCATGGTATGATAGCGATGTGAGATCAAAATCAATTGGTGACCAGCACTCCACTTCCGCAAAAAGCTAGCAAAACGAATTAAATTTGCCTCATCGAGAAATGCCTCAATTTCATCCAACAGATAAAAAGGACTGGGATTTGTTTGTAACATAGCAAACAGAAATGAAATACCTGTAAGTGCTTTCTCCCCTCCGGAAAGAAGGGAAAGATGCCGCGGCTTCTTGCCCCGGGGGACAACACAAATGTCAATACCGGTTTCCAGCATATCGTTTTTATCAGTCAGTATCAGATCCGCCTCTCCACCGTTACTGAGCAGGTGATATATTTCTTGAAAATTTGACCTTACCTCCTGATAAGCTTTTTTAAATCTTGCAGCCGCCACCCGGTCAAAATCGGCAATCATTTTGGTTAATGAGTGTTTCCCTTCCTCGAGATCGGTAATCTGCTGTTTAAGGTTATCGATCCGCTCATTTATTTCTAAAAACTCTCCAGGGGCAGCAAAATTGATCTCACCCAAATCTGTCATTTTCTTTTTCAAATGGATCACTTTATCTTTCAACTCAAACTCTTCCCTGCGATTAAGGATTTTGGGGTTATCCTGGTCCAATGTCAGACTGTCTTCTGCAGCTTTTCTAAAAATTTCATCCCTCTGTTCTCTTAAGTGCTGCAGTTTAATGCTATTGTTCTGAAGCCGCTGTTTTGATTTCATTAAAATCTCTTTTATTTTAAGGAATCTTCTTTCTCGGGCGTTGATATACCTCTCCCAGGCAGCTACCTGTTTTTTACGAAAAACAATTGTTTCATTGATTTCATTTTTTTGTTTTGTTAAAGCAGCCAACTGCTGTTGTAGGTGATCCTTTTGCTCCAAAATATCACGCATCTCATCTTTTAAGAGACATAGGTCATCCTCTATCTTCTTAATTTCCTGTTCCCGCAGCTCCAGCAGTTGCCTGATCTGCTCCTTTTTCTGTTCCTGATGTTTCAGATCCTGGGTAAAGGTACTGAAAGAAACCTGGGCCTTTGAGATCCTAGTCATAATATCCTGTGTTTTCTCCTCATAACTCTGACGGATCTTTTCTAGTTCAGCCCTCTTAGCTTCCACTTCTCGTTCTCTGGCACTGACCAATTCCAAATCCTTTTCCAGTTCACTCAGCTGCTGGTTTAATCCCTGCTGGTGGCACTGCAATTCTTCACATTCCAGCCGGCAGTTCTCAATAAATTCCTGGAGTTTTTGCAGTTCCTGAGTCCAGATGTTAAGTTGATGCTGATGATCCCTTCTGGCCTCCTCTGACCGTTTGCAGTTTTCCCGGATCTCCTGAATCCTGTTCTTAACTGTTTCCAGCTCGTCCTGAAGTTTTTTATTTCGCTCATCATATTGAGAATATTCCCGGCGGCATTTCAGCATTTTTGCCTCCAGTTCAGCCAGTTCCTGCTTGCGCCCACGGGTAGTAGGATAGCGGGATTTTGAGGCACCCCCTGTATACAGGCCACCGGATTGGATCAAATCCCCCTGCAGTGTAACCACCCGGTACTGATATTTATTCTTTTCTGCAAAAATACTGGCGTTTTGCAAATTGTCGATGAGATAAGTCCTGCCCAACAAGTATTCAACCAGCTTCGTGTACCAATTTTTACAGGTAATTAGATCTGCCATCCTGCCGATAAAACCATCCACCATTTCTATTTTTCCTTTTACCGGTGGAGACCAGTATTGCAGTGCACTAAGCGGTAAAAAACTCGCTCTTCCCCCTTTCACTTTCTTGAGAAAAGCAATGGCCTCCTGGGCAGCCTGGGGGGTTTCACAGATAAAGTGATGGGCAGCACGCCCTAGAGCAGCATCTAAAGCTACACCATAAGCAGGGTCGATCTGCAGCAACTCCTCTACCAGCACCAGCAGTTCCCCATTAAACCTAACCCCTGCAGCTGTTGCCTGCAGAATCTTTCTGACCCCTTCCTGATAACCCTCATGATGGTTTTCCGCCTCTTTCAATATTCTGAAGCGCTCTTGATACCTATTGATCTGTTGTGATAGGGAATTAAGTTGAGCAGACAGCTTTTCCTGTTCCCTTAGCAAAAACTCCAAACGATTCTCTTCTGTTGCCAATTCAGCACTTTTTTCAGCCAGAACTGCTTCAGATTCCCTGCACTTTTCCTCAACTATTTGGATATTTTTCTGAAGTTCTTCAAGCTGCCCTTTTGCTGCTGCGCTTTTCTTATTTACCGATTCCTGCTGGCGGGCCAAAACCTCTTTTTTGTTTTTCAGCACCCGTACCTCGCTGACCAGTGAAGTCTTCCGGTGGAGTATATCAAAGATCTCCTGATCTATATCTTCCCAGCTTCTGTTAGTTAGCCTCTTCTGCTCTTCCCAGGCTCTTTTTTCCTCCTCTAAGCCAGTCAATTTCTGCTGAGCATCCAACTGCAGCTCCCGCAACCTTTCACAAGCTGCCTCCAATTCTGCCAACTCTTCTTTTGTTTCCTTTTTTCTCTCCAATATAACCGCTAGTCTGGCCTTCAGTTCCTTTTCCCTGTTCTCACAGGAAACCATTTTTTCCTCCAAACGCACATAAGCAGCATTGACCTCTTGAAAGACTTTCCCCAGTTCATTCAGTTTATTGTTCTGCTGGTCAATGCCTTTTCTCCTGGCAGCCAGGCCCAGCTTAAAATCTTCCAGATCTTTTTCTAAGAGTGTAAAACCGCTCTCTAAAAATCTTACCGAAGACTTGATTTTTTCACATTCATCCAGCAGCAACTCTTCCTTGTGATTTATCCCGGCTAATTGCCCTTCCAACAGGCGTTCTTCCGCATCTCTGCATAACTGTAACAACCGCTGGTATTGTTCGGCAATCTCAGCTTGTTGTTGTAAAGGAATCCGCCTCTTTTCTAATTCTGCCAGCAGATCGCGGATGCGAACCAGGGAATCTTCAGTCTCCTGTAGTTTGCAGAGAGCCTCATTTTTACGCTGCCGGTAATTGCGTACCCCGGCAATGTCTTCGAGAAAAATCCTTCTTTCCTGGGGAGGCACCAAAATAAACTCATCGATCTTACCCTGAGAAGTAATAGAAAAAGCCGCACGGCTGATACCACACTGAGCAAAAAGCTCCTGGATATCGCGTAAGCGGCATACATTTTTATTTATAAGATATTCCCCTTCTCCGGACCTGAAGACACGCCTTGTTATGTTAACTTCTTGATAAGGCAATGGCAATGTCTGATCACTGTTATCAAAAGTTACCGATACCTCAGCCATTCCCAGAGGCCGCCTTCTGGAAGTTCCAGAAAATATAACATCATCCATTCGGTACCCTCTGAGAGAGCGGGCACTCTGTTCACCCAATACCCATTTTACAGCATCTGTAAGATTGCTTTTTCCGCACCCATTAGGACCAACTATAACTGTAATACCTTTATCAAATTCAATAACTACACGTTCTGCAAAAGACTTAAAACCTTGAATCTCTAAGCGCTTGAGGTACACCACTAACAACCTTACCTGGGCTCAACAATGAATTTGATTGCTGTCCGCTCTTCACCATCGATATTGATCTCAACAAATGCAGGTATTGTAACTAAATCAATCCCGTTGGGAGCAATAAAACCACGGGTAATGGCGATAGCTTTAACCGCTTGGTTAACAGCACCTGCACCAACTGCTTGCAGTTCTGCAAATCCATTTTCTCTCAAAATCGCAGTAAGAGCACCGGCCACTGATTTGGGACTTGATTGAGCTGAAACTTTGAGCACTTCCACCACATTTCCCCCTTTTTCTGCAATAATTGAGGTATTGGAACTCGATTAGTATATTCTACCTCAATCACATGAATTCCTTCTTAATGAGGGATTATGTCAGTGAAATATCTCTTTCTACATCCTGTTCTCTTAAAAGCTCTACAGCAGCCTGTGCCGCTCTTTGTTCAGACTCTTTTTTTGACTTTCCACTGCCTTTGCCCAACATTCTGTTATCTATAAAAACACCGGAAACAAAGACTTTATCATGGTCAGGCCCTGATTCAGACAACAACCGGTAAGTTACCTTTTCCCTGCCGTTCCGTTGAACTAGTTCCTGCAGCATGGATTTATAATCCCTGGATACACCATTGACAGCTCTTTCAATTTCTTCTCGGAAATACTTCCATAAAAAATCACAGGTCTTTTCCCAACCCTGATCCAGATAAATTGCTGCAGTCAAAGCTTCAAAGGCATCAGCCAAAATAGAAGGACGTTTCCTGCCTCCGGAGAGATCCTCCCCCCGGCCCAGCTGAAGGTGCTCTCCCAACCCTATTTTTTTAGCGAGATTAGCAAGAGATGGCTCACACACAACTGCAGCTCTTATTTTGGTCAAACTTCCTTCTGCTGCATCGGGGAAGTTTTTATAAAGATAGTAAGCCACAGCTGCACCTAAAACAGCATCACCTAAAAACTCCAACCTCTGGTTGTGCTGTTTTTCATCTGGATGCTCTGCCAAATAAGAAGGATGAGTTACAGCTATCCTCAGCAGTTCCGGCTGTTTGAAATAAACACAGATCTTCTTTTGTAATTGATCAATTTTGGGATCCAATGATCATGCCTCCAGATAGTCCTCCGCCAACCGGACGCAAAACCCTTATTGGCGATCCCTAATATAATCCACTACATCCCCGACGGTTTTAATCTTTTCCGCCTCTTCATCTGATATTTCCAGATCAAATTCCTCTTCGAAAGCCATAATCAACTCCACCACATCCAGTGAATCAGCATTCAAATCTTCAAAGGATGTGCTTTCGGTTATTTCCTCTCCCTCAACACCCAGTTGTTCGGTGATGATGGCTTTTACTTTTTCTAAAATTCCCTGTCCGTTCATACTACTCATCTACATCACCTCCCCCGGTCCGCCATTATAAGTATGAGCAAAATTTACTAAAAACATTTTAATAACTCAATATTAATTGTCAAGAACCTTTCTCCTATTTCTTAAGAAAT
>DUSK01000115.1 GCA_012842275.1 Syntrophaceticus sp. | reverse complement strand
GGCGGGAGTCTTCTTTTTGTTTCTCAAAAACGGGTGCTAATCTCTTAAAATTTACCTATCAACATCTGATCTAGCGTTGATGGATGCTATTATTTAGCAAAAACTTGTATGTTTGTCACACAGTCTGCCGTCCCCTTGACTCACTAAGTCACCGTCCCCTTGACTCACTTGACTCACTTAGGAAGAGCGGTCGGCGATTTCCCGGCCTATAATGGCACCGCTCAGGGATGCCTGGGTGAGGCCGCGGGTGATTCCGGCGCCGTCCCCTGCTACAAACAGGTTCTTCAGTTGAGTCTCCAGTTTGCGGGAAACTTTGAGGCGAGAGGAGTAAAATTTGACCTCTACGCCATAGAGCAGTGTATGGGGGGAATAGATTCCCGGAGCAACCTGATCCATGGCTTTGAGCATCTCGATGATGGCCAGGAAGTGGCGGTAAGGCAGCACCAAGGAGAGATCCCCGGGTGTTGCCTCTTTTAATGTGGGGACCACCATTCCCTTTTCGATCCGCTCAGCTGTGGAGCGGCGGCCCTTCATCAGATCCCCCAACCGCTGCACGATCACTCCACCGCCCAGCATATTGGCCAGGCTGGCTATGTATTTCCCATAGGTAATAGGCTGTTTAAAGGGTTCTGTAAAGGTTTTGCTCACCAGCAACGCGAAGTTGGTGTTTTCGGTTTTATAGTCAGCATGGGTGTGCCCGTTGACCGTAACTAAGCCATCGGTGTTTTCCATCACCACTTCCCCATAAGGGTTCATACAGAAGGTGCGCACCCGGTCTTCAAAGGTGGGTGATGTAAAGAGGAATTTTCCTTCATAGGTCAGGTCGGTGATCTGTTCCATTACCGCTGCTGACAGCTCTATTCTGAGGCCGATGTCCACAGGGTTAATAGCCCTTTCCAGCCCCAGGCGCTCTGCTTCTTCAACCAGCCACTCAGCCCCATTGCGGCCGGGGGCACAGACCACATACTTGGCTGCCAACTGCTCTCCATCAGCAGTTGTTACACCCACCACAGATCCATCTTTGACCTCGATGCTTTCTACAGCGGTTTTGGTCTTAACAGACACCCCTTGCTGCAAAAGGTAGTCCTGCATCCCCTGCAGTATTTCTTTGGTTCGCCCTGTGCCCAGGTGCCTGACCGGGGCGGGCACTAGCCGCATGCCTGCCAGAGCTGCCTTTTTTTGTAATAATTCGATCTGTTCAAGGTTTTCCAAACCGTATATTTTGCGGGGTGCACCGAACTCCAGGTAGATATCGTGGATGTATTTGATTCCTTCTTCAAATTCTTGCCGATCAAGGTAGGAACCCAGCATACCGCCGACCTCTGTGGAGTAGGCCAGCTTGCCATCACTGAAGGCTCCTGCGCCTCCCCAGCCGGAAATAACAGCACAGGAGGCACAGCCGAAACAAGGGGCATTCTTTTCCCTTGAAGGGCATTTTCTGTCCTTCAAGTCCTGCCCTTTGTCCAGTATCAGTATGTTCAGGCCCTTTTTCCGCCTGACAAGCTCCAAAGCACAAAAGATCCCCGCAGGACCAGCACCAACAATAATACAGTCGTATTTTTTCATATGCGCCCCTCCAATACCCCTTGCATTATAACGGATCAAGCTTAAACCGCTACAATCCGCCAGCCCCGCTTTCACCTTGATTCTCACATTATTAAGAATCAAACCGTGGCAGGAGAATGCCTGTGCTGCAGCTGAAATGACCTTGATTCTCACATTATTAAAAATCAAACCTGCAACAGCACTGTTGGTAGTTCGCTGCCCTTTTTACCGCCTACCTCGAACACATAGCCCGCTTCTACAACAGCACTGCCATAACAGATCTTAACAACGGGCTATTGGGGAGTCAAGCCGGATCCGGCTCCAGATCTTCACCCGGCTCTGGCCCAAAATCGGGGGGCTCCCGTTTTTCCAGGTTGACGAATTTGGTGAATTCCTTCAAGAAAGCCAACTGGATGGTTCCTGTCGGGCCGTTGCGGTGTTTGGCGATGATCAGGTCTGCCACTCCCTTATTTTCGGAATCCTCATTATAATAGTCATCCCTGTAGATGAACATCACCATATCGGAGTCCTGCTCTAAGCTGCCGCTCTCCCGCAGGTCTGACAGCATCGGCCTGCGGTCACCTCCCCGCTGCTCCACAGCGCGGCTGAGCTGGGAGAGGGCAAGCACAGGGATGTCCAGTTCCCTGGCCAGGGATTTGAGAAAACGGGAGATCTCCGAGATCTCCTGGACCCGGTTTTCCGAACGCCTGCCGGTCTGTAACAACTGCAGGTAGTCGATCACCAACAGCCCGATCCCATGCTCCAGTTTGAGCCTGCGGGCCTTGCTGCGCAGTTCCAAAAGGGAGATGGCCGGGGTGTCATCGATAAACAGGGGTGCCTCAGAGAGTTTGGCAGCTGCCTTCATCAGGCGCGGCCAGTCATTCTCCTGTAAATAGCCGGTGCGCATCTTCTGCTGGTCCACCAGGGCTTCAGCACAGAGGATCCTCTGCACAACCTGGTCTGAGGACATCTCCAAAGAGAAGATAGCAACAGGCACCCGGTATTTTACAGCCACATTCTGGGCGATATTGAGAGCCAGAGATGTTTTTCCCATTGAGGGGCGAGCAGCCAGTAATACCAGATCACTGGGCTGCAAGCCTGAGGTGTATTTATCCAGGTCATCAAAACCTGTGGGCAATCCGGTGATGCTCCCTTTCTTCTGGCAGAGCTGCTCAATCCTTTCCAGGGCCTCTACCAGCAGTTCTCTGATGGAGCGGTAGCTTTTGCCGATCCGCCGCTGGCTGAGCCCCATGATCATCCGCTCTGCTTCATCCAGCAGAACCTCACTATCCGCTCCCTCTTCATAGGCCCGGGAGGCCAATTGGGTACAGGTATTGATCAGGGAACGAAGAAGGCCTTTATCTGCCACAATATTGGCATAATGGCCTGCATTAACTGCGGTAGGCACCGCACCGGCCAAGGACGCCAGGTAAGCGGCACCCCCTACCTTATCCAGGGCATCCCTGCTCTTCAACTCCTCTGTAACGGTCACCAGGTCGATGGGGCGCCCCCGTTCGGCCATCTCTTTGAGGGCGGTGTAGATCTCCCGGTGGCCTTCTCCGTAAAAGTCCTCAGGCCTTAATATTTCCGAAACCACAGCAAAGCTGTCAGGCACAAGGAGCAGAGCGCCTAAAACAGCCTGCTCCGCCTCCAGGTTATGGGGAGGGGTGCGTTCAATGAGTTCCATCAGTTCTCCTCCAGTTTTTCTCCAATAAGGATGTGGGGAAAGGCATCTGTGATCTTAGCGATACTGACCACTTGCACACCCCACATCTCTTCTGGGAGTTCGCGGCTGTTATCCGCCGGTATCAGCATTTTTTTAACTCCCACCTGCCGGGCACCGTAGAGCTTTTCGGTAATCCCGCCTACACCGCGTACCTGCCCTTGGATGGAGATTTCACCGGTAACCGCCACATCCTGGCGCAGCGGAATACCTTCTATGGCGCTGTAGATGGCAAGGAAGATGGCTGCTCCGGCAGAGGGCCCATCCACCCTGCCGCCGCCGACTATATTGACATGGATATCATAATCAGCAGCATTCTTCCCGGTTACAGCCCTGTAAACAGCAAGGGCATTGAACACCGAATCCTTGGCCATGCTCCCGGCTGCACCATTGAACCTGACGGTTCCCTGCTGTCTTTCCCCTGCCGGGAAAGCCACAGCCTCGATCTCGATGATGGTTCCCACAAACCCTGATACAGCCAAACCGAAAACATGCCCGATTTCGCCGCGGGGTTCCGCATGTCTGGTGACATAAGGGGTCAGCCTGGATATCTGCAGCACCTCCTGCAGGTCATCCATGGTAACCCTGACGGTTTTGCGCCTGGAGTTCTTCTGCCTGTAGCGGGCCATGGCACTGGCGTCAACCAGTATATTGGTGGCTTTGCGGGCCTCGATGGTGTATTCGCTGATCGCTTCGGCAACACCCGGCTCCAGGACAACGTTCAGCTTTCTGGCTGCCTGCTTGATGACCTTTTGAATATCCAGCGGTGTCAGGCAGTCAAAAAATATTTCCGCACACCTGGACCTGAAAGCCGGGTTGATCTGGTCCGGGTCCCGGGTGGTGGCTCCGATCAACACAAAATCAGCGGGAGCACCCTCCTCAAATAGCCTTCTGATGTACTCAGGTATCATGGGGTCCCCGGGCTCATAATAGGAGGATTCAAAAAACACCTTTTTGTCCTCCATAACTTTGAGCAGTTTGTTCTGCAGAATAGGGTCCACATCACCGATCTCATCGATAAACAGAATCCCGCCATGTGCTTCAGTTACCAGCCCTAATTTGGGTTCAGGGATGCCGGTTTCAGCCAAATCCCTTCTGGCGCCTTGGTAGATGGGGTCATGCACCGAACCTAAAAGGGGGTTGGTGATATCCCTCGGATCCCAGCGCAGTGTAGTGCCGTCAACCTCAACAAAGGGAGCATCAGGCTGAAATGTACTGCCGGACATCCTTTTTACATGCTCTAAAGCGATCCTGGCTGCAGATGTTTTTCCCACACCGGGCGGGCCATAGAGCAGTATATGCTGGGGGTGAGGAGCCGCCAGCTTGGCGATCAAAGCCTTTAATGGCCTTTCCTGCCCGATAATCTCATTTAATGTGCGCGGGCGGAGCACCTCACTTACTGAGGCATTCAATTTTACCTGTTTCTTCTTTTCTAAAAAGGCCAGTTTTTTAAGGGTATTGGCATTCTCAGGCGACCCTTTCTCTCTGAGCAGCTGGGCCTTCATATCGTTTAAATACTCTTCCTGCCGCTCCTGGAGTTTTTCGGAGATCTTCCTTTCCAGGTCTTCCTCCACGAGCCGCCGCGCCACAATCTGTGCCAGGGTGTCTTCCAGTTCATCCAATATCTGAGGGATATCTTTTAGCAGTGGTGCCTTCTTCAGTGTCGGGTCCCCGTGGATCAACTTCTGCAGGGCCACCACTTGCTCCCCCAGCCGTTTGGAACGCATTTGTTGCACAACACCCAGTTTAATAGCCCTCAGAACCAGCCTTTCCGAACCGTAAATATCACCAAGCACATGGTAGAGGGCGGTGATACGGCTTTTGATTTCACTTCTTTTAATCTGTTGATCAAAAAGATCCTGTGACTCCTGCTTCTGTTTATCTGCGGCCATTTCCGCATTCTCCTCTCCTGAGCTGTTGGAGTTACAGTATGCAGTGCAAACTGTTTTTTATTCAACAACTACATTCAGTGTGATCTCAACCTGTACACCGGGGTAGAGGCGGATTTGGACCGGATAGCTTCCCGGTGTTTTGATCGGTTCTGGAATTTCGATTTTGCGGCGGTCGATTTTTTCTGAGAAGCTGCGCTCCAGTTCTGCAGCCACATCACGGCTGGTCACCGCACCATAGAGCTTGCCTCCCTCTCCGGCCTTGGCCTTGACAGTGACCACTGCTCCCTCCAGGCGGGAGGCCAGTTCACGGGCCTTCTGCTCCTGGCGGGCTTCCTTTTTCGCCCTGCCGTCCTTAACCAAGGCTACTTCTTTCACAACACCCTTAGAGGCTTCTACCGCCAGGCCCCGGGGAATGAGGAAATTGCGGGCATACCCCTCTGCCACCTCGATTATTTCCCCTTTATTGCCCAGCTTTTTCACATCTTCACGCAATAGAACCTTCATTCTTTTCACTGGTCTTCCTCCTGCTCCTCTCTCAGAATCTCCAGGAGCCTGGAGCGGGCCCCTTCTATATTAACATCTTTCAACTGGGCTGCTGCAACGGTAAAGTGTCCCCCGCCCCCCATTTTTTCCATGATCCGGTGAACATTCACACTTCCTGCAGAGCGGGCGCTAATCCCTGTGCCTTCAGCAATGGGATAAAGGGCAAAAGAGGCTGCTGCACCCGATATTTCCAGCATGGAATCCGCAGCCCGGGAGGCGGCTACGCGTGCTCCCTCATGGGGTTCATCACAGCTTGCCACCGCAAATCTCCCATAGACCAACTCTGTGTTTTGGAGCATCTTCGCCCTGTAAAGCATCACTTCCAGGCTGTCGGTAAAAAGTTCCCTGATTACCGCCGGGTCAGCTCCTGCTTCCCTCAGCTCAGCAGCAATCCTGAAGGTACGGGCACTGGTAGAAAAGGTAAACCTTTTGGTATCCACAATCACACCGGTCAAAAGGGCTGTGGCAGCAAGGGGTGAAAAGCGGACCCCTTCAGGGAAATAATGGACCAGCTCTCCCACCAGTTCGCAGGTTGAGGAGGCGCCTGGTTGGATATAGATCAGATTGCTCCTATCTATAAAATCCTCCCCCCGCCTGTGGTGGTCGATCACCGCAATATAGCCGGCACGGTTTAACAGGGATGGGGCAACCACCATCTGCGGCCTGTGCACATCAACCAGCAGGAGCAGAGTCTGGGAGGATACTTCTATATCCAGGTCATCTTTCTCACAGATAAGCCCGGGATAGTGTTCATTGATCCTGTTTACTAATTTATCGACAGTACCCCCCTGGTGATCAACCACAATCCGCACCTTTTTGCCGTAATGGCGTACAATCTCAGCACAGCCTACCGCCGCCCCCAGTACATCAAAATCCATGCGGCAGTGCCCCATGATCACAACATTTTTCGCCAAATTAATCAGACGGGCCAGTTCTGTAGCAGTCACCCGGACACGCACCTGGCTGCGCTTGCCTACCACTTCGGTATGCCCACCGTAAAACCAGGTGTGTTCGGTGCTTTTGACCACTGCCTGGTCCCCGCCCCTCTCCAGTGCCAGTTCTAAGGCCTGCTGGGCCAGTTCACCCTGTTTGGCAGGTTCCCGGGGATCCACCCCTTTGGCTGCTCCAATGCTCAAAGTTACCGGGACCCGGTTTCCATAATCTATTTTGCGTATTTCATCAAGGATAGGAAAGTTATTGCTTTCCTGGGATTCCAGTTCACCGGTAGGAAGAAGCATTGAATAGCGGTCCCTGCCATCTTTGTGCAGATAGGCCTTGACCGAAGCTGCCCATTCCCGCATCAGTTTATCAACTGCAGCTACCAGCAAAGGCCGCTGGTCCTCAGGCAGCCCCTGAAAAACCTCATCATAATCATCTACTTGGATAAATACCAGAGATAAATCAGAAGCAGCGGGTAGTTCTTCAACCGGTATATCTTTTTCTGCAGCAAGAAGTTCTTCCTTTAATTGGCGCTCCCGGGCTGACTTCTCCTGTTTATCCACATAATAGAAGGCATAGAATCCGGTTAGAGATGTTACTAACCCGAAAATGCCCAGCAGCCTGTTGTAGTAAGCCAAAGCCAAACAGGTTAAGGCCAACAGCACTCCCAATCCGATAAAAAACCTGCGTTTGTAAGTCTGGAAAAACTTCGCTTCCACACGATCCCCGCCTTTATTTTTGCTTTACTTTCGGCACTTGATCACTTGATTCCTGCCGAAATAAAAACTGTCTAAATATTCTATAAGAAAAGGGAGCTCCTGCTCCCTCTAATGACAATTATTTATCATGTTTTAATCCACCGAAAACGGCAGCAGAGCCATATTCCGGGCACGTTTGATAGCCCTGGTCAGCATGCGTTGGTGGTGGGCACAATTCCCGGAGATCCTGCGCGGCAGGATCTTACCTCGCTCGCTCATATATTTGCGGAGTTTGTAAACATCTTTATAATCAATGGTCTCAGCATGTTCCACACAGAAGCTGCAGACCTTTTTTCTTTTCCTGCTACGCTCGCGCTTCAAAATAACACCTCCTGGTCGATCTTAGAATGGCGGTTCCTCTGGGTTGAAATCAACTCCAAAGGGGTCTTCAGGGAAACCGGGTTCTGGAAGATCTTCTTTTTCAGGAACAACTTCAGGTGGCGTTCCTTCCTTAGCTCGATCCAAAAAGCGGACTGTATCTGCGACAACCTCTGCAGTGGTGCGGTTCTGCCCATCAGGTGTCTGGTAAGTCCGCACCTGCAGGCGCCCCTCTACTGCAACCAAACGGCCCTTCCCCATATAATTGGCACAGGTCTCAGCGAGCTTTCTCCAGGCAACAACCCGGATAAAATCTGTTTCCCGTTCACCCTGTGCATTTAGATAAGGCCGGTCCACAGCAAGGGTGAAATTGGCCACCGCCGCACCTCCGCTGGTAAATCGCAGTTCCGGTTCCCGGGTACTACGCCCGATTAAAATCACCCGGTTGAGAAACAAGGTTTTCCCCTCCCCTTATTCTTTGCCAGCATCACGCCTGACAATGACATGACGCATCACTTCATCACTCAAGCGCATCACCCGGTCAAGCTCTTTGGCTGTTTCCGGTTCTCCCTGAAACAGGACCAGGGTGTAGTAACCCTCCCGGTAATCCTGAATCTCATAAGCCAGCTTCTTTTTCCCCCAGCGGTTTACCTGTTCCACTGCACCCTTGTTATTCTGGATCAGTGCAGTCAGCCTCTCAATGGCGGCTGTGATGGCTTCTTCCTCAAGATCAGGTTTCAAAATAAAGAGGGTTTCATAGGATCGCATACTTCCACCTCCCTTCGGACTAACGGCCCCATCAGAGGGGCAGGGATATCACATACTCAGACAGCTTACCATCTGAAGTATATCCAGGAGCCTAGCCCCATCAGCCATTGTTCCATGAGAAATGAAACATGTGCTGCGGTTTTGGCTAGGACATTAGAAATTATATCATTAGCAACAACTGAAAACAATATTCTAACCGGGTTTTTACAGTCTCCATCTTTTTGTGAAGCTCAGTTTCTCAGTCGCTTTTTGCAAGCGGTTTTTTCAACCGGTTTCAGTCTTTTTACCGGACCTCAGCGTTCTACAGGTTGCCAGCCATGCTTGACAAGAAGGCTGCCACTGTGACTTTGATAGGTTTCAGCAGCAAATTTCCCGTCGTTGTCAGACTTTATTATCGGGTTTAGCCTTTTTACTGCTTTCAACAATTATTATCGGCTGTCAACCCTTGTTATCGGCTTCAGCCTTTATTCGTTTATCATTTTTACCGTTTGTCAGTCTTTACTGTCGGTTTCAGTATCAGTAATCGATCTCACAATTGCCTTTACACTTTTTTCAAATTTGGGCCTGGGCAGCATTACCATCCTGCCGCACTTCAAACAGCGGATGCGAAAATCCATCCCTACCCGCATAATCTCCCATTCATCATTGCCACAGGGGTGCTGTTTTTTCATGCGCACCACATCTCCGAGACTAAAACGCATCACCGGACTCTCCCCCTCCCTGTTTTTTTATAATCACATGGTGAGGGTAAGTGATTTCAATACCAACCCGCTCAAATTCCGCTTTCAGCCGCTTGCGCAATTCACGGGTGTATCCCCAGTGTTGCATGGGCTTGACCAGACCGAAAACTTGGATGGTCGCTCCTTTATCGCTAAGATCCACAACACCCAAAGCCCTCGGTTCCTCTATGACCGGGTCGGGCATTTCCTGAGCCATTTTGTGGCAGGTTTCATTGATCACAGATATCACCTGATCAAGATCCTCCTCATAGGGAACTGTT
>DUSK01000114.1 GCA_012842275.1 Syntrophaceticus sp. | reverse complement strand
TCCCTACCCTGGTATAATAGGTCCTGCCACCATCGCTGAGGATAAAAAAGCCATCCCCTTCTATACCTAGATCAGTTGCTTTTCCAGTATCTTGGAGACTGCTCCCATCCATAATCAGATCAATACTCCCCAGTGAAACACCCGGTCCAATCTGCATGGGGTTGGTTCCTCCCCTGCCACCAGGCACAGGGCGGCTCGCACCTCTGATTGTTTGGTTGAGCATGTCCTGAAAGGTTACTCGACTCCTTTTAAACCCCACAGTGTTAACATTAGCTATGTTGTTACCGATAACATCCATCCGCTGCTGGTGGGTCTTAAGCCCTGAAACAGCAGCAAACAAAGAACGCATCATATTAATGACCTCCTTTTGGGTGGTTTACTTCAGTCATTCCGTAAACCTGGGCCCCCTCCTTATAGAGGTCCAGCCCATAATCCCTTAAATGATGACCGCACTGTCGATGTTGGTAAATACATTTCCCTTGATGTTGTTCTCATCAATGGCAGTCACTACTGTTCGGTTTTTGACACTCACAATCAGGGCGAGATTGTCCATCAAAATCAGAGAATCCTTTGCTCCCTTAGCAGCAGCTTTTTCTACAGCGCTGTTGAGTCTTTGGAGTTGATTGGCATCAAGGGGTATCTTTCTACGAGCGATCCTCTCCCTGGCATGCGCTGAGAATTTCAATGACTGCTGTTTGAGAATCTCTTCAAAAGAAATTCCTTTCCCTGTATCCTTTACTGCTTTATCCCTAACTGGCGTAGGCTGAAGAATTGGTTCAGGGAAATAGATCTTTTCGGTCATTGATCCTTACCCTCCTGAGAGGCAACTGATACCTTGTTTACCCAATAAATGGGAACAGCTTTATTCTCCAGCTGCAGATAAATGATACCTTTGTTTTGATAGAATCCCAGCACCTTCCCTGTAATTACCTTACCATCTTCAGGATTAACCGCTTCCACCACACGGCCCAGCAGATTAGCCGAATGGGCAATTTCCTGCTGTTCCCAAGCTAACTGCTGCAGTGCAATCAATTGTTCCATTTTCTTGTTGAGATCCTGCAGTGTTTCCAGGGAGGTCAGTTGGGACATCTGAGCCAAAAACTCTGTATTTTTCACCGGTTCTAAGGGATCCTGTTGTTTGAGCTGACAGATCAACAGTTTCAAGAAGTCTCCCTTACCCAGGCTGTTGTTGTAAGAATAAAACTGCTGGCCAATCCCATTAATAGCATCTATTCCTGACACATGCCTCACCCCCTTATTAAACGAGATAATCGACTATTCCCTCTTGCCACCATGGCTGTTCCCTCTGCACATCAGAACTAGAATCCTCTCCCTTGTGGCCCTTACCCTGTGGACTTTTATAGGCTGCGAAATCATTATAGCCATGGAAGGAATCCTGACCACCAACAGCAACACTGAGCTCCTGCCAACTGATCCCCTGTTGCTCCAGACACTGACGCAGGTCCTGCATCTGTCCCTCGATCAGGCTGGCTGTGATCTGGTTTTCTGCGATAAAGTGTGCGCGAACTACTCCATTCTCTACCCTGATGACCAGTTTAAGCTGACCCAAAAAATCGGGGTTCAATTGCAGTCTTAAATCTGCCCGCTCCTTTCCCACAAAAAGCTCAGCTTGATCCACAAGCTGTTTAGCAATCAACTCCGCTGTTTCAGCAGGTCGCATATTTTTTGCAATCAACAGATCATTTTTTTGATAGTCAAATAAAGCTTCTGTTGAGCTAGAACCGAGCCCTGTTGGTAAAGAGCCATGCTGATTGGTTTTTATCTGCACAGATGGGTTATCTTGAGTTCTAATACTAGCAGGTTGTTCCTCTATCTCTACTCCAGATAACCGGTCAAACAGCTTGCCCTGCTCAGCCTCTGCTGTTGTATCTGCTGCTGTTAATGGGGAATCAGCCAACAGGCTTTCCAGTTGTGCAGAACCGGGCACTACTGCTTCAGCTTTCACAGCAGGATCCGGCACAGTTGCTGCAACATTATCAGCAAGCTGAGAGAAACCCTGCTGATGCTGCATAATTTGTTGCATACTACTTGCTGCTATACCCTCCTGAACAGCATTGGTCATCATCCCTTGGAGGGCATTCTGCAGATCCACTTCTCCTAATAATGGTGTTGTAAAGAGAGCTTTTTCACTGCATTGAGAATTATGGGTATCCTTTACAGTCAGGAGTTTAAGGATATCTGTCACTACAAAATTATACTGTTTTGGTTGAGCATCAGTTCCAATGGAAAGCAAAGGATCCCCGGTACTTTGCAGAGATAAAGATGTCCCCTCCCCGGAAGGGTTAAGCTGTTCTTTTCCTTCTCTCTGCTTCTTCTCAACGATTACAGTCGGATCGACAAAATCACCCTCTCCTTCATTATCCGTTTTCCCGGAAAGATTCAGCTGCAAGTTTAACAGTGCCTCAATAATCTGCAAAAAGGAGAAAGCTGGTTCTTTAGAATCTACATTGCCTGCAGTAATGTTGGTCTGCTTCTCTGGAAGATTCCCTAACAGGGGTAATAAAGTTGCTGCTTTCATATGTCACCTCCTTTACCTGATTTTTTTATTATCCTTATTTTGGGCTTCACAGATGGCGATCATCTCAGTCACCTGTACAGCCCTTTCAGGCTCCATTACCGCCAGGATCTCTCCTGCATTCTCTTTATCCATTCCTGTCAAAATTTCTGCTGCCACTTCAGGAGTCATCCTCTCCAAAATAGCTGCTGCTGTAACAGGCTCCATCCCAGCGTAATACTCCCCTACCTTCTGGTAGTCTTTTTGATCATTTACCTTTCCATCTACAGATTCTGTATCCCCTTGTTCCTTCTCAAGGAAGGTTGCCAGCATCTGCTCCAGCTTCAGTCGCTGCTCCTTTTCCTTCTGTAACACTTTTTCAAGTTCTGCCAAGTTTTTTTTGAGTTCTTTATTCTGCTCTTCCAATTGGCTGATCATTTCATCGTTATTTGATATAGGCAGCATATCTGCCATTTTTTTTAGATCAATCCAACCTGCGGCAGCTGCTGCCGCAGTTGCTCCAATCGAAAGTATGATCAAAATGAGAATAAGGGCTCTGCCTGACAATTTCATCATCTTACCTGCCTTTATTAGAGGTCTGAAGCCGGAAGTCCGATATCAGAAACCGGTAGTCAATATGGTTCCTTATTCCCTAGAGTGGATAATCAGACCGATCTCATCTAATACCTTTTGCTCTTCTTTTAAATACTCCTGATAAAAATCATTCCACTGGCGGTGGTGTAAACGTTCTAATAATTTGCTTGCCTTCCGTACCTCCAAATAAACCTGCTGTTCCCGCTTCATTTTTTCTTCTTTTTCCTGAACTGCAGCAGTCTGTTCTTCCTCCAAATTTTTTTGTACTTCCAAACATCCTAGACAGCTGCTCAGCAATTCCAGTTGGATTGTTCCTGTTAGGAGTTTCTTGTTTTGTGAGATTAATTCATTAGTTTTACGCTGAAGAGCAGCTAGTTTATCAACTTCCTCCTGGTAAGCCCTGCGTGCCCGGAACAATTCCAGGCGTGCTGCTTTTTCTTCTTGCTCCTTGAAGTTATGGTATTTTTCCAGACGAAAATGAAATTTTTTCAACTCTAATTCTGCTCCCCATCAGGAAAAAGTTTTTCCAAAAGCCGTTGGGTTTCCTGAAAACTGAATTTTTCCCAGATACCCTGCCTTAAAAAGGAATTGCACTGCTCCTGCATCCTTACGGCTTCATCTATCTTCTGATTGGTACCATGTTTATAGGCCCCAATCTCAATCATATCCTTTGCTTCCCTATATGTAGCCAGAATACTGCGCATCTTAGAGGCGCATGATAGGTGCCTCTCCCCCACGATATCGATCATCACTCTGCTGACCGAATTTAAAACATCTACAGCAGGGTAGTGATTTTGAGCAGCCAGTTCTCTGGACAGCACTATATGACCATCAAGTATCCCCCTCACTGCATCAGCGATGGGTTCATTGAGGTCATCACCATCTACAAGAACTGTATAAAGGCCTGTAATTGTGCCTTTCGGGTTTGTCCCTGCCCTCTCCAAAAGTTTAGGCAGCAGGGCAAACACTGATGGAGTGTAACCACGGGTAGCAGGTGGCTCACCTACAGCAAGTCCTATTTCCCTCTGCGCCATAGCAAATCTGGTCACAGAATCCATCATCAACAGGACATCGAAACCTTCATTACGGAAATACTCAGCGATTGCAGTGGCTACCATAGCCCCTTTTACTCTAACTAAAGCGGGCTGGTCTGAGGTGGCAGCTACCACAACAGACCGTTTTAATCCCTCTTCTCCCAGGTCCTTTTCAATGAATTCCAGAACCTCCCTGCCCCTTTCACCGATAAGAGCAATAACATTAACATCTGCTGTTGTATTGCGGGCGATCATCCCCAAAAGAACGCTTTTACCAACTCCACTTCCTGCGAAAATGCCCAATCTCTGCCCTTTACCGCAGGTCAGGAGCCCGTCAATCACCTTAATTCCCAAGGGTAATGGCTCCTTAATTCTGATGCGATCCAGAGGATTATGCGCCTCAGAACTAACCGGAATCCAATTCTCCGCCAGTATGGGCCCCTTCCCATCAATTGGCTGCCCCAACCCGTCGAGAATTCTGCCTTTTAAAGTAGGACCGACACCAACCTTGAAAATGTCCCCAGAAGCGACAACTACACAGCCGGGGCCCACTCCACCAACTTCACCCAGAGGCATGAGGATTGTGCGCTCCCCTTTGAATCCAACTATCTCTGCCTTAATCCTGCCCTTAGAAGTAAGAATATAGCAGAGCTCACCCACATTACCCCAGGGGCCCAGTGCTTCAATGGTTAATCCAATAATCTGTTCGATTTTCCCCCTATATTTAATTGGCTCAAAGTTTTCCATGCGCCTGATATATTTTTCCAGGCTAATCACTCCGGCTCACTTCCTGGAGATCATAGATAACCTCCTGCAGTTGGCCCTCGATGGTGCCATCTACCTCACCAAAGGGTGTTTCAGCCCTACATCCCCTCTTCAGTGAAGGATCACAGCTTATTTCCAATCTGTTGCCGTTGGTTGCATCTTCCTCAAGCAAAGATGTGATTTCATCATAATCCTCAGAAGACACTTTTAAAATTCGTTTTCCTTCTCCCTGGGCACGGTCTAATACCGCTCTTGCAATAGATTTGATTTGCTCAGGAGCCAGATATAATTCAGCATGAATCACCGATCTGGCTATTGTAACAGCCAATTGTATTATTTCAGGTTCCAACTGTTTGAGCATTTTATTTTTTTCCTGTATCAAAATTTCTTTTTGATTGGCGATTTCTTGACGCAGCTGCTCCCGTGCCTTCTCCCAAGAAGCCTGGCCTGCTTGATATCCTGCCTCATAACCTGCCTTTTCCGCCTCTCTCTTTAGCTTATTAATATTTTGATGGGTATCTTTTATGAGCTTATCAGCCTCAGCTTTGGCCTGCGAAATAATCTCCTCAGCTTTGCTGCGGGCATCATTCAAAAGTTGCTGAGCTTTCAGTTCAGTTTCCACAATAATATCTTTATCTTTCTCAACTTCGATTTTGCTCTGTATTTGCCGACATGGATGGTCTATAACCCGGGGAGGGCATATATTAAGGTGGTCAGCCTTAATTACTTTATAAAATGATTTCATCCCTTCCACCTCTCGAAATAATAATCTGACCCTGTTCCTCCAGTCTGCGTATCTCAGCAACAATTTTCTGTTGAGCCTCTTCTACATCCCGCAAGCGCACAGGCCCCATATAATCGATCTCTTCCTGCAGCATTTGTGCTGCTCTCTTGGAAATATTGCGTTTGATTTTATTCATGACTTCTTCTCCCGCTCCTTTGAGGGCAAGAGCCAGATCATGGGAGTCAACCTGTCTGAGAACCAGTTGTACTGCCCTATCATCCAACAGCACAATATCTTCAAAAACAAATAGCAGTTTTTTAATCTCTTCGGCCAGCTCAGGGTCCTGCACTTCCAGTATTTCAATAATTGTTTTTTCTGTTGCTCGATCTACGCGGTTAAGGATAGCTATCAGTGTTTCCACCCCACCGGCTTGGGTATAATCCTGTGTAACAACTGTAGAAAGCTTATGCTCCAGAATATTCTCTACCTCTCTCAAAATCTCTGGAGATGTGCTTTCCATTAAGGCCAACCTGCGAGCAACATCCACCTGCAGTTCAGCAGGTAGGGCTGAAAGCACTGCAGATGCTTGCTCTGTATCCAGATACGCCATAATTAAGGCAATTGTCTGGGGGTGTTCATACTGGATAAAATTTAACAGCTGACCGGGATCGGTTTTTCTGGCAAAATCAAAGGGCCTTACCTGCAGATTTGCTGTCAATCGATCTATAATCTCTGCTGCTTTTTCTTCACCATATGCCTTTTCCAAAAGCTCTTTTGCGTAATCTATACCTCCCTGAGAAATGTAATCATTAGCTAGAGCAAGTTCATAAAATTCCTGAAATACCTGATCTCTCTTTTCCGGAGAGACTTTTCTGATATTGGCTATTTCCAGTGTTAGTTTTTCAACTTCGCTATCAGGCAGGTATTTAAAAATTTGAGATGATAGTTCTGGCCCTAAAGAGATCAATAATATCGCAGCCTTTTGTCTCCCTGCTAAAGATTTCATTGTTTTCACCTCAGATCCTCATTTAACCATGCTTTAATGAGTTCTGCAGCTTTTTCAGGTTGATTTCTCACTTCTGTTTTTATTTTTTCTACAATACGTGCCTTTTCTTTTTCCTCCTGCGATAATTCTCTCTCTTGAGCATCTAAAACTTCATCTACAGTAAGCCCTTCTGTTATATAATCAATTCTATCTTCTAAGGATCGCCTTCTTCTCAAAAGAAGAGTGATAACTGCAAAGAGCAGAATAACTACCACAGCTGCAGCACCGTAAATTAGATACTGCTGACGCTTTTTGGCAGCTTCCATTTCCTCTTTCATCTCATCTGTCCAACTGCGGTCAAAGGGCATACAGGTGACTGTCAGTTGATCCCCCCGCTCCGGATCCAGTCCAACAGCACTGCTGACCAGGTCCTTGATTTCATTTTGATCCACATCTGCCGGTTGAGCATCCAAAACCACAGAGAGTGATAACCGTTTAATCTCTCCTGGAGCAACTATACGGTGTTCCTCCTCTTTATCTATTTCATAATTTTTGGTTTTTCTCTTATACTTTGAAGTGGAACCGGTCCCTTCTTCCTGCTCCTGGTACTGATCTCCGGGTATATTGCTGTCACTGCCAGGAGGACCTCCTGGAGTTTCATTATTTGTAGTCTCCTCTTCCTCTGTCTCCTCACTCCTGACAACATTATCACCGTAAATTTCCCGGTGAATCTCTACTTGATCAAAATCAAGGGAAACGTGGGCATTGACCACACTTTTCCCCTTACCCACAATTTGGTCAAGCATTTTTTGTACAGAGTTTTCAATCCTTTTCTCATATTCCTGTTCCACCTGATGCTGCTTGGCGGTCATTGAACTGCTCTGTGTGGTTTCTTCGCTTTCCACATCTGTAGAGAGAATATTTCCACCTGTGTCCACCACTGTTACATTTTTCGGTTCTAAACCCTCCACTCCGCTGGCCACAAGGTTCATAATCCCCTTAACCTGTGCGGCATCTAAATGATGCCCCGGTTTTATCTTGACAAGCACAGCTGCAGTAGCATCTGTTTTATCTTTTAAAAAAAGCGACGGTTCAGGTACAACTATATGAACACGCACATCATCAACAGCATCAAGCTTTCCAATTGTTCTTTCCAGCTCTCCTTGGAGAGCAATTAAATACCTTACCCTGCGTTGACTTTCCGTTTCTCCGAAACGGTTTTCGTTAAAGGATTCAAAACCAATACTACCACCGGTAGGCAGCCCTTCATTGGCCAGAGCAAGGCGTATATCATATTTTTGCGACTCAGGAACAAGAACTGTTGAACCGCCCTCATCCAATTGATATGCGATCTTATTTTCTTTCAAATACTCGGTGATTGCTGCAGCATCCTCTGTATTGAGATCTGTATATAAAGGAACATAGTTCGGTTTGCTTATCCAAAAAATCATAATGATTGCAGCAAGTATAATAGCTGCAAAACCGCTGCCAAAAAGTATTTTTTGGACTTTTGTTAGCTTGTTCCAAAAATTGAGAGCTTTTTCTTTTTGGTTTAAAAGTGCCTGCTTCACCATATACCAACCCAATTCTTAGAACTGAAGACGCATAATCTCATGATAGGCATCGATCGCTTTATTCTGTACTTGTACCAGTAATTGCAGCGCAAGGGCGGCTTTTTCAGTGGCAATGATCACCTCATGCACACTGCGAGCATCACCCAAAACAACCTCACTCATCTTCTTCTCTGCATCCTTCTGCAGATCGCTTACCTGCTTCAGAGAAGCCATAAGAAACTCTTTAAAAGAAACGCTATCCTCATCTTTTTTATTCTCTAATAAAGAGCTTTTTCCTAAAATGGGTTGTATACCAAATATGGTTTCCATTTAACTCCTCCTTAGCTATTAACCCCGTCCGATTTCTAAAGCCCGAAG
Source organism: Syntrophaceticus sp. (assembly GCA_012842275.1). Classification (GTDB taxonomy): domain Bacteria; phylum Bacillota; class DSM-12270; order Thermacetogeniales; family Thermacetogeniaceae; genus DTU068. Next base: position 1,867 of record DUSK01000114.1, on the reverse strand, counting down.
AAACATCTCCTTAGTGGCATTTAATGCGGTAACATTGGCTTCATAAGAGCGTGTGGCGCTGATTAAATCCACCATCTCAGTGAGAACGTTTACATTGGGCATACGCACATACCCCTCTTCATTTGCATCGGGATGGTCCGGGTTATACACAAGGCGCGGCTCTGCTGGATCCTCTATTATCCTGCTTACACGGACACCGCCCAACCTGCCTATCTTCTTCTTTAAATAAACATTAAAGGAAGTACCAAACTCAAAAACAACATTTTTTCTGCGATAAGGAATAGGATTTCCGTTCTCATCCAGCTCTCCCGTGCGAGTTGTTTCAGCATTGGCAATATTACTGGAGATGACATCTAAACGAAGGCGCTGTGCTGAAAGCCCGCTGCTGCTAATATCAATACCTGTAAACAATCCCATAGGCTATCTCCTCCCTTCTGTAATAGCTAAGCGCAGCATACCCAGATGCTCTGTGGTCAATCGAGTCAAAAGGTTATACAGTAAAACTGTTTCAGCCTGCAGGGCCATTTCCTGCTCTAAATCCACATTATTGTTATCATTTCTACTTCTCGTTCCTTCTGCAGCAACCAATGGCACATCATCTGTTCTGTTGCTGCCCCCGCTCAGGTGAGCACCATGTGTTCTGTTCATTGCTAACCGCTTGGCCATTTTCCCTGCAAGAACTCTTTCAAAGTCCACATCAATCCTCTTATAATTAGGTGTATCAGCATTGGCAATGTTCTGGCTGATCACCTGCTGCCGCAGCCAGTAAATATCAAGCGCTTTTTTTAACTCCGGGAGTATTGGATCGCCGAGTTTATTGATCATGTCATCCTCCAATATTTTCGAAATATTTCATAAACTTTGACATAATCGGATATAATAACTCATAATTAGTACTAATTTCTATATAACCATTAATTATCCTTCTTAAATTGACAAAAAAAATAGCGATGGTTAAAAAAATATCCCACCACTACGCATTTCTTTAATAAAGCCCTTGGTCCTATTTAATAAGTAGGGTATCTTCTTTCTGCATCCTTATTTTTTTCAATTCATCTAACAAATTATCATTTAAAATACGGATATAGGTGCCTTTCATACCCAATGATTTAGTCTGAATCACACCTGCACTCTCCAGTTTTCGCAGTGCATTAACTATTACAGAACGAGTAATCCCAGCACGGTCCGCAACGCGACTGGCAACAACAAGCCCCTCCATTCCGCTTAATTCGTTAAAAATATATTCTGCTGCTCTCAGTTCGGAAAAAGATAAGGTGTTCAAGGCGATCTGAACAGCTGTTTTTTTCCTTGTATCCAGCTCCATCCTCTCTATTTTCAATAGCATAATCTTCATCCCAACAGCTAGGCCCCCGTATTCCGCCAAAAAAATTGAATCAGCAGATAGAGCTTCAGTGGATCTTAAAACCATAGTCCCCAAACGCTCCCCACACCCATAAAGGGGAATGATGGTAGTCATGATGCCTTGGTAGGGACAGTTCTTCGGAGCAAAAATGCATAAATTATTTTCGTCAACACTATTGGCCTGGGTCTCTGAAACATATAGCAGTTTTTGATTATAGCTTTCAGGAAAGCGCTGGCTGAAAGATAAAATATCAGACATATAGCCGCAGGAATACTGTTCAAGTAAATAGTATCCACAGATCTTTCCTCTCCGCCCTACAAGATATACATTGGCCCGGATCGCTTCACCAAGAGCCTGAGCTATTGATGTGAAACTGGATTCGGCTTCATATTTTTCCATCAAACCCTTAATCGTTTGGGTACCTTGTAATAAAAACTCCATTTCTACCTCCCCTGTCACGTAAACTATAGAATGTAGCTGCTCAAATCACCATCAGTAACAATA
>DUSK01000113.1 GCA_012842275.1 Syntrophaceticus sp. | reverse complement strand
GGGGCATTTATTTCATCTCGTCAGGGAAATGATATGAGAAAAGCAGAGGAAATGGGGGAAAGTGCCAGGCGTGTCCTGCGCGGTATATCCAGAGGAATGCTGGAGATGATGCGCCGTTAACCTTTGGGGGATAGTTATATGCAGCGACGGACCCTGAGCATCCTTTTCCTCTGTCTTGCGGGTTTATTTGGAGGGCTGTTTTTCTATTATATTCGCTCTGTATTTGTACCTTTCGGTTTAGCCATTATCATGGCATACATTATTTATCCCCTTGTCCGCAGTTTGGAAAACAGGGGGGTAGACAGAACAAAATCCATTTTGACAGTTTATGCCGCAGGATTGATTATTGCCGGCATTTTTTTTGGTTTTTTTGTTCCGGCTTTATATCAGGAACTGAAATCTTTTGCCAGTATAATCCCTGTTTATATTGAAACATGGACAAGGGAGCAGAGTTTTTTTGACAAACTGCTGACACGCACTTATCTGCCCCCTGAAGCATATCAAATACTTAAGGAAACAATCGGTGATCTCCGCAGCTCTGTTTTTGAGGGGATGCGCAGTTTTGCTCAGATGCTGATCGAGGGCCTTTACCTGCTGCCCAGTTTTCTGCTTGCTCTTTTTTTGGCCTATTATATCATCAGGGATTTCGACCACTTGAAGAAAAAGTTTTTAGCCTTTCTGCCCCCTAATTTGCGCAGTGATCTGGTTTTTTTATTGCGAGAAGGTGACCAGATCTTCAGCCGGTTTTTGCGGGGACACCTGTTGATATCTTTAATAGTGGGTTTCCTCACAGGGATAGGGGCAGCTCTGCTTAAAATACCTTTTGCCATCCTAATTGGGATCTTTACCGCCATTGCTGACCTGATTCCGGTTTTCGGCCCTGTACTGGCAGCAATCCCAGTGGTTGGTTTTGCCCTTTCCATCAGTACCTGGAAGGGTGTGTTGATGCTGGGTATTTTTTTGTTGGTGCAGCAGATAGAAGGCAGTTTACTCACTCCACGTTTGTTAGGTGAACGGGTTGGATTGCATCCTCTGGCCACGGTTTTTGTTCTCCTGGTCGGCGGCTTTCTGGCAGGCCCTTTAGGACTGATCTTTGCTGTGCCAGCAGCCGGCTTGCTCAAAGTTATAGTTGGCTTTATCTGGGAAAAATTGATCTAATGGCCTTAACTGCCGCTTGCCCATAAAAACCAATTTTATTGACATTAAATGAAAATCTATACTATAATGACCTTTGATAATGAGAAAATCCTGGGAGTGTTGAATATTGCTTACTGGAGCGGAATTACGAAGAAAATTTCTTAATTATTTCAGTTTACGCGACCATCTGATCCTGCCAAGCGCGTCTCTTGTTCCCAAGGATGATCCCAGTTTACTGTTGACCGTTGCTGGTATGGTGCCTTTTAAACCTTATTTTCAGGGAAAAGCTGTGCCACCGCACCCGAGACTTGCTACTTGTCAAAAGTGCCTGCGCACACCGGACCTGGAACAGGTGGGAAGAACAGCCCGCCACCATACTTTTTTCGAAATGCTGGGTAATTTCTCCATTGGGGATTATTTTAAGAAAGAGGCAATAGCCTGGGCCTGGGAGTTTTTGACCAAAGAACTGGGCCTGCCCCCTGCGGATCTCTGGATCACTGTTTATCACGAGGATCATGAGGCCGCACAGATCTGGCATCAGGAGATCGGTGTGCCGAGGGATAAGATCGTTCCTTTAGGGAAGGAAAGCAACTTTTGGGAAGCAGGTTCTGTAGGTCCCTGCGGCCCCTGTTCGGAGATTATCGTAGATTTAGGGCCTGAGCGCGGGTGTGGTTCTCCCGATTGCGGGGTGGAATGTGACTGCGGCCGGTATTTGGAAGTCTGGAACCTGGTTTTCACTGAGTTTAACCGTGAGGAAGACGGCAGTCTCAGCAAATTGCCGCGCAAAAATATAGATACTGGGATGGGTCTGGAAAGAATTGCATCAGTAATGCAGAATGTTCCCAATAATTTTGAAACAGATCTGCTTTTCCCCCTGCTAGAGGAGGCTGCTAAGGTTGCAGGGATCAGCTATGGGGCCAACCCTGAGAGTGATGTTGCCCTCAAAGTGATCGCTGACCATGCCAGAGCGGTGGCATTCCTGATTGCAGATGGTGTGATCCCTTCTAATGACGGGCGTGGTTATGTCCTGCGGCGAATTCTGCGCCGTGCCTTGCGCTTTGGGAAGCTGCTGGGGATAGATGATCTATTTTTGCATAAGCTTACTGCGAAAACCGTTGAGCTTTATCAGGATCCCTATAGGGAGCTGAAAGACCGTTCCGAATATATTGAGAAAATCGTTAGCCAGGAAGAAAGGCGTTTTGGTGAAACACTGGAACAGGGGCTACAGATCCTGGAGGACTATTTGGCAAAGTTCGAAAAGACCGGTGAAAAAAGCCTTCCTGGCAATGTTGCATTCAGGCTCTATGATACCTACGGTTTTCCGCTGGAATTAACCCAGGAGATTCTGGCAGAACGAGGCATGAATGTGGATCTGGATGGTTTCAGGGATTCTATGGAAAAGCAGCGCGCCAGAGCAAGGGCTGCCTGGATGGAAACCTTGCCATCAGACAGCTTCAGTGTCTGCACAACATATCAGTGCAGTAAAACTGATTTTCAAGGATATAACACATTATCCACCCGCTCTCAGATACTTGCTATCTTGGTTGGGGGAGTTGAAAAAGAAGAGGTTGCTCAAGGGGAACAGGTTCAGGTTGTTCTTGACCAAACACCCTTTTATGCCGAAAGCGGCGGCCAGGTAGGAGATCAGGGAGTCCTGATTGGGCCTGATGGCGAGATCACAGTTAATGATACAAAAAGCGCTGCTGATGGGGTAATTGTCCATTACGGCACTGTCAGCCGTGGAACTGTGCACAAAGGTGATTTGGTGCTGGCAGAGGTAGATGAAAAGAAGCGGCTGGCAGCAGCCCGCAACCATACTGCAACACACCTGTTGCACAGCGCACTGCGTAAAGTCCTGGGGGACCATGTACAGCAGATGGGATCACTGGTCACACCGGAGCGGCTGCGTTTTGATTTTTCCCATTTTGCGCCCCTTACAAATGAAGAACTTAACCGTGTGGAAGAATTGGTAAATGAACAAATACTCAATAATGTCATAGTCAATGTTTTTGAAGCCGATCAGAATGACCCCAGGGTTCAGGATGCCATTGCTCTTTTCGGTGAGAAATATGGTGATACCGTAAGGGTAGTGGCTGTTGGGGAGTTCAGTAAAGAACTGTGTGGAGGCACCCATGTACACAGGACCAGTGAGCTAGGATTTTTCCATATTATTTCAGAGAGCGGTATCGGCACTGGGGTGAGGCGCATTGAGGCCCTGACCGGGGAAAAACTGCTCCATTATTGGCAGGATAAGGCCGGTATATTGCAAACAGCAGCAGAACTGCTGAAATCGGATGCTGATGGGGTTGTTTCCCGGCTGGAGCAGTTGCTCCAGCAGCTTAATCAGCAGGATAAAGAAATTGAACAACTGCGCAATAAAGTGATGGCCAGCCAGGTTGATTCTTTGTTGGCTCAAACTGTCAGTGTGGATGGAGTCAATCTCTTATCTGTCAAGGTAAATGTGCCGGATATGGATGCTCTCCGTTCTCTAGGGGATCTTTTAAAGGATCGCCTCGGTTCAGCTGTGACTATCCTGGGGAGCCCGCTGGATAATAAAGTCGGCCTTGTGTGTTTTGTGAGCAGCGATCTGGTTAAAAACCGTGGACTGCATGCAGGGAAACTGCTGCGGGAAATTGCCCCTATAGTGGATGGCGGTGGCGGCGGCAAACCGGAAATGGCCCAGGCCGGTGGAAAGAATCCTGCACAATTGGATGCGGCTTTGAAAAAAGGGCTAGAGATAGTGCGTGAAATGCTGAACTCATGATCTAGAAAAATTTTCCTTGCGGGAAGGATCGTTTTAATTAATATAGAATATAGAACTATACCTATTAAGACCAGGGGTGACTGCTGGATGGTGTCAGATGAACTGGATAAAACAATGGCGTATAAAATCCGCGGTGAAGAAGGGGTTTCCGCTCAGGAAGCTTTATTGATAGTTTATAATGCTCTCAAGGAGAAGGGTTATAATCCAATCAGCCAGCTGGTCGGCTACCTTCTCTCTGGGGACCCTGCTTATATTACCAATCACCGCAATGCCCGTAACCTGATTCGGAAATATGAGCGCGATGAACTATTGGAAGAACTTATAACCAGTTATTTGGAGAAGAACGGATAAATGGAATACAGGTATTTGGGCAGAACCGGTATCAGAGTATCACGCCTTTGTTTTGGTTTATTAACCATAGGACCCCTGCAGGCAAATTTGCCTCTTGCTGAAGGTGTAGATCTTCTCAAATATGCCGTTGAGCAAGGGGTTAATTTTTTTGACACTGCTGAAATCTATGAAAGCTACTCTTACCTTAAGGAGTTGCTTCGCTCTTTTCCCGGTAGAGAACTGATTATAACCACGAAATCTTATGCTGTGACAGCGAAAGAAATGGAACAGAGCCTGGAAAGAGCAAGGCGAGAGCTGGACCGGGATTATATCGATATTTTTCTTCTCCATGAGCAGGAATCAGCACTTACCCTTAAGGGGCACAGAGCTGCTCTGGATTATCTGTTAGAGGCCAGAGAAAAGGGGTTGGTAAGAGCGGTAGGGATCTCAACCCACCGGATCGCAGGAGTGCGAGGAGCAATGGAACTGGCCGAGATCGATGTGATCCATCCTCTTTTTAACCTCAAAGGTCTGGGGATTCAGGATGGAACGCGCCAGGAGATGGAGATGGTCTTGACCGAAGCGGCTGCTGCAGGTAAGGGTATTTATCTGATGAAGGTACTGGGGGGAGGCAATCTCCTGCCTCAAGCCAGAGAAGCCCTGGAGTATGCGTTCAGCCGTCCTTTTGCAGCAGCTGTGGCTGTTGGGATGAAAACACGCTGGGAAGTGGATATCACTGTTCTGGCAGCCCAAGGGCTGCCGGTTCCTGATCAATTAGAAAAATTGATGGGCAGCGAAAAAAGGCGGCTCCATATAGACCCCTGGTGTGAGGGATGCGGGAAATGTGCTGAACAGTGCCCACAGGAGGCTCTATTTTTGGGGGATGACGGAAAGACCCATGTGCGTGAACAGGAGTGCCTCTTGTGCGGGTACTGTGCTGCAGCATGCCCCTTTTTTTATATTAAGGTTTATTAGGAGTGTTTTATGAGGATACTAGGAATTGATATGGGTTCAAAACGGATCGGTGTGGCTGTAAGTGATGAATTGGGGATTACAGCACATGCACTGACCACAATCAAGCGCAAAAATAATAAAGAGGATCTTTCTGCTGTTTGTGCTCTTATTGAGGAATATGGTGTCCAAGAGGTAGTAATCGGGTTCCCGAAACACCTGGACGGCAGGCCCAGTGAGGAAGCTTCATCTTATGTTGCTTTTGGAGAGAAGATTCATGAAAAGACAGGCATAACTGTTACTTACTGGGATGAGCGTTTAACAACAATAGAAGCGGAACGCGCTCTGCTGGAGGGAGATGTGAGGAGGCGCAAGCGAAAACAGCTAATTGACCGGGTGGCCGCCTGCTTGATCCTCGAGAACTATCTTGCTTGGCGCAACAAACAAGGAGGTGCGCGAGGCTAAGGAAAATCACATATTTTTGCTGATAGAGTGAATAAAGAACATAATGCAGGCAATTAGATGGTATAAAAATTATGGAGGTGTCGCGACATTATGACAATTGACTGGGAAGAAGATGATCATTTGATACTTGAAGATGAAGAAGGGCAGGAACATGAATTTATATTTCTAGATAGATTTGAACTGGATGATGAGGAATATGTTGTTCTTCAACCTGTTGATGAGGATGAGCAGATTATTTTTAAACTATTTAGAGATGAGAATGGTGAAGAATACCTATCTGAAATAGAAGATGAAGAGGAATGGGAACGTGTAGTTGATACTTACAGGGAAATAAATCTGGATGAAGATATATAAAATTCATGTGACATTGGGGGTTTTCCTGCGTATTATTAGGTAAGCAGGAAAAGGGGAGGAGAACGCCTTTGCGAAAGAAAAAAACAGCACTAATGGTATTAGGATCTGCTGCTGTTTTGCTGACTGTTGTGGTCGGCGGTATATTATTTTTTTCATTGTCTTATAAAGACAAGATTCTGCCCGGTGTGCGGGTGGAATGGATCGATGTAGGTGGCCTGACAAAAGAAGAAGCACGCAAGAAGATCGAGCTTTCTCAGCAGGAGTTTTTATCTGCTCCTATAGTGGTGATAGCAGGTGAAAACCAACTTGAGACAAGCAGGGCTGAGCTTGGTTTTTCCATGGATGCCCGAAAGGTAGTTGACAAATGTTACCTTGTGGGCAGGTCAGGGTCATTAATCAAGCGGCTTGAACAATTCTGGACCGCTCATCTGCATCAAATAGAACTGCCCTGCCAGGAAGTAAAGGTTGACTACAGTACAGCAGAAAAAGCCTTGGAACCTCTGACAAAGAATTTTGGTGATCAGCCGCAAAACGCCCGTCTGGTCATCGATGACCGGGACCGGATCAGTATTATACCGGGAAAACCCGGATTGACTGCTGATCTGGAATCCAGTTTCGCGGATTTATTGTCCTTTAGCAAGCCTTTTGCAGCTACTGTGGAACTGCAGTTTCGAGAGCAAGAACCTGAGGTCACTACAGAAGATATTCAGGCAATGGGCATCAATGGGCTGCTTGCCACATACAGTACGAGTTTTGATGCCAGCAATATAAACAGATCTCATAATATAGCTCTGGCATCGAAAGCATTGAACGATTCTCTGATCAAACCCGGGGAAGTGTTTTCATTTAACGGTAGGGTAGGCCCCCGTACTGCAAAAAGGGGTTACCGTGAGGCTATAGTTATTGAAGCCAATGAGTTTGTGCCCGGACTCGGCGGAGGTGTCTGCCAGGTATCTACAACCCTTTATAATGCTGTTCTCCTTGCTGGTCTTGAGATTGTGGAGAGGAGCAACCACTCCCTGGCTATCGCTTATGCACCCCTTGGTCGTGATGCCACTGTGTCATACGGCTATCAGGACCTGAAATTTCGCAATAATATGGATTCCTATATCTATATCAAGACTCATGTTGGCAGGGGAGTTTTGACCATGAAGATCTTTGGCAACACCCAGCAGAAAAAACGGGTGCAACTGCAGACATCTATCACCAGTGTGATCCAGCCCAAGCTGATCACCAAAAAAGACCCCAATCTACCGGAAGGCAAGACAGTAGTGGAAAACAGCGGGGCAAAGGGCTACAGGGTCACTGCCTACAGAATAATCAATGGCACCAAATACCTGCTTTCCAATGACTATTACCGGCCAATCAACCGGGTTGTGAGAGTCGGCACCAAACCTGTACCCAAACCGAAAGACAATGATGGTAAGGATCAAGATCAACCAAAACCACCACCAACTGAACCACCTGGTGAAGGTGATAATGGTGGTGCTGGAGATGATAACGGCAACAACGGTGATAATGGGGATAATAACGGGGACAACGGAAATAATGGAAATAATGGAAATAATGGAAATAATGGAGAAAACGATTGACGCCATCCCTGGCGCATAGTCCCCTAGCTCAACATCCATGTTTCGTTTTGGCTTTCGCAGTCTGCTCCTTCGTCAAGGGCAAGTAACAACCTCCGCAGGCCGCTGCGCCAGCAGGGATAAACTGACCGATCAGGGGGACAGTCCCCTAGCGTGAAGCAAAAAGAACGTCCCCCTGCTTCCTTTTAAATAATGTGTTCTTTGTAGATGCGGAGAAACTCCTCCAGTTCCTGAAGCAGGTGCTCCAGTTCTGAGCGGTATTTGGAAAATTCGAAAACACCGTGCCCCATAGCCAGCAGATCAGGAGAGGCAATCCGTTTCATATAATTGCTGGTTATCTCATCAATGTGGATTTGCAATCTCTTTCCCAGAATAGCACGCAGCATGATAATAATATCGCTGATTACCATGATTTCAGGTTTGAAGGCATAGTGGGGTTCTACCATGATCCGGTTATTGACCATCACAAAAAGGTCGCTGGCAAAAAGAATTTTGAACCCTTCAGCATTCAGCAGGCCGTAAAGGGTTCCTTCTGTCTGCCCGAAAGGCAGTTCAAAGAATTCCAAACCAAAGTCAGAGTTAATATAAGGATGCAGTTCATTAACTGTGTTAATGCTTTCCCGCAGAGGTAGGAGGCGTTCTGCGTCATTGACCGCTCTTAAAGGCAAGGGGCGCCGGTGATAGTCGTTGAGGCGGCCCTCTACAAAAATGCTTTTTCCCGTTCTCTCCGCACCTACCATTTGGGTAAGCACGGTTTTACACAATGAGGAAGCAAAAAAATGCCCATTGGAAAATGCTTCATAACCGATCCAGTGATCCAGGTGAAAATGTGAAAAAATAACATCACACTTCTGGATTCCCAGTATGTCCCCGATCCAACCCGCTTCTCTCAGTCCGGGGTCGATAACCACTGCTTTTTGTTTCTTTTCATTGAGAAGAAAGTATCCCATATTCTGGTAGTCCCCTAAATTGCGCTCCGGGTTCCGGTCTGTAATACCGATAAAAGAGATCACACTGTCTTTGAAGGGAATAGCCAGATCAACGACTTTCAACTGGTTCTCATTGTTCTTCAGTAGCTCCAGCGCTTTTTCAGTATTTGGGCCATGGCCTCCTCTGTTTAGATTTGCTCTTCCCTGATCCAAAGCCCTCACCCCTAAAAGATTACTTACTATATTATACCAGAAACAAAGGATTGAAGTAATTTTTTCCATCCACATATGTCGAAGGTTGTCAGTCTTTGTTAAAGTTGTTATAATGAAAAAAATAGGAGAGGGAAGCTGGCTATGCCATCCATGGAGAATATTAGAGATAATCTGCTTTCATTTTTTAAACCTGCTGTTTATCCCCTGCGTTTTGGAATTTTGATTACACTGCTGGTTATGATTATCTCTATAAGTTGCTGGCAATATCTGAACTGGCTGGCAGAACCCGTCTGCACATCCCCTTCTGATGCTAAGGTTGTTACAGTTGAGATCAGACCGGGTTCCAATTTAAAGGAAATAGGAGAAACACTGGAACGCAACAAATTGATCAAGAGCGGCAGATATTTTGCCTATTATGGGCTTCTGACCGGACAGGATAAAAAAATGCAGGCAGGTATCTACCAGATCAGCAATAGCTGGTCCATGAAGGAAATAATCGATTGCATCAGCTCTGGAAAGATCGCTACGATTACTGTTACTATACCTGAAGGTTATACTGTCAAACAGATCGGGGAGTTGCTCTCCCAAAAGGGGATAGTGACTCCTGAGCAATTCCAGAAGGCCTTGAATGCTGACTATGAATACCCTTTTTTAGAAGGTGTAACAGGGACAGGCCCGCAGCGGATGGAGGGTTTTCTTTTTCCTGCATCCTATCAACTAAGGCCGGGCATGACCGAGGAAGAAATTATAAAAATGATGCTGGATAAATTTCAATCGGTTTTCACAGCCGAATTACAGCAGCGTGCAGATGAAATGGGGTTAACGGTCAGAGAAGTTGTGACCCTGGCCTCCCTTGTAGAACGGGAGGCTAAACTGGAGGAGGAGCGCCCCAAAATAGCTGCTGTGTTTTTGAATCGTTTGGACAAGGGTATGAGATTGGAGTCCTGTGCCACTGTTCAATATATATTAGGTGAACAAAAGGAAAAGCTGTCCAATAAGGACCTTCAGAATCCTTCTCCTTACAACACCTATCTGCATACAGGATTACCACCTGGACCAATTGCCAATCCCGGTCTGGCTTCCATTAAGGCTGTTCTCTATCCGGCAGATGTGGACTACCTGTTTTTTGTTGCCAGAGGGGACGGTTCTCACTATTTCAGCAAAACCTTTCAGGAACACCAAAAAGCATCAAGGCGTTTTCAAAATTAATTACTGATGTTAGTTAGTGGCATTTTATGTATAAGATGGCACCTCCTGGAGCAACCTATATAACAAAGCTGTTGCGGAGGTGCCTTATTGTATTACCGGAGAGAATCACGGTTTATTCTTCTCTATCTTTGTTTTCTTTTGGTTTTCCTTCTGCTGGAGGGAAAACTTGCCTACCTACAGCTGGCTAAAGGTGAAGAACTGGCTTTAAAAGCTGTTGAGCAGCGGATGATCAGTTATGAAATCGGCAACTTTTTCAGGGGAGATATCGAAGACCTGAAGGGCAGGTCACTGCTGGATTCCCAAACGGCCTATCGAATTGTTGTCTTTCCATCTCTGCTGTCTGATCCTTTGGAGTGTTGCCAAGAACTGATGTCTATGCTCTCCGAAGATGACGCCCTGAAGCTGGCAGCTGATTTTGAGGCTAATCTGAAAAAGGGGAACCCCTTTGTTCCGGACATTACCCTAACTGAAAGTGAGGCACAAAAGATCTTATCCCAACAGATACCCGGCATCTATTCTTTTTCATATGAGCAGCGCCGTGGTTCTGATTTAGCCAAGCATATTGTGGGCTATACCAGCGGCAGCATATTTCAACAAAAGCCGGAAGAGGGGAAAAGCGGGATTGAGAAGCTTTACAATAAGGAACTGTCTCCGGCAGAACCAACTCTGGAATTGGCTGTTGTGGTGGACAGGCGGGGTAAGCCGCTCCCCGGCAGAAAGCTTTTATTGCGGGGGGATAAGGGAATTGCTGCCAGAGGAAATGATGTGGTGCTCACACTGGATCTTGATGTCCAGCAAGTGGTGGAGGAAGTACTGGATGAGAAAGCTGTCAAAGGGGCTGCAGTTGTAATCGATATTCCCACAGGAGAAGTGAGAGCAATAACCAGCCGCCCCTCCTACTCCTACAGTAAAGATGGGCTGTCAGGGGAAGAGATCAACCGCAGTACAGAACTTTACCACCCTGGTTCAATTTTTAAAATTGTGGTGGCAGCCGCCGCTCTGGCGGAAGGGCTTGTCACTCCTGATGAGACCTTTAGATGTGAAGGAAAGTATCGTTTTGCAAGCGGTGAGTCCATTTCCTGCTGGAAAAAAGACGGTCACGGGGAAATCTCTTTTCGAGAGGCCTTTGCCAACTCCTGTAATCAGGTCTTTGTAGAAGTGGCTCTGCGCTTGGGAAGGGAAAGATTGGAAAATTATGCGGAGCAGCTGGGTTTGACAAAGTGTGTGATCGGTTATGAAGGACCGACAACACCGGGGGGAAAAGTAAGGATCGGGCAATATGACGGACAGCTGGGGAATGCCGCCTTAGGACAGGATGGGGTTCAAATCAGCCCTGTTAACCTGGCTGTACTGGCAGCTACGGTTGCCAGAGGAGGGGAGTACCTGCAGCCCTCTCTTGTTAAAAAAATTTGTGATCCAAGGGGTGAAACAGTCAGGGAGATTACGAGACCTGCTCCCGCAAGGGTGCTCCCTGAAAGTGTAGGCAGGGAACTGCAGAAAATGATGGAACTTGTTGTAAAGGAGGGAACGGGGAAAAAGGCTGATATCCCTTTTTTGGGCAGTGCCGGTAAAACCGGTTCAGCAGAAACCGGAAAAAAGGATGAAAAAGGGCAGCCTGCTAACAATGCCTGGTTTGTCGGTTATGCTCCCCTTGATAAACCACAATTGGCTGTGGCTGTTTTGGTAGAGGAGGGAGGCTCTGGGGGAGAATCTGCTGCAGTTCTGTTCAGGGAAATAATTGCCGGCCTTCAGCAGACCAAAATTCAACCCCTGTCTAGAGAGGAATAACAGGGGTTGAGCTTATTATTTTTTCTTTTTGTTCAGTTTTATCCTTTTGGTTCGTTTTTTATTAACTGAGATAAATTGAGCCGAACCTGTATCTTCCTGTACTAATAGGGGCTCTGCAGGATCCTGTTTTTGTTCATCCAACTGCTGACACTCCATTTAGGACATTTTTCTGACACCATCAACTTTAGTGTCTCCATCTTTAGGAACAAAGGTTTTGCAGCAGGTATCCATACAGGTATCTGCAGGAGTTGTTGAAAGGGACGGGGCGCGTTTGGCATCTACCTCATCAGGCTGGCTTGCCCCGAATTCATCAGTAGTGACCATAATTTCACTGGCCTGACAAACATTACCTTGACCCCAATAGTGGCAGTTCTCAACTAAACAGTGAATGTGTTGGTTTTGTTCCATAGCTTTCGCTCCTTTACCTTGATGGATTTTTCATTTCTATTGTGGACGGTAAGGGCGAAAATTATTCTACAACTGTTTTTAGCTGTTTGATGTCAGTTCATTAAGCAGTTTGGTCAATGCCTTTTTTTCAATACGGGAAACATAACTGCGGGAGATTCCGAATAAACGGGCGATTTCCCGCTGTGTTTTGCGTTGCTCACCGCCAAGGCCATACCGCAGTTCCAAAACCTTTCTCTCCCGTTTGCTTAATTTTTTGAGCTTTTCCAGCAGCCGGCGGGATTCATAAAACCTCTCAACCAAATCAGATACAGAATCGGGATCGGTTCCCAGGATATCAATCAAGGTTATCTCATTACCCTCTTTATCTGTACCGATTGGGTCATAAAGGAAGACCTCACTCCTGCTCTTCTTTGATGCCCGCAGGAACATGAGGATCTCCAAGCTTATGACAGAACCCTGCGGAATAAAATAACATTTAACCCATGCATAGGACAATCTGTGGAATTCGTATTAATTCGGATGAAGGGGGGCATTCAGCATGAATAAGCATCAGACCAGAAAAGCAGACATGAGGCAGGATGATCCGGAAGTGCGGTTTGTTTTTGCAGGGGGTGATGGAATAGAGTCTGCTTTTTGTTTTTTGGGTAAAAAGGTGCTGGAGTTAATGGAGAAAGAAGGGAAAAAGGATTGCGCGCCGCGGTCTATATCAGGGTAAGCACTGAGGAGCAGGCAGTCCATGGATATAGTCTCAGCGAGCAAAAAGAGGCCTGCTGCAAAAGGGCCGAGGAGTTGGGTGCAAGTGAGGTCTTAATTTTCGCTGATGAAGGGGTCTCAGGTGCTGTTTTGGATCGCCCGGGCCTTAACGCACTCAGGGATGCTGTTGATAGAGGGCAGGTTGACTGCATTATTTTAAGGGATCCTGACCGGCTTTCCCGCAAACTGGCACACCAGCTTTTTCTCAGTGAGGAGTTTGAAAAAACAGGGGCCAGGCTGGAGTTTCTTGATTTTGAGTGGAAAACAACCCCTGAAGGCCGCTTATTTTACTCTATTAAGGGCGCTATTGCAGAATATGAAAGAGAAAAAATAAGGGAACGGGTTACACGGGGCAAGCTGCAGAAGGCCAGGCAGGGTGGAATACCTGTTAATTTTGACGTTTATGGTTATCGGTATGACCCTGCCACAGGAGAGGTTTCACTGGATGATGATGAAGCTGATGTGGTGCGCAAAATTTTTCGCTGGTTTACACAAGAGGAGATAGGAATAGCAGGGGTGGCCAACCGCTTAAATGAATTAAAGGTTCCCACGCGCAGGGGGAAGGATTTTTGGCACCGGCAGGTGGTAAAGCAGATCTTAATCAATCCGGTTTTTATTGGTGAGTGGAGGTATGGGAAAAAGCGTCCTCCAGATGAGGTGATCACTATACCTGTTCCAGCTATAGTAGACCGGGAAACCTGGCAGAAGGCCCAGGATAAACTTCATCAGCTCCGGAGGAAATGGCCAAAAAAGAGCAGCAGCTATCTCCTGTCCGGATTATTAATCTGTGCTGATTGTGGAAACACTATGGGTGGCGCTTATCTGAGCTGGTGGGGGAAAAGAAAACGCTGTTATACCTGCCGGCGTTCCAGGGCAGTATCACAGAAACAGGGATGCTGTCCGTCCAAAACAGTGGCAGCTGATCTGCTGGAAAAAACAGTTTGGGAACAGGTTAAAGTTTTATTCTGTGACCCTCTGGCTGTAGCCAGGGAAGCTGCTGCGGCATGCAGCAGTATCGATGAGCTGAAAAAGGAATATGAGCTGTTGACAAAGCGGTTGAACAAAATAGAAAAAGGAAGGATCTCAGTTACATCAGCCCTGGCTGCCGGTCTCCTGGAGTTAGATGAGAAAACCAGGAAAAGGCTTATGACTATAAAAAGCCGGGAGGAGAGATTAAAAAAGAGAAAACTGGAACTGGAACAGCGGCTTGAAAGCAAAGGAAAAACAATAGCAGAAAATGAGTTGTCCAGACTGGCACAGCAGCTTTTGGATGGGATCGATCAACTCAGCTTTAACGAAAAAAGCTTTTTGCTCAGGTCATTGATCTCCCAGATCATGGTCGAGGGTAGGCCTGAGCCGGGTTCCTCGGGAAAAAACCTGAGCGGTATGCTGCTGACCATAGTGCTGAAAGCAGACCCTGGATATGCTGGTTTGATTAGCCGTTAGGTTATTGTCATAAGGATCTCATTTTCGATGCAACGGGCGGCATAGGTGGCCAGTTTTGTGCCTTTATCGGCATTAAAGGTATTGATTGCCTTGATCAAACCGATGGTTCCTATAGAAATCAGGTCATCAGGGTCATCACTTACCCCGTCAAACTTTTTAATAATATGAGCTACCAGCCTCAGGTTATGTTCAATGAGAATGTTTCTTGCCTCTTCATCACCATTTTCCATGCGTTGCAGGTATAAGGCTTCATCCTCTTCAGAAAGGGGTCTGGGGAACGCGTTGTTGCTGATATAACCTCCCAGCAGGACTAGTCCTTGGAGAAAAGAGAAAGCTGTTGCCAGGAACAGCTCTATAGACACATAGATCCCCTCCGTTTATTAATCACCTATTAATAATATGGTTGGGGAGAATAAATGGTGCCTGTCTGACTTGCTATGACCTGATAACTGGTTTATTATTCTTATAAATAAATAAAAAAGGATAATTGAGGGGTATTTCTATGAACCTTCTTCTGCCCAAGAAAATGTACAACTCTATTTTTGATATTCCCCTTGTACAATTATATACTTCCGGCATCAGAGGTATCATCTTTGACCTGGATAATACCCTAACCGAATGGAACAATCCTGAGCTTTCGAGAGAAACCATCTCCTGGTTGGAAAAGGCAAAGAAAATCGGTTTTAAGATGTGTTTTGTTTCTAATAATACCGATCTTCGGGTTAAGGAAATAGCTGATCTTGTGGATATTCCCTTTGTTGCCCGGGCGAAAAAGCCGCGCCGCCGCAGTTTCAGAAAAGCGATGGACTTGATGGATACCAAGCCGGAGCACACCGCAGTTGTCGGAGATCAAATCTTTACAGATATTTTGGGAGGGAACCGGCTCGGTTTATTTACTGTCCTGGTATCACCCATCAGCAGAAAGGAATTTATAGGCACCCGTCTTGTGCGTCTGATCGAAAGGATCATACTGGAGAAGAACAAGAGGAGAGAGAGCTTGAAATAAGGCACATGAATTAAATAAAGAAGCGGGGCTTATTTTTGCCCCCGCCTCTTTAATGCGAGCAGGTAGATTTCCTCGGTACCCTTTCCCATACTGTTGATTGCTTTTTCAGCCTCTTGCAACTTATTAAGTTCTTCTGTGGAAATAGCTGCAATTTCTAATTCATTCAGAACGTGAGATGACAAGATAATACCTCCTTTTTGCATTCTGTCATTATTATGACCTGAGGAAGGAAAAATTATGCATTACAGATTTCAGGATTTTATGATGCGCAAAACGATATTTGGTCAACTGCCAGAGAGGAGGGAGTAGGATAATGAGGATTAAGGGTCTGACAAAGGTATATGGTTTGTTTGGTGACCCTGTGGAGCACTCCCTTTCCCCAATAATGCACAACACAGCCTTTCAAGCCCTGGGATTGGACTGCGTTTATCTGCCTTTTCTGGTTAAGGTTAAAGACATCGGCAGTGCTGTTCAAGCTGTCAGGGCTCTGCACCTGGCTGGTGTTAATCTGACCATTCCCCTCAAAGAGCATGTTCTGCCATATCTTGATGAGGTGGAAAAAGAGGCGGAGCACATCGGTGCGGTCAATACCATTGTCAACCGGGATGGTCGTTTGTGCGGCTATAATACCGATGCGCCGGGTTTCCTGGCTTCCCTCAAGGCCGCAGGTTTTGATCCCTCAGGGAAGAATGCTGTGATCTTGGGAGCGGGAGGCGCTGCCCGGGCTGTTTCCTTTGCTTTGGCTAAAGTCGGTGCAGCAAGGATTAATATTTACAACAGAAGTGTGGAGAAGGCGGAGAAGTTGGCTGCAGACCTGAACGCCGCCTACCGGCTTCCTACAGCTGCGGGTGACATTTCCTCTGATCTGGCAGCAGCCTTGAAGGGTGCGGAGCTATTGGTCAATGCCACACCTGTGGGTATGTACCCCGACCACAGATCAGCACCCCTTCTCAGCAGGAAGCAACTACATCAGGGGCTGCTGGTCTGTGATCTCATCTATAATCCGCTGCAAACAAGGCTTCTGGATGAGGCTGAGGCTGCAGGCTGCCGGGTTCTAAACGGAGTAGGGATGCTGGTCTGGCAGGGGGCATTAGCCTTCCAGTTATGGACAGGGAAAAAAGCCCCTGCTGCCTTAATGGAGGAGGCTGTGCTGAAAGCATTGAAGGGTGAAGATGAAGATGGTTGAGGCTTGCACTGGCTGTGGAGAGAAAGGTATGGTCGAGTTCCAAATGGTAGCCACAGCAGGCTATGAACTCCACCTTCACGTGAGGAAGATAGAAATAATCGAGTTTCAACGGAAATGGGGAGGATGGGTATGCTGCGTTTTTTAACAGCAGGTGAGTCACATGGCCCTGTTTTATGCGCTGTTATTGAAGGTTACCCTGCAGGTGTTCAGCTATCAGGGGATAGGATTAATCAACAGTTGGCGAGGCGGCAAGCTGTTTACGGCCGTGGGGGCCGGATGAAAATAGAAAAAGACAGAGTGGAAATCCTCTCCGGAGTGAGGCAGGGCCTAACACTGGGAAGCCCCATTGCTCTGCAGATCAAGAATCTGGATTGGGAGAATTGGAAGGGGATTATGTCCAGTGACCCTGCAGAGTTTCAAACAGAAAAGGCAAAAGAAAGGGAGTTGACCAGGCCGCGGCCGGGACACGCTGATC
>DUSK01000112.1 GCA_012842275.1 Syntrophaceticus sp. | reverse complement strand
CAAATCCGCCATATCCCATCATGGCAACCTTATCTCCCAAATTCCAAACATGGTTTGGGAAATGGCTGGTCATAATAATTGTGATTCCCCTTTGGGAAAGCTTTTTCAGTATATGAAGTACCAATGCTTGGTTTTTATAATCCAAATGGGATGTGGGTTCATCAAATAAAATGATTTTCGGTTCCTGACAAAGTGTGCGGGCAATTAACACCAGTTGCCTTTCCCCGCCAGAGATATTCGTATATCTTTTTGTGGCAAGGTGTGCTATGCCCAGTTCCTCCATAATGCTGTAAGCAAACTCTGTATCCTGTTTAGAGGGAGACTGAAAAAACCCCAGGTGAGGTGTCCTCCCCATACGCACCACCTCAAGGGAGGTATAGGGAAATGGTGCTGTATGTTCCTGGAACACATACCCCATCAACCTGGCAAGTTCTGTGACACTATATGTATTGACATCCCTCCCGCAGATCAGGATTTTGCCCTCTTGTATCTGCAGACTATTGTGAATACAGTTAAGCAGGGTGGTTTTGCCGCACCCATTGGGTCCCAGCAGGCAGACAGTTTCTCCTTCATAAATATCTAAATTGATATTGCGTAAAACCTGTTTATTCTGATAAGCAAATGAAAGATTGCTCACTGAAACTATGGGCTGCATCAATTCCACCCCCCTTTTGTTTTACGCAGAAGATAAGCAAATATAGGGGCACCAATCACTGCTGTCAAGATACCGATGGGAACTTCTGCAGCTGAGAGTAATCTGCACAGATTATCGATAACCAGCAGATATGCTGCTCCCATCAGGAAAGTTGCCGGAATCAAATTTTTGTGATCGGGGCCCACCAGCATCCTGCACAGGTGGGGTATAACCAGTCCGACCCAGCCAATAACACCACAAAAGGCTACCGAGGTTGCTGTTATCAGAGTAGTACAAACAATAATTAATATTTTTAAAACCTCTGTGTTCAGGCCTAGGGATCTTGCCTCTTGTTCACCCATAGAAAACACATTCAAGCGCCACCGCACAAGAAAAAGTACAAGCATAGAAATCCCCATCGGCAGAACAGCAAATAAGAGATCCTCAATATTTACACTGCCCATACTGCCCATCAGCCAAAAAGTGATAGCCGGAAGTTTGTCCTCTGTGTCAGCGAGGAACTTGACCAGGGAAAGCATGGCCTGAAAAAAAGCAGATACCACTGTTCCGGCAAGCACCAACATCAATATGGGAGTGGTTTTATAGATCCTAGCTGTAAAATAGGTAAGAACAACAGCCAGGATACCAAAACAAAAAGAAAGTATCTGGACAACAATCAAAGGTTGCTCCATGACCAACCCCAGGGCAGCACCCAAACTGGCACCTGCCGAAACACCCAGTATAAACGGGCTTACCAGTGGGTTATGAAACATACCCTGAAATGCAGCCCCTGACATAGACAAGCCAGCACCGACAAAGGATGCAATGATGGCACGGGGCAGGCGAATGCGCATCACCGCAATCTCTATACTCTGCTCCCAGTCAGGCTCTATGGGCAGCATTAGCAAGTTTTTACCTAATATTTTGAGTACAGTTTCCGGACTGATGGTCATCCGGCCCAAAAACAGGGAAACAAAAAATATACTGATTGTTATAGCAATAAACAGAAACCATCTTTTTCTACTTACCGTAGGTTCTAATATCTTCTTAGTATCAGTTTTTTTCATCTTACCAAGTTCTCTTCGTCAACCCATCCTTCAAGTATTCTTTGTGCTTCTTCTTCACTTAAGTCATAGTCATAAAAAGTAGAGTAATAGTATTGCAGTTCTTTAATCATATCTATATCTGCAAATAAATCAGGGTGAATTACTTTTGCTAACCAAAGGAGCAGCAAAGCATTTGAGCTTCCTTTATCCATAAAAAAGACACCTGAAGGGACGCGGTACAACTGCTTATTTTTCACTGCAGATAAACTTTCCCAGTTTTTATTTGCATACATATCTTCAATAACTAATTCTGGTGCATTTCCATGGTTATCTACAAAAATAATGTCAGGATCCCACTCCAAGAGTTGTTCTTTGTTTATTTCTGGGAACTGTCCTCCTTCTTCAGGAGCTACCAGTGTAGCGCCGCATAACTCCATTTCAATATTGCGAGTACCACGGCTGTAAGAAGAAAGAATATTGGTACCCCAGGTATTCCCCCAGTACACTACAGGCCGATCTTCCTCTTTAATATCTTTGGTACGCTCTGCTATCAGTTCTACATTCTTTCTTAAATAGGCATGCCATTTTTCATAGCGTTCTACTGCCTCTCCTCCTAGAATTTCACTCAATAACTTTAAGTTAGCACTGGACTGTTCAAGGTATTCTTCTGTTGTAGCGGGAACAGTGGTGGTTGCATTAATTACAACTGCCGGAATGCCAGCCATTTTAAATTTTTCCAGTTCTGCTGCGTTGTTGTAGTATAAAACCAAATCCACACCTGCATCTAAAAAGTACTCTACATTAACAGGTGTTTGTGGACCAACACCCTTAATTGTGGGATAATTAGCCAGATCGGGATTGGTAAGTAGAGCCAGCGGATAACCTGTGGCGTGGTCACTGCGTACCAGGCCGATCCTATCTTTCCCCCCTAGCATAAAGACCATTTCATAGCTGGGTCCAGTCATGGTGGCAATCTTTTGAGGAGAAACAGGTATCTCAACCTTATTTCCCGCCATATCTGTTATTGTACGAGTAGCTGCCTGATTTTCACCACTGGCACAACCTGTGAGAACAACAGCCATCAAAAATAAAACAACGATCACCAGGGCACTATTTCT
>DUSK01000111.1 GCA_012842275.1 Syntrophaceticus sp. | reverse complement strand
TTATAATCTTGGATATACCGGGAGAGGAGGAGCATCTTGAACCAGATCAGATTAATGACAGTAATCTGTGCGTTGATACTCACTCTTTGCGTCCTTTTCGGTGGTTATTACCTTTATGATAGATATTTTATCAGGGACGGACTGCGGGAGCAGATCAGCCAGTTGGTAAAAGCCGAAGAGATAAATATTGAAAAACAGGACAATTTATCAACAGTATTGATACGTTCTTCAGAGATAGAGGATTTCCAAAATGTTTATCAGAAAACAGCCAAACTGGTTTACCAGAGCTTAGGACCTCAAGCTGAAATTATATTTCTTGATGAGAGAACAGAAAACCTGAGCCTGCTTTATGAAGAATGCAGTTTTATTATTCATGAAGGGATTGCTACAGGTAAATTTCGAGATATGAGGACACAAGTACTGAATTTAGCCGATCAGGAAGGTGTCCAGTGTGATCTGACAATGGATTCCTTCAATATTTATTTGGTGTTAAGGGATGAAGAGGGATATCTTTACGAAGTTATCCCTCGCATAAATCAGCTTGATGAGTGGGAGAAACTGGGCGGTGATATGATTGATTAGGGAATTATGCTTGGGAGCATCTATTGCTTTGTTGATCTTTTTGACTATGATGGGACAAAATGTGATCCCTTTGCTGTTGTTGGCCGGTCTGGGCTTTATGCTTTATATGCTGATCGATCGGAAAGGATTGACCGGCAGTGCCAACTTTGCAGGATATACACAACAGTCTAACTTTACCTTTGATGATATAGGGGGACAGGCACCTGCCAAACAAGAACTTAAGGAAGCTCTCGATTTTGTCCTTCATGCAGGAAAAATAAAAGAAATGGGAATCAGACCTCTGAAAGGGATCCTTTTGACAGGGCCCCCGGGGACTGGGAAAACGCTGTTAGCCAAAGCAGCAGCAACATATACCCACTCAGTTTTTCTGGCTACATCAGGAAGTGAATTTATTGAGGTATACGCTGGTGTTGGTGCCCAGCGAGTGCGCCAGTTGTTTAAAACAGCCAGGGAGCGTGCACAAAAAGAAAAAAAAGATGGTGCTATCATATTTGTTGATGAGATTGATGTTTTAGGGAGCAAAAGAGGCAGCAACACAGGACATCTTGAGTATGATCAGACCTTGAACCAACTCCTTGTGGAAATGGACGGGTTAAGACATGATGATAAAGTGCGTATTCTTGTGGTGGGAGCCACCAACAGGGAGGACATGCTGGATCCCGCATTAACCAGGCCAGGCCGCTTTGACCGGATTGTACGGGTGGACCTGCCTGATAAGGCTGCGAGAAAGAGCATTCTGGAAATACACTGCCGGAACAAGCCGCTGGCAGATGATGTGTCATTAGAAGAAATAGCCAGAGAGTCTTTTGGCTTTTCCGGTGCACATCTAGAGAGTTTGGCCAATGAAGCAGCTATTCTGGCATTGAGAGAGAAATCACCGGTGATACATCAATCCCATTTTAAAGAAGCTATTGACAAGGTAATGATGGGTGAGAAAATCGATCGCAAGCCCAGTGACGAGGAACGCTATCGCATTGCTGTCCATGAAACCGGCCATGCTTTGATCAGTGAATTTTTGAGAAAAGGGTCTGTATCTCATTTAACTGTGACAACCAGAGGAAGGGCTCTGGGATATATGCGCTCCGTTCCTGAGGATGATCTGTATTTATATACTAAAGAGCACCTGGAGGAACAGATCCAGATCTGTCTAGCTGGTGCAGCAGCAGAAAGTGTTGTTTTGGGTTCTCAGAGCACTGGGGCCAGCAATGATTTTCAACAAGCTGTTAAGTTAGCGCGTCAGGTCATTACAGCGGGTCTTTCATCTCTGGGTGTGATTTGTGAAGAGATTATCCCCCAGGAACGCTACCATCAGGAACTGCAAAAGATTATCAAGGAACAGGAGGAGAAAGTCCACCAGATTCTGCAGGGCAGTTTTGATACACTAAAAGAGATAGCCGAGCTGCTGATGGAGCAGGAGTACATCAGCGGAGACGAACTGCGGAATATGATGGAACAAGGCAGAGTAATTCACTAAAGGGTTGGTGTCACATGACTGTCAAGGTTGAAATCATAGCCATAGGCAGTGAGTTGTTAAGTGAAGAAATAAAAAATACCACTACTTCATTTCTTGTTGATCAGTTAACAGCTTTGGGATATACAATTAAAAAACTGAGTACTATCGATGACCAGTTGGAAGAGATTACAGGCGCAGTGTATGAGGCACTGCGCCGTGCTAATCTTATTTTTTTGACCGGAGGATTGGGATCTACACCTGATGATCTGACCAGAGAGGCTGTGGCTGAAGTCCTGAAGATGCCAATGGAATTTCGCAATGATCTTTGGGAAGAGATTCAGCAGTTTTTTCATAAAAAGAACATGGCCGTGCCCCCTGTAACTATGAAACAGGCCTATTTGCCATGTGGTGCTATTCCTCTCCGTAATTCTTTAGGGACAGCACCGGGGATATTGATCCCATACAGCAATAAGCAGGTCATTGTTGTTCTCCCCGGACCGCCCCAGGAAGCCAGAGAAATGTTTATCAAAGAGGTTAAACCCTATTTAATGGAGCATTTTCCCCCGCTCAAAAAAATTAAGAAACGAATTTTAAGGATCACCGGTATTGGAGAAACAGTTGTTTATGAAAAAATAAAGGATTTGGTTGCCGTCCTACAGAATTCCGGAATAATATGCTCCTTTTTGCCTGGGCCTGGTGAAGTTTTACTGATATTTAAATGGGATGGTTCATCTAAGAAGCAAAATGATCTCTTTCAACAATTAGAAAATGAGATTATTAATATTTTAGGTGATGACCTTTACGGCTTTGATGATGAAACACTGTCGGGGAAGGTTGGGGAACTCCTTGTAAAACGGGGGTTTACAGTAGGTGTTGCTGAATCATGTACAGCCGGCATGGTTGCCAGTTATCTCACCGATGTGCCCGGGAGTTCCCGTTATGTGCAGGGAGGAATTGTTGCCTATAGTAATGAAATAAAAGAAAAGGTGCTGGGAGTAAACCCCAAAACCATAGAACAATATGGAGCAATAAGCCCGGAAACCGCCAGAGAAATGGCCAGAGGAGCGCGCACAGTTTTTAACTCCACCTTTGGCCTGGCAACTACCGGATTAGCAGGGCCTGAAGGAGAGCCAGGTATTCCGGTAGGAACTGTTTATCTGGGGTTGTCCACACCTGATACTGAACTGGCCCAGAAAATATTTTTTCCTGGAGTAGGGAGGCTCACTTTGAAAACAATCGCTGCCAAAAGAGCATTGGATTTTCTGCGGCGTTATTTGATAAATCCTGATGGAGTTGATTCTCTTTGAGTGAAAAAATACGTGCTTTCACAGCCGTTCTACTGCAGCCTGAACTGCAGCAGCGCATCAGTGACTATGCAGAGTCTTTATACAAATTACCACTGGATGTTAAATGGGTAGAAAAAAACAACCTTCATTTGACACTGAAATTTTTTGGTTCATTGAGCAAAGAGGAAATACAAAAAGCAGTAACCCAACTGAAGACAGTAGCCGAAGAGGAGAAAGCTTTTTATCTGAAGTGTGGGGAACTGACAGCTTTACCCAATAGCTCACACCCCCGGGTTATTTGCCTTTCTTTAAAAGGAGAGTTGGACAGACTGCAGTCCTTATGGCAGAGGATTGAAAATACCCTTGCTTCTGCAGGCTTTCCTAAAGAGAAAAGAGATAAATATCATCCTCATATCACACTGGGAAGATTTCGCAGTAGAGGAAACTGGGCAGTTATTACAAAAAATGCTGGACCTTTACCTGATGATCAGATATTGGTTGATAAAATTTATATGATGGCCAGTAAATTGACTCCCCATGGGCCTATCTACTCACCGCTGGCTACCATACCTTTTAGTAATAAATCATGAACTTTTTATTAGTTGACAACCTTTTCCATCTACAATATAATTATTACAGTTTCGAACATCTGTTTTGAAGGGATGGGGAGAAATAAATGAACGATAAGTTCAAGGCCTTGGAGTTGGCTGTTAGTCAAATTGAAAAAGCCTTTGGCAAAGGGGCTATTATGCGTTTGGGAGATGCCCCCACACAGCTTAATATTGAGGTGATTCCATCCGGAATACTGTCACTGGATTTAGCCTTAGGGGTTGGGGGATTTCCCAGAGGAAGGGTAATTGAGATTTATGGGCCTGAGGCATCAGGTAAGACAACAGTGGCCCTGCATGTTGTTGCCGAAGCTCAAAAAAGAGGAGGAATGGCAGCATTTGTTGATGCTGAACATGCCCTAGATCCGGTTTATGCCCAGAATTTAGGTGTAGATATAGATAATCTCTATGTATCTCAACCTGACACAGGGGAGCAGGCATTAGAGATTACAGAAACCCTGGTGCGCAGTGGCGCACTGGATGTGGTTGTCATCGATTCTGTGGCTGCACTGGTACCCCGAGCGGAACTGGAAGGTGAAATGGGGGATACCCATGTAGGTCTGCAGGCTAGGTTAATGTCACAAGCTTTAAGAAAACTAACAGGTATTGTCAGTAAATCAAAGACTACTGCTATATTTATCAACCAAATCAGAGAAAAAGTCGGTGTAATGTTCGGGAACCCTGAGGTCACTACTGGTGGTAAAGCGCTGAAATTCTATTCTTCCATCAGGCTGGAAGTGAAGAAAGTGGACCTGATTAAACAGGGGACTGAAGTGGTAGGAAGCCGTACCAGAATCAAGGTTGTCAAAAACAAGGTTGCACCACCCTTCAAACAGATCGATTGTGATCTTATGTACGGTAAAGGCTTTTCCCGTGAGGGAGATATATTGGACCTTGGTATAGATTACAATATCATCACTAAATCCGGATCATGGTTTGCTTATGGTGAGGAGAGGTTAGGACAGGGCAGGGAGAATGCTAAAGCATTTTTAATGGAGCATCCAGAAATCACCCGAGAGATTGAAGATAAGATACGGGAGATGGCCAATGTAAAGCCGATTGTAAAAACTTCAGAGGCTAAGCAGCAATCAGCAAACGGCTCTATTGATGATCATTCTTGACATGATCCGGAAACAATAATAAAATTTAAATGCAGAAACAGTTTAATAGAACTTCTTCCACAAGTTCTTTATATAAATGTTGCTGATGAGGATAATATATAAAACTAAATACTATGGTGTGGGGAAGTTTCTATGAATGGCCGAGTTTCTACTCGGTCTTGTTTTTAGATGAGGGTATGATAATGGAGGGAGGTGAAAGGTATTAATCAGGTGCCATTAGTTTACACCATTTTATCAGTTATAGCACTCCTGTTAGGGGTACTGTTTGGCTATCTCCTTCGCAAGTACTTAGCTGAGGCTAAGATAACTTCAGCAGAAGAGGCAGCTAAACGTATTCTAGAAGAAGCAGAAAAAGAAACAGAAGCTAGAAAAAGAGAAGCGATTTTGGAAGCCAAAGAGCAGATCCATATCATGCGCGCTGAAGCAGATCGGGAAAACCGGGAAAGGCGCAATGAGATTCAGCGTTTGGAGCGTCGTTATCTCCAGAAGGAAGAAGCGCTGGATCGGAAAATGGAAAGTCTGGAGAAGAAAGAAGAAGCTTTAGCCAAAAAGGAACAGGAGCTATTAAATAAAAACCAACAGCTTGATGAACTGATACAGAAACAAACTGCTGAACTAGAACGCATTTCCGGTCTAACAACTGAAGAGGCTCGTACCATGATTCTCGATAATGTCAGGGAAGAGCTAAAACGTGAAACTGCCCTGATTATTAAAGAAGAAGAGGCGCGGGCTAAAGAAGAAGCTGAAAAGAGAGCGCGTGAAATCGTAGCTCTGGCTATCCAAAAAGGTGCTGTAGATATTGTTGCTGAAACTACTGTTTCTGTAGTTCCTCTGCCCAATGATGAAATGAAAGGAAGGATAATTGGGAGAGAAGGAAGGAATATCAGAGCACTGGAAACTCTGACAGGGGTTGACTTGATAATTGATGATACACCTGAAGCTGTAATCCTGTCTGGTTTCGATCCCATCAGGCGTGAAACAGCGCGTATCGCCCTTGAAAAACTGATTAATGATGGGCGCATCCACACAGCCCGCATCGAGGAAATGGTGGAAAAAGCCCAAAAAGAAATTGAGCAGCAAATTCGGGAGGAGGGGGAACAAGCGGCTTTTGAAGCTGGAGTGCCCAATTTACATCCTGAATTGATAAAGCTTTTAGGAAGGCTCAAATTTCGGACAAGTTATGGACAGAATGTATTAAAACACTCCCTTGAGGTTGCCTATTTGGCAGGAACTATGGCAGCTGAATTGGGAGCTGATGCTGAGTTAGCCAAGCGCGCCGGATTGCTCCATGATATCGGTAAAGCAGTTGATCATGAGATGGAGGGACCCCATGTCACCATTGGAGCCGACATTGCGCGCAAATACAAGGAAAACCCAGAGGTAATCCACTGCATTATGGCTCACCATGGGGATCAGGAAGCGGAGACAGTTGAAGCAGTGCTTGTTCAGGCTGCAGATGCTATATCCGCTGCCCGCCCTGGAGCAAGAAGAGAAACACTGGAAACATATTTAAAGAGGCTGGAAAAACTCGAAGAGATTGCGGATTCTTTCGAGGGTATCGAAAAATCATACGCAATCCAAGCGGGAAGAGAAATCAGGATTATGGTAAAACCGGATGTTGTTGATGACATCCAGGCAGCTCATTTGAGCAGGGAAATAGGGAAAAAAATCGAGGAGAAATTAGAGTACCCCGGTCAGATAAAAGTGATTGTGATACGAGAGACCAGACATGTAGAATACGCAAAATAATTTCAAATTTATATTATATTTGCTGACCTGCCCAGTGCAGGTCTTTTTTCTTTTTAATACAAGGAAAAGGAAGCTTTTTATTGCAGGAATTCTTTTTTCCCTGACGAAATACTAACAGACAGCGAAACAGGAGAATATTAAGATTGAAAAGTAGGAGAGGGTAATAGAGTGTCAATTCCTTATCAAAATAACAGCAGTGTTCCACATATTGCTAATCTACTTACATCTATTCTTATCCATTATCCAGAGATAGCGACCATTAATCTGGATCCAAAGGATCGCGTAATTAAATTCAGCTTTTATCTGAAAAATATAAATATAGAATTAGAAGAAATAGAAAAATACATGCAGCAGGCCCTGCAGGCCTATTATTATTTGGAAGATATTACATCAGAGGTTAATGCATTTACCTTTGAACAGCTTGATAACTTCACTATTATGGAATTCTGTAGGGATATCAATTCCCTTTCTCAGAAGGAAATTTCTTTAGTAATTGCGCTGCTCAAGGATCAATTTGGAGCATCTCTCATCTCAGATGAAGATGAGGATCTGAATGTTGATAACCAAACTCTGCATGAGGAATTAATCAGCTATATGCTGGAGAATGCAAAAATGTCCAGAACAAATATCGAGTTAATAGCCCTGCGTGATGAAGGAAAAGTAGTGGTGTACAACAAATAAATATAATGTTGTATGGTGGAGGTATTTATTTGCGAGTTTTGTTTCTTGGAGATATTGTGGGACGGCCCGGTCGCAGGGCGGTGAAAGAACTGCTTCCATCACTCTATGAAGAGTATGATCCCCATTTGGTAATTGCCAATGGAGAAAATGCAGCAGGGGGGAATGGTATCACAAGAAAAACAGCGGAAGAAATTTTTCTCAGCGGTGTTGATATACTGACCATGGGTAATCACGTCTGGGATCAAAGGGAGGTCTATGACTTCATTGACGAAGAGGATCGTATAATCCGACCGGCTAACTACCCTCCTGACACTCCCGGCAGGGGTTATCTGATTACCTATTCAAGGGATAACAACAAAGTAGGAATCATCAATTTGTCTGGCCGGGTTTATATGCCTGCGCTAGACTGCCCTTTTCGGATGCTGGATGAAATTCTTCCTGTCATAAATAAGCAAACAAAAGTAACTATTGTTGATTTCCATGCTGAAGCTACTTCAGAAAAGATGGCCCTTGCCTGGTATGCGGATGGGCGGGTAAGTGTGGTGATTGGTACCCATACACATATTCAAACAGCAGATGAAAGGATACTCCCTGGAGGAACAGGATATATCACAGACGCTGGTATGACAGGACCCCAGAACTCAGTTCTGGGGGTTAAGGTGGAACCAGTAATAGAAAAATTTTTAACACAGAGACCTGTTCGTTTCGAAGTGGCATCAGGACCTGTACAGCTCAATGCCATTTATCTGGAAATAGACCACGAAAAAGGTATTACAACAACGATAAAAAGGATACAGGTCAGCAAAAATTAAACCTTGCGAATTTTTTCCATTAATGATAAAATAGATATAATTCGTTTTAGATTTTACAGGATGGGAAAAAGGGGAGGTTGGGTTTGTGGAAGTTTTGAAGGTGTCAGCAAAATCAAGCCCTAATTCGGTTGCTGGTGCTCTTGCTGGCGTTTTAAGAGAAAAGGGCTGTGCAGAACTACAGGCAATCGGTGCGGGTGCTCTCAACCAGGCTGTTAAAGCGGTAGCAATTGCAAGAGGTTTTGTGGCTCCTAGCGGTATTGACCTGATATGTATTCCTGCGTTTACTGACATTGTGATCGATGGTGAAGAAAGAACGGCAATTAAACTGATTGTAGAACCCCGGTGAAAAGAAATTATAATTATTTTATACTCTTTTATGCCTGTTTATTTCACTGTAAATAAACAGGCTTTTATTGTTTGCTGGAAGGAGTTTTTGGAATGATTTTTGACTGCCATTGTGATACAGTCCTCCAGGCTTATCTCACCAACAGGCTGATAACTGCAAGATCCTCATCAGGACACCTTGATCTCCCCCGTTTGCAAGAATCCGGTGTTAAGATCCAATTCTTTGCTTTGTTTCCTGGCATATCTTCCTCTTTAACTCCTTTAAAACAGATACTGATCTTAGGGGACTTCTTTATGGAACAGTATGAAGATAATATGGAAAAGATAAAACTGCTTACCTCCGGCAGTGATCTTGTGGAAATCATGGAGTCAGACAAGCTAGGGGCCTTATTAACAGTTGAGGGCGGAGAAGTCCTAGAAGGAGAACTACGCATATTAAGAATTCTTTACCGGATGGGAGTGCGCAGCCTATGCCTCACTTGGAACAAGCGGAATGAGATAGCAGACGGTGTAGCTGAAAGGGAAGCGGAGGGGTTAACTGATTTCGGCAGGGAAGTTGTTAAAGAGATGAATAGACTTGGAATGATCATTGATGTTTCTCATATTGCAGAAAAAGGATTCTGGGATGTTCTTGAATTGAGTGATGCTCCGGTGATAGCCTCCCATTCCAACTCCAGAGCTGTTTGGGATCATCCCCGCAACCTGACAGATGAGCAGATTAAAGGTATTGCTCAGAAAAAGGGATTGATAGGGCTTAATTTTGTATCAGATTTTATCGGTGCCCCCGGTGCCGGAATAAAAAAGCTACTTGAGCATATTGATCACATATTTGACCTGGTAGGTGATGATTATCTGGCCTTTGGCTCTGACTTTGATGGAACAGATAATCTGATTTCTGGTATCAGAGATGTTACAATATATCCTGAGATCATTGCAGAATTAGAAAAAAGAAATTACAAAAAAAGTACTATACAAAAAATCTGCTGGGGTAACTGCCTGCGCATACTGCAACAATTTTTATAGGGGGGTTATTTATGTATGCAGACCTGCATATCCACAGCACCGCTTCCGATGGTACGCTTATGCCGGAAGAAATTGTAGAACTAGCTTTGAAAAAAAATCTTTCTGTTATCAGCCTAACTGATCATGATACAACAGACGGTATAGCCCGCGCCCTGAATAGTGCCAGAGGAACAAATTTGGAAGTGATTCCTGGAGTTGAAATTAATACTGATTGGGAGGACACAGAAGTACATATTCTCGGTTATTATATCGATTATCACTCCCAGCAACTGCAGCAGGTTCTCCATGAGATGCGCCACGCCAGAGATTTAAGAGCAGCAAAGATGATAGAAAAGTTGAAAGAACTGGGGATTTCCATCGATTATGAACATGTCAAAAAAATTGCAGGAAGAGCCCCTGTAGGCAGGCCGCACATAGCCAGGGCAATGGTTGAATGCGGATATGTATCCAGTATCAAAGATGCATTTGAAGCTTATTTGGAACGGGGAAAACCTGGATATGTACCCAGGACAAAAATGGATCCCTTTACAGCCATTTCTGTAATTGAGAAAGCCAACGGGATACCGGTTCTTGCCCATCCCGGTTTAATGGAACGGGATAGCCTTATACCGGCTTTGGTGAAAAAGGGACTATTGGGAATTGAGGTTTTTTATCCACTCCATGATCAGGAGATGATAGAGAAATATAAGTGGTATTGCAGAAAATACGCACAGGTTATGACCGGAGGCACTGATCACCATGGGCCAGGCACCGGATACCCAATGCTAGGTGAAGTGGGAGTTGATCAAAAATCTGTCGAAAACTTGAAATTTATTTATAGCTTATTAGCCTGATGTAAATATAGGGAAGGAATCCCGTTTTTTATGACGAAAACATAAGATATTATTGAAAGATATTATTCAAAGTTGGAGGGGGCATGAGATGAGCCGGAAGACCTTTTGGCTGCTGATTACAGTGATCGCTGTAGCCTGTATAGTTTTACCTGCTGTTTCCAGTGCATATAATGCTCTAAATAGTGATAATAAAGATAAAGGCCAGTCTGTTGAGAATAAGGATATCCAGGAGAAAATAACTGAAAAAGAAAAAACCGAAGAGAAAACCGGAGAAAAAAATGCATCCCAGGATGTTATACCAGCTGAGCCGGAAGAAAAAAGTGATCAAGAGCAAGATGTTGAGCAAAAATATACCGTTCAAAATGGAGATAATCTCTGGCTGATTGCAAACAGGTTTAATACTACTGTAGAAGCCATTATGTATGTCAATAATCTCAGCAGCGAAATTTTGATACCTGGCCAGGAATTGTTGATCCCAAAACCCGGAACAACCGTGCCTTCAACTACAGAGAACAGGAGCACAGCTCCGTCCAGGAGCCAGTCAGATACTGTCAAATATGTGGTTCAAGATGGTGACAGTTTGTGGTCCATTGCTTTAAAATTCCAAACATCTGTTGAGGCTATTAAAGAGTTAAATGGTTTGACAAGTGATCTTATTCGCCCAGGGATGACACTGCGGGTGTCCGGAAAGAGCAGTTCACCAAGCCAGCAGCAACAGGCTAGTTCTAACTCCAGACCGGCATCTCAGCCCAAAAAGGAAAACAGCACAAAAACCAAGCAAAATGAGAATAAGGTTAATCCGCCTCAACCAAAAGCAAATATACTGGAAACAGCTAAACAATTTTTAGGTGTTCCTTATAAATACGGGGGAAGCAGTCCGAGTGGTTTTGATTGTTCCGGTTTTGTGCAGTATGTGTATGGTCTTCACGGTATTAAACTGCCCCGTGTAGCTGCTGATCAGGCAAAAGCTGGAACCAAAGTTGATACCCCGGCTGTAGGAGATCTGGTCTTCTTTGCGGAAAATGGCTCTGTTGTACATGTAGGGATTTACGCAGGGAATAATACCTTTATACACGCAAATAGAAAACAGGGAGTTATATTTACTTCATTGAACCAACAGTGGTACAAAGAGCGCTATATCGGTGCTTACCGCTATTAGAATATCGCTAACCCCATATAAAAGTCATATTAAAACATTTAATGGAAGGAAATGTTATGGAATACAGTAAACTTGCAAAGATAACAATTGAAAAACTCCGTCATGATTTTGAAGAATACGGCTATATAGCTGAAGATGACATAATTGTGCCAGTATATCTAGCACTTCGTCTGGAAAAGCCGATCTTGATCACAGGTGCCCCTGGTGTTGGTAAAACAGAGATCGCCAAAGTCCTGGCCTCGGTATTTAAAACAGAGTTGATCAGACTTCAGTGTTATGAAGGGCTTGACGAAAACAAAGCCCTTTATGAGTGGAATTACCAGAAACAATTGATCAAAATTCAGTTAATCAAAGAAAGCAGCAGTGAGCTTACAGAGCAAAACCTTTTTTCTCACAGCTATTTACTGCAGAGGCCTTTATTGAAAGCAATTCAAGCTCCTAACAAGATTGTCCTCTTAATCGATGAAATTGATAAAACAGATGAGGAGTTTGAAGCTTTTCTCTTTGAGGTACTGTCCGATTTTCAGGTTTCCATACCGGAGTTGGGAACAATCAAAGCCAGACATATACCGATGGTTGTATTAACCAACAATGGGGAGCGAGAACTTTCTGATGGACTGAAACGAAGGTGTGTGTACCTGTATATAGATTTTCCCACCATTGAAAAGGAAAAGAAGATTATCAGAGTAAAGGTTCCGCAGGTAGGGGAGCGCTTGGTAGAGGAGATAGCTCTGGCTGTAAACTATTTAAGGCATCAACTGGATTTTAAAAAGAAACCATCTATTTCTGAAACTCTGGATCTGGCTAATGCTTTGCATATTTTGGGTGCAGAAATGCTGGAGGCTGAGCACATCAAAAAAACCATTAATCTGTTGCTCAAAGATAAAGAAGACATCGACCTGTTTTTCAAAGAATTAGGGCCTGAGGGCTTGATCGAAAACATCAGAAAGAGATAGGGGAAGAGGGCAAACAATTGCAGAGCTATTTTGAAAATAATTTTTTTGAAAATAATTTTGCTCGCTTTGTGCATATTTTGAGACACCTGGGTATTAATGTCAGTATATTAGAAACCCTGACAGCAATTAGGGCTCTAACCTATGTAGATATTCTGAACCGGAATCATGTAAAAATGGCCATTGCCGCAACTATGATCAAAAATCCTGATCAGAGAGAGATATTTGATCAGGCATTTGATACTTATTTTGCACCGCCTGAAATTAAACAGCACCAGGAAAATGCCTGGGTTGAGAAACAGGCTGAAACTATTCGACTGCTTGAGGAAGCGGAAACTGATCTTGCTTATAAAGGGGAGAGCCTGGATCTCAGTGAACAGGAAAAACTTTTTTATGCGAAACTGCCTGAGGAAGAGAAAAGAAAAATAAGAGAATACCTTGCTGCAAGCAACCTTCCTGATGACCGCTACAGCAGGTTTAAACCGACTCTAGAGAGCCAGGTACGCGGTTCGCTGCGCTATTGGAAACAGCGATTGGGTGAAACAGATGACTATTCCCCCCAGCTTTTTGACAACCAGATAGATGATCCAGTTATGGCATCTATTATTAATGAGCTGGGCGAAGACAGCAGTATCCTCTATGAGGATATGAGAAGAATCGGTAAGCAGGATCTTCCCAAGGTTACCATTCTGCTGAAAAAACTGTCCCGTAGACTTGCCACAAAGATCTCCCGGCGCTACCGGATAAGCAAAAAGGTCGTTAAACTTGATCTGAGGCGGAGTATCAAAGCTAATGTGCGCTATGGCGGTGTTATTTTTAAACTGCATTACAAACAAAAAAGGATTCAAAAACCGAAAATCCTGCTGATTTGTGATGTTTCAGGGTCCATGTCCCGCTATGCATCTTTTGTTATTCAATTTATCTATGGTTTGAGTGCAGTGATCAAAAAAATCGAGAGTTTTATTTTTGCAGAAGAACTGGAATATGTCACTCCTTTTTTTGCAAACAGAGAGTCTTTTGAAGATACAATGGTGCGCCTTATTGGAAAAAGCAATATCTGGGGAAAGGGAACAAATTTAGGAGCTGCCCTACATACTCTACGGGAGCAGTATCCATTGATGCTGACTTCAAATACAGTTGTGATCATTGTCAGTGACACGAAATCTCTGGAGCTTGAGCGAGCAGAGGAGGAGCTTAATAAGCTTAAGAGGAAGGTCAAAGATATCCTCTGGCTTAACACCCTCCCTCAGGAGGAATGGCAGGACCATCCATCTGTTATGAAATTTAAGCGCTATAGCCAGATGTACGAATGCTATACCCTTGCTCATTTGGAAAAAATCGTTAGAAAACAGTTCCTTCACTAAAAGATCGGCGTGATTGAGCTGTGGAAAGCAGTTATAATAAACTGGCCCTTTTTTATGATCAGCTGATGCAGGGAATCGATTATCAAGCCTGGGTCAGCTATGTGGAAAAATTAGTGGTTAAATTTCAAGGAAATACAAGAAATATAAAAAGTGTGGTTGATTTGGCTTGTGGTACAGGAAACTCAACTATTCCCTGGTCTGAACGAGGCTACCGCACTTTTGGTGTTGATCTATCTGCAGAAATGCTGAAAATCGCCCGGCAGAAGGCGCAAAAAAAGGGGCAGAAGATCACCTTTCTCAAACAGGACTTGCGGTCTATGGTACTGCCTCAGCAGGTTGACCTGGCTGTATGCTTCCAGGACGGCTTCAACTATATCCTGAATGAGGATGATTTGGCTGCCGCTTTTCGCTCTGTTTATCACAACCTTCATACAGAAGGGTTTTTCATTTTTGATCTTAATTACCTGCCACAATTGCTGCCGCAAAATGTTGAGAATTACAGCACAGATGAAGAAGGGTATTCCCTAAGCTGGAGTATTAGGTATGATGAAAAGGATAAGCTATGGGAGGTTACTGTTTCCGGTGTTATCAAGGGAGAAAAGGACCACCAGTTCTGTGAAACTCATTATGAAAAAGTCTATGAAACTTCTGATGTTTGGAATATCTTGATCAGGCAGGGGTTTACGGTAATGGGAACATATCAGGCTTTCACATTTTCACCACCCCATGACAGTGCTCCCCGCCTGGTCTATATTGCACAAAAACTGTAACAAAGAAATGAGGTATTAATTATGACACGAGGCAAATTTTACTTTATTTTCGGCGGTGCAAGGAGCGGTAAGAGCAGCTTTGCTGAGAAACTGGCATCAAGTTTAGGAGGCAGAGTAACTTATATAGCCACAGCAGAAGCACTTGATGAGGAAATGGTTGCCCGTATCAAAGAGCACCAAAAAAGGAGACCTGCCAGTTGGAAGACCATTGAAGAACCATATAGGGTTGCAGATGTATTGGAAGAGGTCGGTCAGGAGGAGGGAGTAATACTTATTGACTGTTTGACACTGCTTTTGACCAACCTTTATTATAAAGGATCATCTGAAAAAGAGAGTGATGTCCGTTTAAAGCAGGTATTAGCTGAAATAAAACGTTTAGCAAAAACTGCCAAAGAATGCAGGGCAGATGTCCTTATTGTATCTAATGAGGTGGGGTTGGGGGTTGTACCAGATTACCCGGATGGGCGTCTTTTCCGGGATCTAACCGGTTGGGCCAATCAGATCATGACAGAAGAGGCAGATAAAGCATATTTTTTGATTTCAGGCATGCCATTAGATATTAAAGCACTGAAAGCAGATCCGGAAGTGTTATAATATAGAGGGATTAGTGATGAAATATTTCTTATGCGCCCTAACCTTTTTAACACGCATACCCATTCCGGCAAATGCTATTGATCAACCGGATTCTTTTAAAAAAAGCATCTATTTTTTCCCTGTTGTTGGACTGATTGTCGGCGGGATTTTAGCAGGCAGTTATTATCTTTTGGCAAAAATTTTTCCCCAGTCAATAGCTGCTGCACTGCTATTGTTTATTTATGTTTTACTGACAGGTGGATTGCACCTTGATGGTTTGATAGATACAGTTGATGGAATCTATGGCGGCAGAAGCAGGGAACACAGACTGGAGATTATGAAAGACACTCACCCAGGTGCCTTTGGTGTCTTGGGTGCTGTTGTAATATTGCTGATCAAGTACAGTATTTACACCCAGTTAAGTTCAGATATGCTTGTTATTCTGATTGCTGCATCTGTGATGGGAAGGCAGGCTATGGTGTGGGTGCAAATCTTTTACCCTTATGCCCGCAAGCAGGGTCTGGGCATGCTCTTTAATATTTACGGCAATATCCCTCTTTTTGGTGTAACTACAGGAATAACTATGGTGATTCTCTTTTTGCTTGCTCAAATAAATGGTCTTTACATCTTTTTGATCTGTAGTATTATTTTGTTTATCCTGGCAAGTTGGTTGTCACATCTTCTGGGGGGGCTCACCGGAGATACCTATGGAGCTTCCTGTGAACTAATAGAAATCTCTGCTCTATTAACCGGGCTTCTTCTGGTACTTTGATATTAATAACACGTTTAACGGGAGGTATTTGTGTGACGAAACTGTTGCTTGTACGCCACGGTGAAACCATATGGAACCATATATCCCGTTACCAGGGCCATACAGATGTTGAACTCAGTGATACCGGGCGGGCACAAGCCAGGCTGTTGGCAGATAGATTGAGCACTGAGAAGATAAAAGCTGTGTATTCCAGTGATTTAAAAAGAGCATATGAAACCGCTTCTATTTTGGCAGCACCCCATCAACTTAAGGTTCAGGTGGCTCAAGAGCTGAGAGAAATAAACTTCGGTGTTTGGGAGGGGCTGACCTTTAAGGAGATCAGTGAAAAATACAAAGAGCTTGCGGAAAAGTGGTATCAGTCCCCGGCAACGGTGCGGATACCAAAAGGAGAAACATTTGCTGAAGTGAAAGAAAGAGCCTATAATGCTGTTTTAAAGCTGCTAAAAGAGAATGATCCGGGAACCATTATCGTGGTGACCCATGGCGGTACCATCAGAGCCATTATCTGCGGGCTTTTGGATATAGATTTGAATCATGCTTTCAGGATACAACAGGATAATACCGCACTCAATATCATTCAATATCAGCAAGGATTTATCGTTCTTTCTCTGCTCAATGATACCAATCACCTGACCAACCACTAACAGCCCTACTGGACGGTTTTCCGTATAACAGATATTATTGTTTGCTTGGTAATAAAATGCTAAAATGAAGAACATAAGCGGGTTGAAAGGAGTTATCGCTGTGAACGAGGATAGGTTTGGAAAAGTCGGACTAACTTTTGATGATGTATTACTGTTGCCTGGGAAATCTTCTGTTTTACCGCGGGATGTAGATGTTTCTTCTTTTCTAACAAATGAGATCAAATTGAACACACCGATCCTCAGTGCTGGGATGGACACTGTGACCGAGAGCAAAATGGCTATTGCTATGGCCAGAGAAGGCGGAATCGGGATCATTCATAAAAACATGACTATCGAAAAACAGGCTTCAGAGGTTGACCGGGTAAAACGATCAGAACATGGGGTTATCACCGACCCGATATTTTTAAGCCCTCAACATCTGGTGAAAGACGCACTGGAACTGATGGAGCATTACCATATTTCCGGTGTTCCTATTACAGTTGAAGGAAAGCTGGTAGGGATTATAACCAATAGAGATATCCGTTTTGAGGACAATATGCTGCGTCCCATTAGCGAGGTAATGACCAAGGATAATCTCATCACAGCACCTGTAGGGACCACATTGCAAGAGGCCAAAAAGATATTAAGGCAGCATAAAATTGAAAAACTGCCTATTGTTGATGAGGATTATAAATTGCGTGGTTTAATTACTATTAAGGATATAGAAAAGGCCCGCCAGTATCCCAATTCAGCAAAAGATGCTAAAGGAAGATTGAGAGTAGGTGCTGCTATCGGTGTAGGGCCTGATTACAAAGAGCGCTTAAGTGCTTTAGTAGAGGCAGGGGTAGATGTAATTGTTGTTGATACTGCTCATGGCCACTCTGAAGGAGTACTGAAGGCAGTGGAAAACATCAAAAGCCTTTATCCTGATCTGCAGCTGATTGCTGGTAATGTAGCAACAGCGGAGGCTACAAGGGATTTGATTGAGGCAGGTGCTGATGCTGTTAAAGTGGGGATCGGCCCCGGCTCCATTTGTACAACACGGGTAGTAGCAGGGATCGGTGTGCCTCAAATAACTGCAATTCATGAGTGTTCCCAGCAAGCGAAGAAATACGGAAAGCCTGTCATTGCTGATGGCGGTATCAAATACTCAGGGGATATCACAAAAGCACTGGCAGCCGGAGCCAGTACTGTTATGCTGGGCAATCTGTTAGCTGGTACAGAGGAAAGCCCTGGTGATTTGGAAATCTATCAAGGAAGAAAGTATAAAGTTTACCGGGGGATGGGATCACTGGGTGCGATGCGCTCAGGCAGTGCTGACCGCTATTTTCAGGAAGATCATACAGATAAACTGGTGCCTGAGGGTGTGGAAGGACGAGTTCCTTATCGGGGTCAGGTATCTGAGATCATCTTTCAATTGGTTGGAGGATTGCGTGCCGGAATGGGCTACTGCGGTGTGAAAAACATCGAAGAACTGCAGACCAAAACTCGGTTTATCAGAATAACCAGTGCTGGTTTGCGGGAAAACCATCCCCATAGTGTGGACATCACCAAGGAGGCCCCCAATTACAGCTATTAAATTCACTACACTTATAAATGGCGGGTAAAGGGAAAACTGGTCAGGATGTTGACATGGAAAGAGGATGGTTATGTTTCAATCTCGAGAGGAACTGGAGAGAAAATTAGCTGAACATCATTATCTTATTGATAGGAATGTTGCTACAGTTGTTTATTTGGCTGTGAAACTGCAAAAGCCACTCTTGGTGGAGGGGCCTGCAGGGGTCGGCAAAACAGAATTGGCCAAAGCCCTTGCAGCAGTGACCAACAGCAGGTTGATCCGCCTTCAGTGCTATGAAGGTTTGGATGAGGCCAAAGCCCTCTACGAGTGGAACTACCAAAAACAGCTGCTCTGCCTGCATTTGAAGCAAAACCAGAGCAAATCATGGCATGAAGCTAAAGATGACATCTTTACCCGGGAATTTCTTCTCCGCCGTCCTCTCCTTGATGCATTAGAGTCTACAGAACCGGTTGTATTGCTTATCGATGAGGTTGATAAATCTGATGAGGAATTTGAAAGTTTCCTGCTGGAAATCCTATCAGATTACCAGATCACTATTCCGGAGTTGGGTACTATAAAAGCAAAGAGTGTGCCTATAACTGTGCTGACCAGCAATAATTTTCGCGATTTTGGTGATGCCCTAAAAAGGAGATGTGTTCACCTTTACCTTGACTACCCAACATTTGAACGGGAATTAGAGATTATCAAATTAAAGGTGCCTGGGATTGATCAACTTTTGTCTCAACAACTGGTGAGCTTTGTCCAGCTTTTACGCAAACAGGACATTAAAAAACCGCCCAGTATCGCGGAAACCATCGATTGGGCCAGGTCCCTTCTTACCCTCTGTGTTTCACGAATTGATGCAGATATAGTTCAAAGCACTTTGAGCATTCTCTTAAAGTATCAATCAGATATCGATAAGATTCTCCCCCGGGTTTCCTCTCTACTTCCTGAAGATTAGGGGGGTGCTTGTTGCTGGAGGAAAAGATTTTAGAATTTGCCAGGCTCCTGCGAAAAGGGGGAGTTAATGTTTCAGTCACCCAAGTAACTGCAGCAATCCAGGCTGCTGCAGCAGTAGGATTGGCACAGGAAGATTTTTATACGGCCCTTCTTTCTACATTAATCGTGGATCAAATAGATCAACCGCTGTTTGATAAACTATTCCGGTTATATTTTTTTTCCCTGGAACGGGGTGTTTTACAGAAACATATCAACCATAATCAACATGAAACTGACGAGGCCTCTGCAGTCTTGCCGCTGGTTGACAGTATTGAGGGCACAGGAACGGGAAGAGGTGCAGGTGCATCACCCTATCTCCTTTTAGTAAAGGCGGTCAGGGAAACAAACTATCCTTTGCTGCGCAGACTTGGAGAAATGGGAATAGAGAGTCTGGGTGATCTGGAACAAGGGGCAATTAATGAGATCGATAAACTTATTGATCAGGCAAAAGTGGCTATCGGCTGGTATCAAGCAGTCAACACTCTGGAAAAAATCCGTGTTCAGGAAAAGGTAAGTGAAATCAGGTATTCCAAATGGCTGGAGTGCCTTTCATATCTTGAAAAATATATGGAGTCTCTGCTGGAGGAAGTACTGGTAAAAAAATTCGGTTATGATGCTATAGAGGAAATAGCTCTTGCTGCCAACATCAGAGAGAAGGAGTTCTACCGGCTGGATCAGTTAGAAATTCAGGAGATCCGCAAACATATTACGAAAATGGCACGAAAACTGGCTTCTAGATATTCCCGGCGCTACCGCAGAGCAAAACATGGAAAAATTGACCTGCGGAGAACTATAAAGAATGCCATGATCAACAATGGAACTCCAATCCGCTTGAAATACCGAAAACGGGTGATCAGTAAACCTGAGCTAATTCTGCTCTGTGATGTTTCCGGATCAGTAGCTGTATTCAGTGAATTCATGCTGCAGCTTGTTTATACAATCCAAAACAGATTCAGCCATATAAGATCCTTTCTTTTTGTTAACACAGTAGATGAGGTTACAGAATTTTTTACTAATAACAGTATTGAGGAAGCGCTGGAAAAGGCCTTTGCCAAAGCCAGGTATGCTATGAGTCCATTTTCCGATTACGGCAGGGTGTTTCGACTCTTTGAGAAGCAATATCTGCCAACTTTTTCCCCTCAGTCAACACTGATTATTTTAGGTGATGCCCGCAATAATTATCGCCATGATGAGAGGGACTCTTTACAACGAATAGGGGAGCAGGTCAGAAGGATCTTATGGTTTAACCCCCAGCCAGGAGATCAATGGAATACTGAGGACAGCATTATAGGTATCTATGCTCCTTACTGCAGACAGGTTTTTGAGTGCAGAAATTTAAAACAATTGAAAGAGGTAACAGAAGCCATTCTCTAGCAATATTAGCCATTGATTGACATTACTTCAGTTATTTGTTACGTTTAATATATAATTATGATTTTTAAGGGGAGGGGATGAGGGAATGCTGACTCAAAGCGAAATGCTGATAAGAATGCTGATAGCACTTCTTATCGGTCTGATCATCGGTTATGAAAGGTCGCGCAATCATAAACCGGCCGGCATTCGCACCTATTCCCTGGTATGCATTGGAGCAACCGTGTTTATGATGGTAAGTGTTTATGGGCTTCCTAATGATTTAAA
Organism: Syntrophaceticus sp.; assembly: GCA_012842275.1. Classification (GTDB taxonomy): domain Bacteria; phylum Bacillota; class DSM-12270; order Thermacetogeniales; family Thermacetogeniaceae; genus DTU068. The sequence continues at coordinate 14,733 of DUSK01000111.1, read as the reverse complement.
CAATGATTTTTACGGTTATCGTGTTGATCCTTTTCGTGTTGCCGCCCAGATCGTTACAGGCATTGGTTTTCTTGGCGCAGGTGTGATTTGGAAACAAGGAGGTAATATCAGGGGATTAACCACAGCAGCAAACCTTTGGGTGACAGCAGGCTTGGGTATGGCTGTGGGTGTTGGTATGTATTTATTGGTTCTAATCAGTGTTGTCTGCATTTTTATAGCCTTATACAGTTCTCCGATTCTTTGTCGACTGGGGCTTTTGAAATATCCCTCTTGTGATGTAGATGACAACCCCGATGAGGATTAACTCGCTGTTTCAATTTGCTCAGCAAAGAAACTGCATTGATAAAAAGTGATCTTCATCAATTATGAATAAATTACGAGAAGGCCGCTTTCCTCTCTTTGCTGGTTAAGCTATTTAAGCAAGAACCACTTGCTTAACAGGAGGTAAGCGGCCTTTCTGTTTAATAAAATGCCCATAATTTATTTTTTTATACTTAATATGTAAGAATTAAACAACAAAACTTTTACAATAGCAGATCAACATAAATGCCAATGCATAAAACCAAATCGAAGAGAGAAGAATGTTTAAAGAAAGACAATAAGCAGGGAGGGAAGCTCAATATGCCTGAACTGAGGCAGGAGCCAATCACAAAAAAATGGGTCATCATAGCAACAGAACGCAGTAAAAGGCCGTCAGACTTCCCTGTTCGGTCTGAGAAGCGAAAAGGGGGGGCATGCCCTTTTTGTGTAGGTAATGAAAGCAAAACACCACCTGAGATTACCGCCTACCGGAAAGAAGGAACACAAGCAGACAGTCCCGGTTGGTGGGTTCGAGTTGTACCCAATCTGTTCCCCGCCTTAAAAGCAGGGGCAGAAGGGCAGCAGATACAAAACTTTTATGTATCCAGACCGGGGTCAGGTGCTCATGAGGTTTTGATTGAATCACCCGATCATGATTCTACATTGGAAGAACACTCTCCCGATCAGTTAAGAGATATATTTCAGATGTGGGTGGACCGTTATAGGGACGTGATCAAGCAAGAGAATATCAAATATGTTCAAATTTTTAAGAACGAGGGTTCTATTGCTGGTGCGTCCCTAGAACACCCCCACAGCCAGCTGATCGCCACACCTTTAGTCCCTCCTGTTATTGATGAAGAATTAAAAGGAGCAAAAGAGTATCACGCAAAACAGGGAAATTGTATTTATTGTGATATGATTGCACACGAAATAGAGGAAGGAGAGCGTATTGTAGCGGAAACACATGATTTTATCTCATTTTGTCCTTATGCATCCCGTTTTCCCTTTGAAACATGGATTATGCCCAAAAATCACCAAGCGAGTTTCGGTTCACTGGATAGCGAACAATTGCAAAGCTTGACTGAGATCGTTCAGGAAACCATGAAAAAAATCACAGGTTCGTTGAATAACCCACCTTATAACATGGTTCTCCACAGTGCTCCTTCAGGTGAAGATAATGCTCCTTACTACCACTGGCATTTGGAAGTTCTTCCCCGTTTGACTATTGTGGCCGGCTTTGAATGGGGTACAGGAATAATCATTAACCCAACTCCACCTGAATCAGCAGCACAATACTTAAGAGAAACATCGATTCAAAACAACAGGGCAAAGGAGGAATTAGTATGGCAGCAGATTCACTAAAAATCCTTTTTGTTTCAGCAGAGCTTACCCCATTAGCTAAGGTGGGAGGTCTGGCAGATGTTGCAGGCTCCTTACCAAAAGCATTAAAACACTTAGGGCATGATGTGCGTATTGCTATTCCTAGATACAAACAAATACAAGAGGGAGAATATCTGCTGGATTATCCTGTAGAAATGGATCATCATTTGGAAACAGGTATTATCAGAAAAACGACTTTAAAGGGAAAAAAGGTAGAGGTTCCAGTATATTTAGTTGACAGTTATAAGTATTTTTACCGTGATGGGATTTATGGTTATGGTGATGAAGCTGAGCGGTATAACTTTTTCTGCAAAGCAGTGCTGAACATGCTGCCGCTAATCGACTTCCACCCTGATATCATTCACTGCAATGACTGGCATACAGGTCTAATACCTTTAGCTTTGAAAACAAAATATGCAGAGGATCCATATTACCAAAAAATATCATCGATTTTCACTGTACATAATCTTCAGCATCAGGGTACTTTTCCCAAAAATGTATTAAAACTGGTTGGTTTAGGTGATGAGTATTTTAATCCTGAGCAATTGGAGTTTTATGGCATGGTAAATTTCATGAAAGCCGGTTTGATCTACGCAGATCTGATCAACACTGTGAGCAAAAAGTATGCCATGGAAATACAAACCCAAGAATACGGTGAGCGGTTGGACGGACTGCTGCGTAAGAGAGCACAGGATCTGTACGGGATCGTCAATGGTATCGATTATGAAGAGCTAAATCCCGCAACAGATAAATATATTTATCAGAATTATTCAGTAGAAGACATTGACTTAAAAAAGGAGAACAAATATGCTCTACAACGGGAAATGGGGCTACCCAAAAGCGATACACCTCTGTTGGGTATAATCACCAGGCTGGTGGACCAGAAAGGACTCAGTTTGATTATAGAGATCTTCGATCAAATAATGAAAATGGGAGTTCAATTTGTACTCTTAGGCAGTGGGGATGACCATTTGCAAAGGCAGTTTACCGAACTGAAAATGAGATACCCTCAGCAGGCCGCAGTCAACATCGGATTCAATATTGAATTAGCCCAGAAAATCTATGCAGGTTCCGATATTTTTTTGATGCCATCTCGCTTTGAACCCTGTGGCCTCAGCCAAATGATCAGCCTCAGGTATGGCACCATCCCTGTAGTGCGTTCAGTGGGCGGACTTTCTGATACTATTGAGGATTATAATGAGCAATCAGGTAAGGGCAATGGTTTTTCATTTAAACCCTATCAATCCAAGGAACTGCTGAAGAGCATTGAGCGTGCTGTTGATATCTACAGAAACAAACCGGATCAATGGAGGAGTTTGGTGATAAAGGGGATGAAAAGCGATTTTTCCTGGGAGAGATCAGCTAAGGAATATGTAAACCTTTATCAAAAGGCAATTAATAAAAACCTCAGCATCCCTCACCGCAGAGCTGTATAAGATAATAGTGCAAAGGATCTACACCCCTCCCAATTGGGAGGGGTTTTTGGTAACGGGCAGGATTTTTTATTAAAAAAATAGAAGGTAACAGAAAAACTTAGAAAGGGCTGTTACTTTGTCGGAAAAAATACTGGTTGTTTCTAAAGAACTTTTACAGGCAAACAATGCTTGTTTTCAAGGATTTAAGGCTGGCCCAGATCATGTTCTTTGGAATCTGTTCGCTGAGAACGGGGTTTTTATGGAGCGGGATCAAATGGAGCAGGACCCCAGCTATAAGCAGTTAATTGTTTATCTGGTTCTCAGATACAAGAACAGGGTCTTTCTTTACCAGCGTATTAAGGCAACAGGTGAAAAAAGGCTGCTTGATCAGTACTCCTTCGGTTTAGGCGGCCATATCAACCCAGTATCTAGCGTGAGTTTCAGAAAGCTGATCACTTACAACCTAAACAGGGAATTAAAAGAAGAAGTTGTTTTCCCAGGCTACTACTCTTATGGTTTCCTGGGGTTTCTTAATGATGAACAGACAGAAGTGGGAAAATACCATTTAGGTTTAGTTTTTTTAATCTCCTGTCTATCAGATGAGATTACTGTCAGAGAAAAGAACAAAATACAGGGGACATTAATACCGGTTTCCCAATTGGATGATTACCGGCCATATTTGGAGAGCTGGTCCTGTTTACTGCTCCCCCAGGTAACAAATATTCTTTCCTAAGTAGGGCTTTCCATGAAAAAGTAAGGCTTTTAATGAAAAATCAATTTGATATACTTATAAAAAGGTCTTGTCCAAGGTGTAGATTTTAAGACATAGTCAAATGAAGTAGGTGGAGCAATGGAGTCAAAAGGCAGATTTAATATATGGACTTCAGGCTGTCAGATGAATGAACATGATACCGAAATAATGCGTGCTCTGCTGGAGCAGGAGGGATACCAGTGGACCCCAGATCCCGAAGAAGCGGATATTGTTATCCTCAATACCTGTTCTGTGAGAAAAAGCGCTGAACAGAGAGCTTTGGGTTTGCTGGGTAATTTAAAACACAGAAAAAAGAGGGACCCTCATCTGGTAATTGCTGTAGGAGGGTGTATGACCCACAATCCAGAGGTGCGGGATCTTTTGATCAATAAAATTCCCTTTGTGGACATTATCTTTGGAACCCGTAACTATCACCATTTGCCGGAATTTCTGCGGGAAGCGGAGAGCGGCCGTGTCATAGCTGATGATGTTGATGAAGATATACCCGGAGTGCTGCCTGCCTGCCGCACCAGCAAGGTGAAGGCATATGTAACAATTATGTATGGCTGCAATAATTTCTGTTCCTACTGTATTGTTCCTTACACAAGGGGAAGGGAGAAGAGCCGTCCTCTTGAGGAGGTATACCAGGAGGTGGCAGAATTAGCAGAAAGGGGCTATCAGGAGGTGATGCTGCTCGGTCAGAATGTAAACTCCTATGGAAAAGATCTGGACGGCAATATCAATTTCGCCAAATTGCTGGAAAAGCTCGATAGAATAGATGGCCTATCCAGGATAAGGTATATGACTTCTCACCCCAGGGATTTTACCGATGAGTTAATTGAAACCATTGCTGCCTCACAAAAGGTCTGCGAGCACTTTCATCTTCCTCTGCAAGCAGGGAGCAACAAGATCTTACAGCTGATGAACAGGGGTTATACCAGAGAAAGATATTTAAAGCTGACCAGTTCGATCAGAGAAAGGATACCGGGGGCGAGTATCACAACTGATATTATTGTTGGATTTCCGGGAGAAACAGAGGAAGACTTTCTGGACACCCTGGATCTGGTGGAGAGGATCAGGTTTGATGCTGCCTACACTTTTTTATTCTCTCCCCGTGAAGGAACACCGGCAGCGAAAATGTCAGAACAAGTTCCAGATGAGGTAAAAAAGGACCGCTTTAACAGGTTGGTAGAGCTGCAAAATAAGATAACTCTGGAACAAAACCTTCCATTGATAAACCAGCATGTGGAAGTGCTTGTGGAGGGTAGAAGTAAAAAGGATCGAGAATGCTGGAGCGGTCGCACCAGAACCAATAAGATCGTCAATTTTAAGGCTCTGGATGATACAGATCTGACAGGCAAATTGGTAGATGTCCTGATCACAACTGCCCAAACATGGAACCTAAACGGTAAATTAAAAAAAGTCCATGAAAAAGAGGGATCTGCCCCTCTTTCCAGAAATTAAATATAAACAATAGAGGAGGTGCTTGTATTGTCATTAATGGAAAAAGCACAGGAACTCGGGTATGCGCTGTTGGAAACTGAAGAGGCAACTATTCTGCATGCTGCTGAAAAGAATCTCGACAGCAACCCGGAATCATTGCGGTTGATCAATGAGTACCAGCAAAAGTTTAGACAGATCAAAAACGCCCAGGATGCTGGGGAAGAGATCAGTGATGAGGTATTTGATGAATTCAATCAACTCCAGGAAAAAGTAAAAGCGGATAAAAACATTCAGGCTTATTTTTCCGCCCAACAGAAATTCAATCAATTACTGCAGCAGGTCAACGCTGTTATTAACCAGGTTTTAAGAGGAGAAAGCTGTTCACCTGATTGTTGTGACGGCTGTTCAGGCTGCAGCTAAAAAGTAGCTTAAAAAGAGGTGGCAGCAGTGGGCAGTAATACTCCCTTGATGAACCAGTACCAGTCGATCAAAAAAAAGTATCCAGATTGTTTGCTCTTTTTTCGTTTAGGAGACTTTTATGAACTGTTTGGGGAGGATGCTGTAAAGGCAGCTAAAGAACTGGATATTGTCCTTACTAGCCGCGGGGTTGGCAAAGATGCAAAAGTACCTATGTGTGGGGTGCCTTATCACGCTGCGGAAAACTACCTCAACCGACTGTTAGAAAAGGGTTATAAGGTTGCCATCTGTGAACAGTTAGAGGAAGCTAAACCGGGGAAAGGCATTGTAAAAAGGGATGTGGTCCGGGTGGCAACCCCTGGTACTGTTTTAAATCCGGCATATCTTGATCAGACAAATAACAATTACATTATTTCCCTCTACCAGAAAAAAGATAAGATCGGTTGTGCATGGAGTGATATCAGTACAGGGGAGTTTCAGCTTGCCCAATTTTCTGATCCTGAAGGTACCGAATATTTGGTGGATTTGGTAAAACGACTTGAACCTACAGAGTGTATTGTTGCAAAAGGGCAATTAACTGTCTTTCAATCTCTGTTGAAAGACTGCTGGGAGAAAAAGGTGCTTTATACTGAGGTAGACCAGGCAGCAGAAGATCTATTAATTGAGCAGTTTGGTCAAGAAAATATGATCGGACTCGATCAAAATGCCTTGAAAGAGGGTTTAGCTGCTGCAGCAAACCTTCTTGTCTATTTACAGGGAACGCAAAAAACAGATAAACTTCCCTTCCGCAAAGTAGAGGTTTATACCCCTGGCAGCCATATGTACCTGGATGCCATGACCATTAGAAACCTCGAACTGTTTATCACACTTCGCGATGGTAAAAAAGAGGGCAGCCTGTTGTGGGCATTAGATCGCACAATGACAGGAATGGGTACGCGACTTTTACGGCGCTGGCTGGGATTGCCACTGTTGAATGTGGAGGAAATAGAGGAGAGGCAGGAGGCGGTCCAGGAACTGGCAGAGAATTATTTCCTGCGCAAGGATATCAGAGATCAGTTAAACAGTGTATATGACCTGGAACGCATTATCAGCAGGATTGACTGGTTGGCTGCCAATCCCCGTGATCTGCTTGCACTGGCCAAATCTCTGTCTGTGATACCCAATTTAAAAGAAAGCCTGAAACAAGCAAAAAGCAGTTTGCTTCAGAAGCTGGGAAATATGCTGGATCCGATATCTGATCTACAGCAACTGATCTTCCAGGCAATAATTGAGGACCCTCCTGTCAACCCGAAGAATGGTGGGGTCATTAACAACGGTTACAACTCCGAGATCGATAGGTTGAGAGAAATGATCGATCAAGGGGAAAACTGGATCAAAAAATTAGAGTTAGAGGAGCGGAAACGCACAGGAATCAAATCTTTAAAAATTGGATACAACAAAGTGTTTGGGTATTATATCGAGGTTACCAAACCGAACCTGCATCTGGTTCCTGACAATTATATCAGAAAACAGACCCTCACCCAGGGTGAGCGTTTCTTCACACAGGAATTAAAAGAACAGGAGGCCAACTTTTTAGGGGCGACAGAACGCCTGCAGGAGTTGGAATACCAGCTATTTCTCGAAATCCTTGCTAAGGCTCAATCAGTTGCGGAGAGAGTGCGGAAAAATGCGCAGCTGATTGCTCAAATTGACTGTCTGGCATCTTTTGCAGAGACAGCTGCCCGCTATAATTATGTGCGGCCCAAGATCAATAATACAGGAATTATAACCATCAAAAATGGCCGCCACCCGGTTTTAGAACAGCTTATGCCTGAAGGTTCTTTTGTCCCCAACAGTATACAGATTGGGGAGGAAAATAACAGGATTCATATTCTCACAGGGCCGAATATGGCAGGAAAATCCACATATATGCGCCAGATTGCTGCATTGATTCTAATGGCTCAGTGCGGATCTCTTATTCCCGCAGAGGAAGCCGAAATAGGGATTGCAGAACGAATTTTTGTGCGGGCTGGAGCGCTGGATGATCTTGGAAAGGGTCAGAGCACCTTCATGATGGAGATGAATGAGGTTTCCTATATACTCCAGCATGCTACAAAAGATAGCTTTATTGTGCTGGATGAAGTGGGAAGGGGCACAGGCACCTTTGATGGTTTGGGAATAGCCTGGGCAATAGTAGAATACCTCCATAATCACATTAAACCCAGGGTAATTTTTGCCACCCATTACCATCAGCTGACCCAATTGGCTGAAAAGTTAAGTGGAGTAGTTAATCATTCTGTGGCTGTGGCAGAAGAGGGTGCAGATATAGTATTTCTCCATAAAATCGTCCCAGGTGGAACAGATAAAAGCTATGGCATTCAAGTAGCACGTTTGGCCAATCTCCCTGCTGAAGTGGTGGAGCGCGCCCGGGAGGTGGCTGATTCACTTGAAGCAAAAGAGGGAATCAAGGATAAGAAGAAAGCAACTGTTTCCCAGGCTGTGCAATTGGTGCTTTTTGACGAAAAAAGTATGATTATACAGGAACTGCGCAGCCTTAACCTGGTTCAGACAACACCCCTTGAAGCGCTGAATATCCTTTCCGAATGGCAGCAGCGACTGATGAAAGAAAACACAACCTCCAAACCAAAGGGCCATCAAAAAAGATAATTATTTAGGTGGGTGACTTGCTGATGTTAATTGGTCTAGATGTGGGAGGCACCTATACAGATGCCGTATTACTTGATGGTCAACAGGTGATCAAAAAAGTAAAAACCCCAACCGATAATGAGCACTTGTTGGATACACTAATCAGTGCTCTCGATCCTTTGTTGGATGCGGCACAGGGAGAAAACCTAAAGCGAATCGTTTTAAGCACAACATTGATCACTAATCTTATTGCCACTAATAGAATAGAACCAGCTGCACTGGTGATCATTCCTGGCCCTGGGCTTAATCCCAACACTTATGATTACCACGTGCCTGACACTTTTTTGCTTTCAGGTGCTATCGACTACCGGGGCCGGGAAATTGAAGCCCTTGATCAACAAGAATTAAAAAAATGTGCTGAAGAGATAAAAAAGAAAGGGCTCAAAAAAGTTGCTGTTGTCGGAAAGTTTTCACAGCGCAATAAAAAGCATGAAGTAGAAGTGGCTTCTTATCTAAAAAAACACATTCCCGATCTGTATGTGATGATGGGACATCAGGTGACCGGGCGCTTGAACTTTCCCCGGCGGGTACACACCACACTGCTCACTCTAGCCACACAGGCAAACTATAACAGTTTTTACTCTGAAATATTGAAGCTTTTGAAAAAAAGAGGGATTACCGCACCCCTTTATATATTAAAAGCAGATGGAGGCACACTCTCTTTTGAACTTTCAACAGAAAAACCGGTGGAAACCATTTTTTCAGGGCCTGCGGCCAGTACACTGGGTGTATTGGCTTTGACAGCAGAAGGAGAAACATCTGTTGTGGTGGATATCGGTGGAACAACTACGGATCTGGCATTGATCCTGTCCGGAAGGCCCTTGTTTGCTTCCCGTGGTGCACGGGTAGGTGACAGGCTCACCCAAGTCAGGTCCTTTGCCACCAGTTCTGCTGCTGTAGGGGGGGACAGCTGTTTAGAGGTTGAGGATGGAACTCTTAAAATTATGCCCTACCGGAAAGGCCCTGCTTACTGTTTGGGAGGGCCCTGCCCCACACCCACTGATGCCATGCGGGTTGCCGGCCTTACTGAACTGGGTGATGAGCAAAAAGCCATCAAGGCTATGGAGATGGTGGGAGAAGGGCTTAAGCTGAATCCCTACAAGACAGCAGAGCTTATTTTGGATAAAACAACTGAAAAGATTATATCTGAAATAGAAAAAATGTTTTTATCATGGGAACAGGAACCTGCTTACCGTATTTGGGAGTTGCGGCAGAAAAAGAAGGTGCGCCCTAATAACCTGGTTGGAATCGGTGCTGCATCACCGGCATTACTTCCTCTGTTAGGCAAAAAGATGGGATGTAATGCCCTGATTCCACCTGATGCTGAGGTGGCCAACGCCATAGGTGCAGCACTGGCTAAGGTCAATCTTCGCCTTACATTCCACTTCGACACAGAGAGGCAATTCTTTTTCATTGAAGAAAATGGTATACAGGAGAAAAACACAGAGGTCAAAACTCTTGCAGATGCAGAAAGTTTTGCTATGAACAGGCTGATAGAAGAAGGGCAAAAATTAGGGATTGACATTAGCGACAAGCCTGAATTGGTCTATAGTGAGGTATTTAATATGGTGCGCGGCTGGAGAACAGGTGGGCGCTTGATCGATGTTTGTGTCCAATTCCCCACAGGAATAATAAAACACCATGAAAAGGGTGATCACTGATGGCGACAGGTTTGGTTTTTTTCCCGGCTTTTGATTGGGCTATCACTCCCACCCATCCTGAGCGGGAGGAAAGGCTGCTCTATACAAGAGATCAGCTTTTCGAAGAGGGGATTATGGACCTTCCGGAATTGATAGAGTACAAACCCAGGATGGCTTCAAAAAAGGATATAGCTAGGGCCCATTTCTGTGTACCCGATATAGAGTCGCAGATTACAGATGCACACCTTTATGCCGCTGGAGGTGCTCTTGTTTTAGCAGATGCTTTGATGAATAAAGAGATAGATAACGGTTTTGCCCTGGTGAGGCCACCCGGTCACCATGCCATGAGGGTGGTTCATGGAAATCGCGGTTTTTGCAACATTCATAATGAAGCGATCATGATCGAGTATCTGCGGAAAAAATACGGCCTGCAGAGGATCGCTATTGTTGATACAGATGTTCACCACGGTGATGGTACACAGGATATCTATTATCATGACCCTGATGTGTTGTTTATCTCTTATCATCAGGATGGGCGTACCCTCTATCCAGGTTCCGGCTTTTGTGATGAGCTAGGGGGCCCAGCCGCCTTTGGAATGAACATTAATATCCCGCTGCAGCCCTATACAACAGATGAAGGAATTCACTATCTTTTGGACAACCTGGTCTTGCCTATTTTGGATGATTTTAAGCCGGAGTTGATCATCAATAGCGCAGGGCAGGACAACCACTACACTGACCCTCTGGCCAATATGCGCTTCACTGCCAGGGGCTATGCCATGTTAAATGAGAAACTATCTCCGGACCTGGCAGTTTTGGAGGGGGGTTACGCTATTGAAAGCGCACTTCCCTATGTTAATACAGGGATTATACTGGCAATGGCCGGACTTGACTATTCATGGGTGCGTGAACCGGATTACAAAGAAGAGAATTTTAAAGAAACTAAAGAAAATATGGATTATATCAAAGAACTGGCTGATTATTTGTGGAGAATCTGGAAAGAGCGAGAGCAGCTGGCAGAACAAAGATATCATCGCAAAGAAAAGTTTGAGGAGGTCAACAGACACATCTATTATGACACAGATGGCATCAGAGAGCAGCAGTATGAAACTATCCGGATCTGCGATGATTGCCCTGGCTACCAGATAATCAGATCACGAGGAATGTATTCCACAGGTAAGAGCAAGGTAATCGAAGCTGTTGCCGTTCACCACAGGGCATGTAAGACCTGTCAGGAAGAAGCCAGAGGATATTATGAGAGGCGAAAACGGGAGCGAGAAGGTTTAGACGTAGTTTATCTTCAGGATAAACCTCGGGATCGTTATTATCAATTTACAGCAGATGGAGAAATAGAAATTTTAGATGAATAACAGCAGATAGGGTGTTAGTAATTGGGTAAGATAGTACTTTTGGACAAAAATGTGATCAACCAAATAGCAGCAGGTGAAGTTGTGGAAAGACCTGCTTCAGTGGTGAAGGAACTGGTAGAGAATTCGATCGATGCCGGTGCCAGCAGAATCACTGTGGAAATTAAAGAATCCGGTTTGAAGGAGATCAAAGTTATTGATAATGGGAGTGGTATGGACCCGGATGATGCCAAAATGGCTGTTGCCAGGCATGCCACCAGCAAAATCAGAATAGCTGATGATTTAAACATGGTGAATACCCTGGGTTTCCGCGGAGAGGCTTTAGCAGCTATTTCATCGGTTTCCCGTTTTACCCTGATGACAAGGCCTCCTGATGCAGTGGCCGGTACTAAGGTCGTTGTAGAGGGTGGTGAACTCAAAGATATTTCAGCTGTCGGCTGTCCCTGCGGTACACAGGTAATTGTCGAGGATCTCTTTTTTAACAGCCAACCGCGGCGTAAGTTTTTAAAAAGCCCCCGCTCTGAGGCAGCTGCTATAGCAGATGTGCTTATCCGTTTTGCTTTGGGGTATCCACATATTTCTTTCAACTATTATTCTGGTAAGAGGCTCTGCCTTGCAACATATGGTCAAGGGGATATAATAGATACAGCCACAATAGTTTACGGCAAAGAATCTAGAGACCGGTTTTTAACTGTTTCTTACCAGGAGGATGGGATAAAAATTGAAGGCATTATTTCAGAGCCGGAGTATACCAGATCAAGCCGTTTTTATCAGTCCTTTTTTGTTAATAAACGGTTGGTTCGCAACTTTTTATTGAGCCACACTCTGGAAAATGCCTATCAGGGAATGATTACATCAGGTCGTTATCCTACTGCTGTGCTTTTTATAGAAATTGACCCATCTATGGTCGATGTTAATGTTCACCCAACTAAAAGCGATATTCGTTTTTCCGACTCGCAATTGGTGGCCCGGGTGGTGTATAGAGGGGTAAACTTTGCTCTGTCTTCTTTTTTACAAAAACAGCGCGGATTTCTGGTAAAGGAAGAGCAAACTGGTCCTCATCAGGAACCAGAACAACAACATTCCAGAGAAAAAGTAAAGTACCAGACTGAGCCATTACCAATCAAGACGAGAGCTGTTTATAATCAGACATTTGGTAAAAAACTCCAGATCAGAGATGATATTATAAAAGATAAATCTGTGAGTAAGAATCCCTTTTTTCAGGAGATGCAGTTGATCGGCCAGGTTCTGGGAACATATATTATCGCAGAACAAGAGGGCAACCTCTTTATCATTGATCAGCATGCTGCTCATGAACGGGTTCTTTACGAAAAAATACTGGATAAATGGCAGAATAAAAAGGTGTTTTCGCAAAAGATCTGCCCCCACAGAATACTGCTTACACCTGAAGAAGAACAGCTTTACCTGGAAAACCGGGAGTTTTTTCAAAATGTAGGTTATACTCTGGAAAGGGAAACAGCAAACAGATATTTTGTGATAACTGTGCCTGATCAACCGCATACTAATATAGATCAGTTTTTCAGAGAACACCTTGATCTGGTCCGTCAGGCTAAAGAAGAAGCGGACACAGCTTTCAACATTAAAGAAGCTGCTGCAAAACTATATGCCTGTAAAGGTGCAATAAAGGCGGGAGATAGATTGACTCAGGCGGAAATGCATCAACTGCTAGTACAACTGGATGCTGCCGATCATCCTGAACACTGCCCCCATGGAAGACCAACCTATATAAAAATAACAGAATTTGACCTGAGCAGGTGGTTTCATCGATGAGCCTACCCCCCCTTGTGGTTATTACAGGACCGACAGCAGTAGGTAAATCAGATATAGCTGTGGAATTAGCTTTAAGGTTCAATGGTGAGATCATCTCAGCAGACTCTGTGCAGTTATATAAATACTTTAATATCGGTGCTGCTAAATTAACCAAAGAAGGGCAAAAGGGTATCCCTCATCATCTTTTCGACATCCTAGAACCAGATCAAGCTTTTAGTGTTGCAGATTATCAGAAATTAGCACGGAAAAAAATCCAGGAAATTAATGAAAGAGGGAAACTCCCTTTTTTGGTCGGGGGAACAGGTCTATATATCCAGGCGGTGATTGATCCTTATGAGTTTCCTGAAACAATAGGGTATGAGGAAATACGAAAAAAATTACGAGAAATATGGTCTCAAGGAGGTAAAGAGGAACTATATCAGAGGCTGCAGAAGATAGATCCCGATGCAGCCAAAAGAATCCATCCCAATGATTTCAGGCGTATTTCCAGGGCTTTAGAGGTTTATTATCTGACCGGAAAGACCATATCCAGTTACATCAATAAGAGAAGAAAGAGTTTTTATAACCTGGCAATGGTTGGTTTGACACGCAAAAGAACAGAACTTTATCATAGAATAGAGGCTCGGGTGGACAAGATGTTTGCAGAAGGGCTAGTGGAGGAGGTGAAGTCTATTCTTGATATGGGATATGAGCCAACAATCAAGCCACTGCAGAGCCTCGGTTATAAACAGGTAGTTGAGTATTTAAGGGGTGATTGCGATCTAGCGGAAGCAATAGCGTCAACAAAAAAAGCAACCAGAAATTATGCAAAAAGGCAGCTCACCTGGTTCCGTAAAGATGACAGGATCCATTGGTTCTCACTGTCAGAAGAAGGGACACAGCAATTATTAAACAGAATTGCCCTTGATATATGCAGGAGTATCAATATTTAATGTAGAATACATTGGAAATGATTAGAAAACGGAGGAGTAGAAGATGTCAAAAGTACAGATTAACCTACAGGATTATTTTTTAAATCAAGTAAGAAAAGAAGGAATTCCAGTTACTGTTTTCCTGGTTAACGGATTTCAGTTGAAAGGGAATTTACGCGGTTTTGATAATTTCACAGTTATTTTAGAGAGTGAAGGAAAGCAGCAAATGGTTTATAAGCACGCGATTTCTACAATAGTGCCAAATAAACCGATCAGTCTATCTTATGATTCATCTAATCACTAAAGTGTGTAATACCTGCAAAGGGGGATGGAAATGAAGAGAAGACTATTATATATAGTACTCGCCATCTCCATCTTAGCAGTTTTATTAATCTCAGGATGCAGCCAAGATGCCAGTAGTGAAAATAAAGATGTGCTAAAGGTCGGTATACTTCCCAATGAAGAGGTTTTACCGCTCTATGTTGCCCAAGAAGAAGGCTTTTTTAAGAAATACGGTATTGATGTGGAAATAGTCAATTTTCAGAGTGCTGCTGAAAGAGATGCTGCTATACAGGCTGGAGCTGTAGATGGAGTAGAGGGGGACCTGCTGGCAGTAGCTTTGATACGGCAGGG
>DUSK01000110.1 GCA_012842275.1 Syntrophaceticus sp. | reverse complement strand
ATGACATCGATACGGACCAGATCATACCTGCCCGCTATATGAACACCTATGACCCGGCTGAGCTGGCAGCCCACTGTATGGAGGACGCGGATCCCTCCTTTGCCGGGAGGGTAGAACCCGGGGCTGTGATCGTGGCAGGGAAAAACTTCGGCTGCGGTTCCTCCCGGGAGCATGCGCCGATAGCTATCAAGGCTGCAGGTGTATCCTGTATCATCGCTTCAACTTTTGCCCGCATCTTTTACCGCAATGCGGTCAATATCGGACTTCCTATTCTGGAATGCCCGGAAGCGGCGGAAGCACTTAAGGAGGGCGATCAAGTTGAGGTGGATCTGGTTAAAGGAGTGATCAAGAACTTAACCAGCGGTGAGGAGTATCATGCCGCACCCTTTCCCCCATTTATGCAGGGGATCATTGAACAGGGCGGTCTGATCAATTATGTTCGAGAGAGGATGAGGGATCGTGCCTAAGATTTTGCTATTACCCGGAGATGGAATCGGGCAAGAAATCGTACCTGAAGCTGTGAAAGCCCTTGAAGCTGTAGGGAAGCGTTTTAACAGAAGCTTCCAGTTTCAAGAAGCCCTCATCGGCGGGACAGCTTATGATGAATGCGGCCACCCCCTGCCTGAAAGCACCTTAAAGCTATGTCAGGAGAGTGATGCCATTTTACTGGGGGCGATCGGGGGCCCTAAATGGGAACAACTTCCCGTTCACCTGCGTCCCGAAATGGGTGCATTGCTCCCTTTGCGAAAAAAGCTTGGGCTTTATGCCAATATCAGGCCGGCGGTTCTCTTTCCTGACTTGATAGCTGCCTCACCCTTGAAACCAGAGGTAGTAGAGGGAATGGATCTGGTAGTGGTGAGGGAATTGACCGGTGGGCTTTACTTCGGGACTAAAAAGAGGGAGATAGTGGATGGTGAGGAGCAGGCCATTGACACCCTGGTTTACCGGACCGGGGAAATCGTCCGCATCGGTCGTCTTGCCTTTGAGCTGGCCAGAAAGAGGAAAAAAAAGTTAACCTCTGTAGATAAGGCTAATGTTCTGGCCAGCAGCCGCCTTTGGAGAGAGGTTATGACCGAACTGGGGCGCGAATACCCGGATGTGGAACTTGAGCACTTGTATGTAGACAACTGCTCCATGCAGTTGGTGCGCAAACCAACACAGTTTGATGTGATTGTAACAGAGAATACCTTTGGAGACATTTTAACCGATGAAGCCAGTGTTTTAACCGGATCAATCGGTATGCTGGCCTCTGCCAGCATCGGTGGTGAGGTAGCCCTCTATGAACCGGCGCATGGTTCGGCACCTGATATTGCCGGACAGCAGAAGGCAAACCCTCTGGCCACTATCCTTTCAGCGGCACTGATGCTGGATATATCTTTTAATATGCATCAGGAGGCTCGTGCTGTAGAGGATGCAGTTCGATCTGTTTTGAAAGAGGGTTACCGGACACCGGATCTCATGCATTCCGGTGGGAAAGAGGTCACTACTGCCCAGATGGGCGATCTGGTTGCAGAATATATACAGAAAGGATGATGGTTGTTGGGGATTTAATTTACATCTATGACACAACTCTGAGAGATGGAACTCAAGCTGAAGGAATCAGTCTAACTGTTGAGGACAAATTAAAGATCACTGCTAAAATTGACGAACTGGGCATCCATTATATCGAAGGGGGTTGGCCGGGGTCAAACCCTAAAGATCTTGAGTATTTTAAAAGGGTAAAAGAACTTCCTTTGAAGCATGCTAAAATCTCAGCTTTTAGCTCCACCAGGAGGGCAGGTTGCAGGGTAGAGGATGACGCCAATATCAAAGCCCTGCTGGAAGCGGAAACCCCGGTTGTGGCCATCTTCGGCAAAACATGGGATTACCATGTAACCATGGCTTTGAAAACAAGCCTGCAGGAAAATATCAATATGATCAAAGACACTGTGGGCTATTTAAAGAAGCACGGCAGAGAAGTGGTCTATGATGCGGAGCAATTTTTTGACGGCTTTAAGGCAAACCCCGACTATGCTCTGGCTACACTGAAAGCGGCTGCAGAGGCAGGTGCGGACTGGATCGTGCTCTGTGATACAAATGGCGGCTGCCTGCCTGAGGAAATTGAGCGGATCATCAAACGGGTGCAGGAAGAGATCCGCACACCGTTGGGGATCCACGCCCATAATGACGGAGAACTGGCTGTAGCCAACAGCCTTGCTGCTGTCAAATGTGGAGTCCGGCAGGTCCAGGGATGTATCAACGGTTTCGGGGAAAGGTGTGGAAATGCCAATCTCTGCTCCGTGATTCCGAACTTACAGTTGAAGATGGGATTATCTACCATAGATGATTCATGCCTCAAGCGGCTAACTGAGGTGTCCCGCTATGTGAGCGAGATCGCCAATATGAACCCTTTAAGCAATCAGCCTTTTGTTGGTTCCAGTGCTTTTGCCCATAAAGCGGGGATCCATGTGAGTGCCATATTAAAGGATCCCGTGACCTATGAGCATATAAACCCCGAACTGGTAGGAAACAGGAGGCGGGTACTGGTATCTGAGTTGTCAGGAGCAAGCAATATCTTATTTAAGGCTCAGGAATTCGGATTCGATCTGACCAAAGACAGCGAATCCGTCCGGCGTTTAAGCAGTGAAATAAAGGAACTGGAGCATAAAGGCTATCAGTTTGAAGGTGCAGAGGCCTCTTTGGAACTGCTGCTGCACAGGAGTGCCGGGCAGAAAGCGGAATTCTTTACCTTGGAGAGCCTGAAAATTCTGGTGGAGAAACGACCTGCCAATGGAAACGGGGAGGAGCTCATCAACTCTGAGGCTATGATCAAACTCAGGGTCGGTGATCAGGTGATGCACACAGCAGCAGAGGGGGATGGCCCGGTCAATGCTGTGGACAATGCACTCAGAAAAGCGCTGGAGGAGTTTTACCCATCCCTAAAAGAAATGCACCTTGTGGATTATAAGGTGCGGGTTTTAGACGGCAAGGACGGTACCAGTGCCAAAGTGCGTGTACTCATTGAATCCGCTGATTCCGAAGGCACCTGGAGTACTGTAGGTCTGTCAGAGAACATCATCGAAGCCAGCTGGCAGGCCCTCACCGACAGCATGAACTACTTCCTTTTGAGGAGGCAGAAAAAAAAGGCTTAATAAATTAAGAAGCCCGAGGAAAACTCGGGCTTTAACTTTCTGCTTTAGGTATCATGAAGCGGATATTGGGCATTTCAGCTCCGGGTACTTCTAAGCTTTCTTCTTTTGTTATAACAGGGTAGATATCATAGACTGCCAGATCATCTAACACCCCTCCCATAAGCCGCAGCCCTTCTTCCAGTTTATTAGGGTCACCGATTGCTGTGATGACACAAGGGAAGGTGATTTTTTTCCCATTTACAGTTACAGCCATACTGTTTTCACCACTCCAGTGAATCTTAGTCCAACTGGTCACCCGGTGTTCGTTGATGGCGATGGCTTCAGCTTGGGCATTCCAGAGTTCATTGATAATATCTATCAGATCCATATACATGATAGGGGAATTGGCATCGATGGTAATGGTAATCCCTGGCCCCTTGACAGGTATAAGTCCAATGGCAGTTTTTTGTTCCAAGATATCCTGTTGCAGTTCTTTGGTCAGATTTTCACCTGTAGTTACATCTGTGCTGACTGTGCGGAGTTTCTGGTCAAGCACAGTCAGTTCCTGTTCCAGCTTGGTTTTTTCTTCATTATTTCTGCTCAGCATCTGAAGCAGGTCATCTTGGGACTGCTGAGAAAGGTCCCTCAGGTAGGTCTGCTGGGTGCGGAACTGTACTGTAATCAGCACTCCCAACAGGATAAAAGTGATAAAAACAGGGAGTTTCCAATCTCGCAGTTTACTCACTGTTATCCCTCTTTCTCCTCTTTGATTGGCGTTTTTCAACCATTTTATCCAGCAGTTCTCTTCTTATGATAGCTAGGTTCTGGAAGAGACGGACACCAAAGGCGATAACAGCAGCCAGATAGAGATCGACTCCTAACTGATCTCCCAGATAGGCAAGCAAAGCAGCCATCAGGGTGTTGGAAAAAAAACCGGTCAGGAGGATCGTAGCATTAAATCTTTCTTCAAAAATGGATTTAATCCCGCCGAAGGCCGAGTCCAGCGCTGCCAATACTGCTATGGATAGGTATTTGGCCCATACTCCAGGTATTGGTATATTCAGCACTGTACCGATAAGCAGGCCTATCAACAGGCCCAGAAACGGTACCCACATCTATTCTTTCTCCTCCTTTGGTTGGGCGTGGGTGAATTGGTAACTGCCTTTGTAAGGCTCTATTACCAAATTCTTGTGTTTTTCAATGTTCACCGGAAACCCAGCCATCTTTAAAAAGTTGTACTGGCTTTTTTCTGCCTCCAAAACCCTGGTCAAATTATCGGGGTCTCCGATAGCTTTGATGATAAACGGTGGAGCAAGTCGTTCCGCATTCACCTGGATGGTTGTTCCAACACACCTAATATCAGTCGAATTGATGACTCTCTGGTTGTTGATGGAAATTGCTTCCGCGCCAGCTGCCCGCAATTCATATACAATATAGAGAAGGTGTTTATCATGGATTAAAAAGTCTTCAATTCTTGTATCAGGGTTTTTTTGAATTGCCAGTTCTTTTCCTTTAGTGTTGTCATCCAGATGGACAGTGATGCCTTCTCCCTGCACAGCATATAAACCCGAAAGAAATAGAAGCTTGTCTAATTCATACTGTAGCTTTTCGGTTTCCAGCTTACCTTCTGATAGGCTTTTTTGATATTTCTTCAGGCTTTCTCTTTTTTCATGAAGGCTTTTTTTCAACTGCTCCAGTTCCTCTTCCTGTTGCTGCACCATCGTAATCAATCTTTTGTTTTTTTGTTGGGTAGGGGTATTAGCTTCCCCGCGAATGGCATGGATAGCCAGCATAAGCATAATTCCTGTCAAGAACAGCACGAATGCCAGCGGTAGCTGCCAGTTCTTAAAAAATCTCACTCAAATTACCCCCTTTCTTCATGTTGAGGGTCTGTCATACATTTCGTTAGCCAGTACCATTTTCCTGCTTCCATGTTATGTAAATTTCTGTTGATATATGTGACCTCAGCCTTACTCCAGACCAACACAGCAGCGGTGCTGGTCAGTCCTCATCACCCTGCCCCCCAAATGATCAGGGGAATTCAGCTGCAGTGTGGTGTTGGCCGAAACGACAAAGGTTGGCCCATTATAATATACCAGCGGGGCCCCAAATGACTTACAAAGGCCAGACAAATTGCTCCGGTCATCCTTGATTTTGGAGATGACCATTTCCTCAAGAGCCGGTGAGCTATAAAGATAGATGACAATGCATCATTAATTTATTATTATTAATCATATACCTTTTGTTCTGTTTTGTCAGTATTATACGGCTTTACCTGATGATATTATTTGTCAGAGGACAGCTATCTGGTGTATATTTAAAAAGGCTTATAAACAATGGAAAATTGGGTGAAGAAGGATGTCCAGATTCCTGGCCTATTTTAACTACTTAGATCTGCGCACATTTATTGATATACTTATTGTCGCATTTGTGGTTTATAAGCTGCTGCTGTTGATCAAAGGCACAAGGGCTGTCCAACTCCTGAAGGGGTTGGCAGTGCTTTTGATAGCCTCTGCGGTGAGCGCTCAGTTTCATCTTTCCACCATCAGCTGGCTGCTGGGCAAAACATGGACTGCACTTGCTGTAGCACTTCCTGTTGTTTTTCAGCCGGAACTGAGACGGGCACTGGAGCAATTGGGGAGGGGCAGTCTCTTTGGGAGGCGTTCCCTCTTGGCAGAGGAGGAGATTAAACGTGTGGCCAGCAGTACAGCATCGGCGGCAGAGAACCTCTCCCAGAGGCGGGTAGGGGCACTTATTGTTTTTACCAGGGAAACAGGGCTTTTGGAATATGTGGAAAGTGGAGTAAAACTGGATGCCCTGGTCTCTGAAGAAGCGATTATCAATATTTTTGAGCCTAACACCCCTCTCCATGACGGTGCCATCATCATCAGTGGGAACCGGATTTTGGCTGCTGCCTGTTATCTCCCCTTGACTGAAAACCCATTTTTAAGCCGCGACATAGGAACCAGGCACCGGGCTGCCATAGGCATAACCGAACAGAGTGATGCTGTTGCTGTGGTAGTTTCTGAAGAAAACGGAATTATTTCTCTGGCCAAAAACGGCAAGCTGGTGCGTGGTCTGAAAAGGATTGAACTGGAAAAGAAACTGGGCTATCTGCTTGGACCAGTTAAGGAAGAGGATAGATATGAAAGACATGAAAGACAGTAGGCTTTACAAATGGTTCAACCGTAACAATATCGGTTACAAACTGCTGGCAATATTGGTGGCAGTTATGCTCTGGTACTATGTGGCAGGACAGCGTGACCCCATTATAGAACGGAACTTTACAATACAGGCAGTACCCCGGGGGCTTTCCTCCGAGCAGGTATTGGTTACGCCACTTCCTGAGGTCAAAGTCACAGTAAGGGGCCTACAGAGCATTGTGCGCAATGTTAAGGACAGTGACTTAAGTGTCTATGTTGAAATCCGGGAAGGAGCTGTGGGAGAAAAACTCCTTCCTGTTAAGGTAGAAGCGCCCTTCGGTGTTCAGGTTGTAAAATGCGATCCTGAACAGATCAAGGTGGACATCGATAGGATGGCAGGTAAAAGTGTTCCTGTGCGTGTTCTGGTGCGTGGGGAAACAGCGGCAGGATTTACTTACCAGGATCCTGAAGCTGATCCGGAGGAGGTTACAGTGAAAGGCCCCAGCCGCTTTGTTGATGAGGTGCAGGATGTTCAAGCGGTATTGGAGTTGAATAATACAAGCACCAGCATCAGCCGGCAGGTAAAGGTGCAGTTGCCTGATAACCTCCGTGACAAAGTAACTGTAGAGCCAAGTTCTGTTAAGGTCAATCTGACTGTGGTAACCAGCGGGCCCATCAAATATGTGACAGTGGTTGTTCCCCTGCAGGGTGATCCTGCTGAAGGATATGCTGTAAAAACCCAACAGCTGGAACCCAACAGACTCCAGGTAACCGGATCTGCTGGACTTCTCTCCAGCATCAACGAACTGCGCACTAAACCTATTGATATAACTGGGGCAAAAGGGAATATCAGCAGGGAAGTGGAAGTAGTATTCCCTGAAGGAGTTATCCCTTTGGCGCAAAGAACTGTGAAGGTTACTGTTGTGATCGAACCCCTGCCGGCAGAGGAAGAGGAACCACCGGATCAAAATCATAATGAGCAATTACCAGGCTGATAGAATAGTGATATAATACATGGGTGTTATTAAACACAAGTTGTCAGCGAGAGGAGGAAGCTGAAAGGATGGCTAAACTTTTCGGTACAGATGGGGTACGGGGTGTTGCTAACAAGGAATTAACCCCGGATCTGGCATTTAAGCTGGGCAGGGCCGGTGCTTTTGTTCTTTCCCGGCAGGGAAAACGTCCCAAAATAGCTATCGGCAAGGACACCCGGATCTCCGGCGATATGCTGGAGGCAGCTTTAACTGCCGGCATTTTGTCTGTGGGCGGAGATTGCCTGCGGATGGGAGTTGTTCCCACACCCGGCTTGGCTTACTTGACCAGAATATACGGCTGCTGTGCTGGGGTTGTTATTTCCGCCTCCCACAATCCGGTATCAGATAACGGTATCAAGTTTTTTGCCGGTGACGGTTTCAAACTGCCTGACGCTGTGGAGGAAGAGATCGAAAACTATGTATTAAATGATTACGATTTCCCCGTTCCCACAGGAGCAGATGTGGGCCGAGTTTATGATGAGGCAGCGGCCTCTGAGCGATATCTCCGTTTTTTGAGAGAGGAACTTTATGTGGATTTAAGCGGCCTGAAGATCGTGCTTGACTGTGCCAATGGCGCCGCATCCAGGATTGCTCCCCAACTTTTTAGGGAATTGGGAGCATCTGTGACCGTGCTTCACGGTGAACCTGATGGTGTCAATATCAATGATAACTGCGGGTCCACCCACCCTGAGTCACTGATGCAGGAGGTAGTTGCCCGGGGGGCTGACCTGGGGTTGGCCTTTGATGGCGATGCCGACCGTTTGCTGGCTGTTGATGAACAGGGGAAGCTGGTAGATGGAGACCAGATTATGGTGATCTGCGGCCTTAACCGCAAACGCAAAGGCACACTGGAAAAAAACAAGGTCACTGTTACAGTGATGAGCAACCTGGGACTGAAAGAGGCATTCCAAAAGGAAGGGAT
>DUSK01000109.1 GCA_012842275.1 Syntrophaceticus sp. | reverse complement strand
TTTGAATTAAAGGATGAAATCCCTGCTGATGTTTATGAGGAACAGGTCGGTATGATGGAAATGGTGCTCGATGTTGATGAGATAGTTAATGAAGTTAAAACATATAGGCAATAAACTGTTGAATGAGGGCTAATACAGAGGGTAATGGTGTAAAAGGTATTTTACCCATTACCCTTTATACCACTATGGAGGTGATAACAAATGAACTATCCGGTTGTCAAAGGAGCAGCCTATGCCCTGGTTCAAGCTACCAGCATGCTTTTGCATCAGGGTTCCACCCAAATAACAGAGCGGTTAAAAAACGAGCAGTCAGAACACCTCAAAGCACTGCCTGAACACCTGAGGAGTTTTGAAGAGGCTGTCAGCTACCCGCCTAACCAGGCCTATATCGGAAACATCACACCAGATCAATTAAAGGAAATAGCCCATCCATGGTATGAAAACCCGATAGCCGGTGCCTCCAGGGACGGAAAGTACGGGGAGATTATGCCGGAAGATGAGTTTTTCGGCTTAATGAAAATGGTGGACAGCTTTGATCTGGTTATATTAGAAGAGGCCTTCCAGGCCGGTGTCAAAGAGAAACTGGAGTCACACCCGGTATTAAAGGATATCAAAGAGATTAAAAAATTGGAAAGCACAGCTCATAGTGCTGATGAAATACAGAAACTGGTCGATGAGCATGACGCCCAACCCCTGTATTTCGCAGGAAAACTGGTGGGCTGTGTTAAAAAGGCCCACGAATTTGATGAAGCGCTATCCTCAGAGGTGATGCTGGGGAACCTGGCCAATAAGGCGTCAGCAGTTTTAGTTCTCAAACAGCTGCTGGCAAAAACAGATCTAAAGCCTGAACAGGTTGATTATATTATCGAGTGTTCAGAGGAAGCATGCGGTGATATGAATCAGCGGGGCGGCGGCAACTTTGCCAAAGCCATCGGCGAAATCTGCGGCTGTATCAATGCCACAGGCTCAGACACCCGCAGCTTCTGCGCCGGCCCTGCCCATGCATTGGTGGAAGCAGCGGCTCTGGTGCAGTCGGGGATCTACAGCAATGTGGTAGTGCTGGGCGGAGGCTGTACAGCTAAATTGGGAATGAACTCAAGGGATCATGTGAAAAAAGGAATGCCTGCACTGGAGGATATGATCGGTGCTTTTGCTGTTCATATTTCCGAAAATGACGGTGTCAATCCGGTGATCAGGACCGATGCCATCGGGCGGCACAGAATCGGTTCCGGGGCCTCACCACAGGCAGTAATGACCGCTATTGTCACTGATCCGCTGGAGAAGATCGGCTATAAGATCACAGATATTGACCGCTATGCCCCGGAACTGCAGAACCCGGAGATCACAGAACCTGCTGGTGCAGGTAATGTGCCTATGGCCAACTTTAAAATGATCAGCGCCCTGGCTGTGAAAAGAGGGGATATAGAAAAAGCGGATTTGATGAAGGTTGTTGACAGCTTCGGGATGCCCGGCTTTGCGCCCACTCAGGGACACATTCCCTCCGGTGTGCCCTTTATCGGACATGCCAGGGACATGATCCTGGAAGGAAAGATCGAAAGAGCAATGATTATCGGCAAGGGCAGCCTTTTCCTGGGGAGATTGACCAACCTGTTTGACGGTGTTTCCATGATTATGGAGAAAAACAGCGGAGTGGTAGAAGTAGATACCGGTTTTGATCAGGAACAGCTGCGCAAAATGATCGCTGAAGCCATGCGAGAATTTGCTAAGTCTTTTCGGGAATAGGGGATGAAAAACACCTTTATGGAAAGGAAGGTGAGATCATGGATGAAAAAATGATGCGCGCCGCCATTGCAGATGTTTTTGAAGAAATTGCCGATGCATTGGAAACAGGTGCCTATGGTAAAAAGACCCGGGTTGGACTCACCATCCTGGGGAGTGAGCACGGCGTAGCAGAGTTGGTAGCCGGAGCTGAGCTGGCCCAAAGACAAAACCCTGGGCTGGAGGTTGTGCTGATCGGTAAAGGAGCAGAGGGCAGCTTTGAGCTGGTGGAGGCTGAAGACGAGCAGGAATCACACAAGAAAATGGATGAACTCCTGCAAAAGGGGTATTTGGATGCCGCAGTGACCCTGCACTACCCGTTTCCTATCGGGGTCTCCACAGTTGGTAGAGTGATCACCCCGGTCAAAGGCAGGGAGATATTTATAGCTACCACCACAGGGACCTCTGCCACAGAGAGGGTCACAGCCCTGCTCCACAACACCATACTGGGAATTGCCACTGCTAAGGCCTGTGGCAGAGAGAACCCCACTGTGGGTATTTTGAACATAGATGGCGCCAGGCAGTTGGAGAGGGCCTTGAGGAAACTGCAGGAAGGGGGGTACCCCATCGCCTTTGCCGAATCCGCCAGGAGTGACGGTGGTGTGGTGATGAGGGGGAATGACCTCCTGATGGGTGTTCCTGATGTAATGGTTATGGACAGCCTTACCGGCAATGTGCTGATCAAGGTTTTATCAGCCTACAGCAGTGGGGGGAATTACGAAGCCCTAGGCCTGGGATACGGGCCAGGTGTGGGAGAGGGCTTTGACCGGATCATCTGCATCATCTCCCGGAGTTCCGGTGCCCCGGTTATTGCGGGAGCGATTCGCTACGCAGCTGAGTGTGCCAGAGGCAGGGTTATGGAGCAGGTCAAGGCGGAATACAGCGCAGCCAAAAAGGCCGGCTTGAGTGAACTGCTCAAAACCCTGGCAGCAGGGGATACCGGTAAAAAGGATGATGCAGAAGAAATAACCCCACCGCCGAAAAAAATGGTCAGTGAGGACATCCCAGGGATCGAAGTGATGGAAATCGAAGACGCTGTGCGCCTTTTGTGGAAGGAAAAGATCTATGCGGAAAGCGGTATGGGCTGTACAGGGCCGGTTATCATGATCGCTCCTGAGGATAAGGAAAGGGCTGTACAACTCCTGAAGGAAAATGGATACCTGTAGTGTTCGGTGTGACAAGGGTGTGACAAGGGGACGGGGGTCCTGTCACGGAAGCACAGAACGGTGACAAGGGGACGGGGGTCCTGTCACGGAAGCACAGGAAGCACAGAAGCACAGGGACGGTCTTTTTGCTTCCTTTTAGTCGAATGAGTCAAAGTCACCGTCCCCTTGACTCACTTGACTCAGGTATAAGCCGGTATGGGAGGATGAAGGCTTTGCAGAAAACAATTGTCACAAACAATCCACTAGTGCGGGATAAATATTCAGAAAATGTGCTTTTTATAGATGGAACGGTTGAACAGGTCTTGATCAGGGTAAGGGATCTGGTTCATGAGGGGGATGAACTGATCACCCACCCTTTGCCTGCCAGCCTGCGGATTATGTTTTCTCCTTACCGTTCTGTTATCATCGGGCAGAAAAGGGGAACAACCGATCCTCTCCATATAGAGATTGCTGAGGAGAGCGTTCTCAAATATAAAAGGCAGATGAGTAACCGCGATGTAGACCTTAAACACAATACAGATTACCAGCAGATCGACCTTATCCTCCTGGAGTCAGCCTTACAAAGTGAAGTGTGACAAAGGGTGTTGTGACAAGGGTGACAAGGGGACGGGGTTACTGTCATGTGACAAGGGGACGGGGGTCCTGTCACGGAAGAACAGGAAGCACAGGGACGGTCTTTTTGCTTCCTTTTAGTCGAATGAGTCAAAGTCACCGTCAGACTGTGTGACAAACATACAAGTTTTTGCTAAATAATAGCATCCATCAACGCTAGATCAGATGTTGATAGGTAAATTTTAAGAGATTAGCACCCGTTTTTGAGAAACAAAAAGAAGACTCCCGCC
>DUSK01000108.1 GCA_012842275.1 Syntrophaceticus sp. | reverse complement strand
AGCACCATCTTTTCCTTATTATCCTCCATGGCCTTAACCAATACATCGATACATTCTTTACCGAAATCCTTTTCTCCACCCCGGGCCAGGGAATATGCTTCATCGATAAATAAAATTCCCCCAATTGCTCTTTTGATCTGCTCTCTGGTTTTATGAGCTGTATGTCCGATATACTCACCTACCAAATCAGCCCTTTCCACTTCAACAAGATGCCCCTGGGAAAGGACACCCATAGACCGGAACAGCTTCCCCATGATTCTGGCAATAGTTGTTTTGCCTGTTCCTGGATTACCCTTGAAAATCATATGTAAGACCAGGGGTTCGGTACGCAGGTTTACTTTTTCCCGGCGTTTTTGGATCTGTACAAAGGCAGAAAGCTCTAAAACGAGCTTTTTCACCTCGCTGAGTCCTATCAAGCTATTGAGTTCCTCTAATACCAGTTCCGGTTTTAATCTTTGCCCTTCATCTTTGAGTGTTGATTGCCGACTTTTATGGCTGGTTTTGATGGAATAAGGCTGATAATTGTTTCCCCCGATCATCGATGGGAGCCTAAAATTCACCCAGTTTTCACCTCTGGTTGATCTTATAACACCAAATACATTATACGCAATTTAAGGTGAAACTGTGTTAAGTATACAACCAGGGGCAAAAACGCCGCTGCATAAAATCCAATATCAGAAAGAGGATAAAACCCTGCAGGCTGATGGCTATGATCCCTGCAAACATCTCCGGGTAATTTACCCTGCTCCATGCTTCAAATATGAAGTAGCCCAAACCATCAAAGGGGGCGAAGGACTCAGCAAAAAAGAGAATGCTGATTGCGGTACCCAGGCTGATCCGGGCAGCAGTAAATATTTCCGGCAAACATCCCGGTATGATCACATGGCGATAGATCTCCTTAGGTGTCGCACCTAAGGAGAGAACAGATAAAACCGAATTGGCTGGAATATTTTGAGCCGCATCCCTGACGGTCACTATAATCTGAAAAAATATGATCAGAACAATGAGTATTATTTTTGAAAGATCCCCAATCTTAAAGACAGCAAAGATCACCGGCAGCAGTGCAATCTTGGGGACGGGATAGGTCAGATATAGCTGTGGTGAAACCCACTTGTCCAGTTTCGGTTCTCTTCCCAAATAAAGTCCAAGGGGAACAGCGATGGCAAGCCCGATGAACAAACTGACCAAAACCCGGTAAGTACTTATTAAAAAATGCCTCCAGAGACTCTGGGGAAAGATCTGAAAAAAAGCTATTATAGCTGGAATTGGGCGCGGCAGAGCCGGGTTGTGTAGGATCAAGGCCAGTATATCCCAAAGCACAAATAGAAAAAGTGCTGCTGCAATATATGTGAGTGTTTTATTCATATTACTGTTCACTGGGAATATACCTCCAGTAAAGATCTGACCTCACTGCATTTTTCGTGGTAAGATGTTTTTTTACGGTAGCCATCTGTTCCTTGTTCGGGATTATCTATCTGAGCACAAATCCTGCCAGGCCGCGCAGAAAGGATAACAATTTTTTGCCCTAAATACACTGCTTCTTCAATACTGTGAGTGACTAATACACTTGTCATTTGATAACGCTTGATCAATTTTAAAATTACTTCCTGTAGGTTTTCTCTTGTTAAGGCATCCAAAGCTGATAGCGGCTCATCCATCAGTAAAAGCTTGGGTTTCAGGGATAAGGCACGAGCAAGAGCAACCCTCTGCTTCTGACCACCGCTTAATTGTGAAGGATAGCGATCAATGCACTCGGTAAGCTCCAACTCTTCAAAGACCCGCTCCAAAATACGGTTAATCTCCTCTTCAGCCACTTTACGCAGTTTAAGGCCCAATGCCGCATTTTCCCATACAGTTTTCCAAGGCAGCAGTCCGTATTCCTGTAAGATCAGTGCTGTATCCTTATGCGGTTTTAACAGCGGTTCTCCATCTAGTAAGATTTCCCCTGTTGTGGGAGGGAGCAGACCCATCATGAGAAAAATAAGGGATGTTTTACCACATCCCGAAGGTCCTATAATGGCATAGCTCTTGCCTCGTTCAATTTGAAAATTAATATCCGCCAGGGCTTTGACTGATGCTCTGCCATTGGTATAGGCCAAGGAAACGTTATTGAGAGTCAGCATTAATCATTACCCCTATTTAATCTATTGTTTTAATCACTTCATCTGTAACAATATCAGTATAGGAATAATCTTTTGTTAACAGATTATTGTCGCGCAGCCAGTCGATTACCCGCTGCGTATCCTTTTTTGCTGGCAATTCAAGAGGGGAAAAAGATGGTACCGGGTAAGAACTCTGCAGTTCTACCGGGATATTCACCTTTTCAATAAAAAGGTCCCGGTACTTTTCCGGGTTTTCTGCTACCGCTTCAGCCCCATCCCTATACGCCTGCAGAAACTTTCTGATAGCCGATCTTTTACTTTTGATAACATCATCCCTGAAAAAATAGACCGACTGGGATATATTTTCCGAAAGCTTGGTGTCATCAACCAATACCTTGGCCCCTTTTAGTTCAGCATGAACAGCTAAAGGATCTGCCAGTACTGCAGCAGTTACCTCACCCTGTAAGAGCATTTCCGCTCTTAAAGGCATCTTAGCGATATTGACCTTTTGTACCTCTTGCGGTTTTATTCCCTTAGCCAGTAGCATCTGATCCGCCACATATTCAATGATGGTGTTTTTGGAAATAGCCAGTGTCTTGCCCTTTAGATCATCGATATTTTCAATAGTGCCGGGAGCTGCCAGCATTGCAAAACGCCCCTCCTCAGGGCTTGCACCCATCGCTAAAGATACTGCTTTTACAGGTGTTCCTCCCTGCCTTATTAAAGCTACTGCAAGCAAGTCCCCCTCAACTCCATCCACAGCTCCAGCCTGTATAGCGGCATCTCTTTCAGCAGCACTTTGAAAATTGACTATCTCCACATCAATACCGTATTTCTCAAAAAAACCTTCTTCTTGGGCAACATAGAGTGGTAAAACCTCCTCATTGGGAAGTATACCAATTTTAAGAGCATTTTCACTATTATCTTCTTGACTGCACCCTGCCAATAAAAAAAACGCAAAGATGGAGATGAAGAATACTATATAAAATAGCTTACTTTTCATTTCCATCCCCCTTAGCAGGTATTAGTCATATTAGTTATGGTTTGCTGAATCATAAGATAGACTTATCGGTTTATTAGGCACAATTGTAGAAATCGCATGCTTATAAACCATTTGCTGTTTTCCTTCACTTTCTAAAATAACTGTGAAATTATCAAAGCCGCGTAAATTCCCTTTCAACTGAAATCCGTTAACCAGGAAGACAGTAATCGGAATTCCTTCTTTTCGTACTTGATTTAAGAAATAATCCTGTAGGTTAATTTGTACTTTAGACATCTTTTATTCCTCCGTTTTCTAATCTTTGCCAATGTATTCTACATTAATATTGATACTCCTGCATATATCAAGGGCAATTCTCTTTAATATTTGCTGTGTACCCTCTTCTGACAGTGAGAACCAATTGATCCTGTCGTCTCTACGGAACCAGGTCAGCTGTCTTTTAGCATAGTTTCTGGTCGCTTTTTTTGTTGATGCTATTGCTTCAGCTAGATCACAATCACCCATCAGAAACTCCACTACTTGTTTATAACCAAGGCTCTGCAGTGGCTTGATTTTGGGATCATATCCCATATCCAGAATAGACTTCACCTCCTCTACCAGACCATCTGCAAACATCTTGTCCACCCGAGCCTCTATTCTATGATAAAGTTCTGTTCTTTTGCGTGTCAAACCAACCATTGCCAGGTTATAAAAACTCTTTCTTCTCT